>NZ_JBICWS010000001.1:521609-864267 GCF_043199875.1 Streptomyces sp. NPDC048516 | reverse complement strand
CCTTCTCGTTGGCATCTCGGCCGGCAACACCCACGACAGCGAAGGGTTGAAGCCCATGGTGGCGGGTCACCAAACGAGACACGACCCCCACCGCGGCCGCTACTTCAAGCCCCAGCGCCTCCACGCCGACAAAGCCTACGACCGACCGGACCTGCGGAAATGGTTACGCGGCAAGCGCATTGGAGTCCGGATCGCCCGCAAAGGCATCGACTCCAGTGAACGATTGGGCCGTCGAAGGTGGGTGATCGAGCGCACGATGTCCTGGCTGTCCGGCTACCGCAGACTCAGCCCACGCTATGAACGCCATCCCCGCAACTACCTGGCCTTTCTCGGCCTGGCCGCCGCCCTGTGCTGCTACAAGCGTTTCGTCCGTCTCACCACGTAGGACACGGTCTTAGAGATCCCGCGGGGTAGGGGCGCCGTCGCGAGCGCCGCGATACCGCCGCCCGGGCCAGTGGAGTCTCTTGGTGATCGAGCGATGATCGGTCGTGGCGACGGACCCGCGAGGGCGGTTCGCCGTCGGGGGCGCTGAGTAGTGCCCCACGCGCTCGGCCGAGAATTGATAGTTTGTCACTCGCTACGACTGGGTTCTCTGCTACGTCTGGCCGAAACGGTCGAAACCCGACAGGGCACACATGCCGCACGCCTCCGAATTCCGGACCGAGACGTATTGCGTTAGAGCGTACTCCAACTCCTAGGTTCGGAAGCATGCGATACATCAAACTCGGAACGACCGGACTGGAAGTCTCCGCCATCACCCTCGGCTGCATGAGCTTCGGCGAGCCGGACCGGGGCGGCGAGCCCTGGTCGCTGGGCGCGGACGCCAGCCGGGACATCATCAAGCAGGCCCTCGAGGGCGGGGTCAACTTCCTCGACACGGCCAATGGGTACAGCGCCGGAAGCAGCGAGGAGATCGTCGGCCAGGCGGTCAAGGACTTCACCCGGCGCGAGGAGGTCGTCCTCTCCACCAAGGTCTGGATGCGGATGCGCCCCGGCCCGAACGGCGCCGGGCTGTCCCGCAAGGCGATCTTCGCCGAGCTCGACGCCTCCCTGAAGCGACTGGGGACCGACTACATCGACCTGTACCAGATCCACCGCTGGGACTACGACACCCCGATCGAGGAAACCCTCGAGGCGCTGCACGACGCGGTCAAGTCCGGGAAGGTCCGCTACATCGGAGCCTCTTCCATGCACGCCTGGCAGTTCGCCAAGGCCCTGTACCTGGCTGACCTGAACGGCTGGACCCGGTTCGTGTCGATGCAGGACCACTACAACCTCATCCACCGAGAAGCAGAGCGGGAGATGCTCCCGCTCTGCGCCGACCAGGGCATCGGCGTGATCCCTTGGAGCCCGCTGGCGCGGGGCAGACTGACGCGGGCCCCGGACACCGCCACGGCACGTGCCGAGACCGACGAGGGCGGCAAGATCCTCTACCGCGACGAGGACCAGGCAGTGGCCGAGCGCGTCCACGAGATCGCGGGCAAGCGGGGTCTGTCCCCGGCCCAGGTCGCCCTGGCCTGGGTCATGCGCAACCCGGCGGTGACCTCCCCCATCGTCGGGGTCACCAAGCCGGCCCAGCTGGCCGACGCGGTCGCCGCGGTGGACGTCGAACTCGACGAAGACGAGGCCGCCTACTTGGAGGAGCCCTACCAGCCGCACGAGGCCGCCTACCTGGAGGAGTCCTTCTACAAGGGGCACCCTGTGGCGGGCTCCCGGTAGTCCGGGCTGCCGCCGGGCCTTCGACGAGTCCTTGGCCTCGGCCTTCACAACCCTGTGGTCGGCCCGGCGGTGCTTGCGGGCGGCCGCGCGCTGCCCGCCACCGCGGCCAGCAGCAGGGCCACGCCCAGCGGAACGTGCCCGTGGGCGCCGAAGTAGCTGACGTCCTTGCCAGGTAGCGGAGCATGATGCCCGGCACTCCACTCCAGGAAGGTGACGCGCCGCGGGTCGGGTACCCGGGACCATGCGCCGCGCCGCTTCAGTGTGCTGGTGAGCGTCGCAGCAACCTTGCCGGTTCGCTGCGCGCAACCGGTGGCCGCGCGGCCCACGCCCTGTTCGTGACGGAGCAGGACGTGACACACCCGTGTCACGGGCCGTCAGGACCTCGTACACCGCGAGGACCAGACTGCCCGCAGGGCCCAACGCCCTTCCCATGCCAGCCTCTTCGAGGGAGGCGCGACGGCCTGCGCGCCCCGTGACACACTGCCCCTCGCACGGCACCGGCTCGGCAGATTCCGTAGGCGCACCACTGTGGCATCGGCTCTTACGCTGGGCAGGCCATCAGCTTCTCACTGGACACGGGTGAGCGGCTCATGCCGGATGGGAAAGTTCACCGAGCGGGCGATGAAGCACACCGAATGTACTTCGCCATGCAGTGCGCGTGCCTTGTCCACCATCGACACCTCGGCAACGGTCACCTCGGGGCGAAGCACGATTTCGGTCATCTGGCCTCCCCCGCCGCTCGCGTCCATGGTCATGACGCCGTGAGCGCGGTCTTCGTAGTCGACAACAGTTACTCCGCCAACAGCACAAAGGTGGAGGTACCAGAGCATGTGGCACTGAGCAACGGAGGCCACCAGCAGTTCCTCCGGATTCCAGCGGGCCGGGTCACCGCGGAAGGCCGGGTCGGAGGAGGCAGCGATAGGCGTCTTCCCCATCGCCAGAACTTCATGGGCACGACTGAAGGAACGGTAAGTATCCGTACCCGAGCCGAGGTTGCCGGTCCATTCAATCGCTACGTCGTAGCTGTGCGTCTTCGCCATGCGACCAGGGTAAGGAGAGTCCGGCCTGCTCGACTGACGGCATGGTGCCTACGAGTTCAGCAGCAGGAAGCCGGTCCGCCCTCCCGGCGACGGAAACCGGTCCGCCCCCCGGCTGCCGAAGCCGGTCCGCCCCCAGCGGCCGAAGCCGGTCCGCCCCCGGCGGCGGTCGGCCGGCTGACGCGCTGCGGCCCCCGCCACTCGACGGGGCCGCCAAGTACTGGTTCTTTCAACGAAGCCGTGACGGGCGATCGGGGGTCACTTGCCCGACGTCTCCGCCAGCCGGAAGGGTCCCGCGGCGCCGGGGCCGAACATCACCGGCAGGTTGCGCCCCAGCGGCACCACCACGACCGGCTCGTCGCGGTACTCCCTGAGAAAGTTCTCCAGGGGCTCCCAGATGAGGCTCCGGTAGGCCGTCTCGCTTCGTTGGGGTTCGAAGGACAGGGTCAGCGCAGAGTCCATTACGGTGACGCTCACGGCGTCCACTTGCAGCCACTCTCCACCGATCCAGGCTTCGAGCCTCACGTATGACATGACGCAAGGGTGCCTTGCACCTCGTGTCACCCGCAAACCAGCCCCCGCGTGAGACCACCGCCGGGACTGTCCGGACGACGGTCGCGACGGCGCCCTGCACGAGTCTGATCTGCGGCAGCCGACGACGCGAGCCCGGCGGGCTCCGGCCGGGCAGGACGACGCGGGCCCGGCGGGCTCCGGCCGGGCAGGGCTGCGGCCAAGCAGGACTCGCCGCGCAGGACTCGCCGGGCAGGGCACCCCACGCCACCCCGGCCTCGCCGCCCAAGACTCCCCCGGGCACGACTGCCCCGGGCAGGACTCGCGTCCCCGGACTCTCCGGGCCGGACTGAAGAGCGGGCGCTACGGCCGTGCCCCGTCCTCCGTGCGTGGCGACCGGGCCGGTGCGGGGACGAACTCCACCGCCGCCACCCGCTCTCGTGAGCCGCGGTCCAGCAGGACGACCGATATCGCCTCCGGCACCGGGTCGGCAGCCGGGCTCGCCGGCGGTACGGACTGCTTGGGGAGCCTGACGGTGTGTGGGGACGAAGCGTCATCGGCTTCATCGGGAGCAGTTCGTGGGGCAGGCAACTGTGCCGCGCCGAGCCGGGACAAAGCCCCGAGCAACCGGTCGAGGCCTCTGTGATGCCGGACGAAGGCACGGCGCGGGGCCCACCGGCCTCGGGCCTGCTGACCCGACAGCGCCTCGGCCACCCCTACGTCCAGCAGCACCAGGTGCAGTTCGCGGCCCTGCCGTCCGGCGCTTCTGGCCAGCCACCGGCGCATCCACGGCCGGCCACCGCAATCGTGGACGAGCAACGCCTCGCCGGTGCGTACCGCCGTACGCAGCCACCGGAAGTACTTCCACCGCGCCCAAGGGCGGTACACCGCGTACGGCAACCGGGCCGGCATCACCGCCTCACAGGCGAGATGCACGGTGCGCGGGTCCACCACCGACGCGGCCTCGGACCAGCGCCGCAGCAAGGTGCTCTTGCCGCTCCCCGGCAGTCCGGAAACCACCACCACCGCCCCGGGGGGATACGACAACACGGCCGGCACGTCTCCCGGGCCCCGCAGATCCACCAGTCCGCGCGGCCGCAGCACCAACCCCCCGTGCGGATCAACGGACTTCTCCGGCGCTCCCGGCCAGACCGAATTTCCCACTACGCGTCCTTTGACCTCACTGGTTTCCCCGCCTTCCGCGACGTGCGATCTTCACACACGGCTCAAGGACTGCAAAGCCGGGACGGTTCGTACCGATTGCTGCGGGCCGCAACGACAGCGGTCCGGTTTGTTGCGGCCGCCACCGCAGCGGTCCGGCTTGTTGCGGACCGCGGCCCTGGCGGCGCGGCCGAGCGAGTCCATCAGCACGCCTGTTGTCGTCGGGCGGGACCGCTCAACGTCCCGGAGACCCCGGAGACCCCGGAGACCCCGGAGACCCCGGAGAGCCCGCAGAGGCCTGAGAGCCCGCAGAGGTGGACGGCGGGCGCGGGTGTGCGCGCAGAACGCCAAACACGGACCAGGCCACGGAGACCAGCGGTACGGCGACGACCGCTCCGGGCACACCCGCCGTGACACTGCCGCAGATGACCGAGAGCGCCACCACCACCGGATGCAGGCGGACGGCCCGGCTCATCACGAGGGGATGCAGCACATGGCCTTCGATCTGCCCGATGACCACGATCAGCAGCACCACGACCACGGCCACCAGCGGCCCCTTCGCGGCCAGCGCCACGACGGCGGCCACGGCCAGTGCGATGGGCGAACCCACCAGCGGGATGAAGGCGGCGAAGAACTCCAGCACGGCCAGCGGAACGGCGAGCGGAACCCCCAGGACGAAGAGCATCACCCCCACCAGCACCGCATTGATCGAGGCCACCACCACGATGCCGCGGGTGTACCCGGTGAAGGTTACCCACGCGGCACGCCCCCCGAGGCGCACGGGATGCCGCCCGCGCCCCGGCAGCTGGCCGCCGAACCAGCCCCACATCCGGTCACCCGAATGCAGAAAGAACACCGCGCAGAAGAGGGCCAGCACCCCCACCGTCAGGACTTCCACCAGCTGGCCCACCCCGCTGAGCGCGGTGCTGATCAGACTCGCGCGATGACTCGACACGAACCGTGACACCCGCGCCTGCACATCCGAGAGCGTCCCCGCACGCAGGCGGAACGGCGGGCCTTCGAGCCACCGCTCGATCCTCGCCACACCGCCGACGAACTCCCGGCGCAGCCCCTCCCACTCACCCGCGACATTCGCCCCGATCAGGCTCAGGATGCCGAAGAGCAGCACGATGCCGAGCAGCAGGCCGCCCGCGACCGCCACGGACCGCGGCATCCAGCGGTTCAGCAGACTGACCAACGGCTCCAGAAGGGCCGTCAGCACCAAGGCCAGGAACACTGCCAGCGTCACCAGCTGGAACCGCCCCAGCGCCGCAAAGATCGCGTAGACGGCGGCACCCACGATGATCAGGCGCCACCCGTAGGCCGCCGCCACCCGCAGCGAAGGCGAGACCTCGGCCTCCGCGCCGGGACGGCGATCCGGCGTGCCCCCGACCGACCAGCGGATGCCTATGACGCGCGCCCCGCGGGCCAGGCGCCGCGCGCTGTTCCTGCGCCGCTGCGCCGTGACCCCGTGGGCAGCGGGGTCACGCCCGCGCTCCCTGCCGGATCGGTTCCGCACTTGGCCGCCACCACCTCCCTCCCCTCCCGTGCCCAGGGCCGGAAGAGGGACGTCTGCCGCACGAGGGACGGGCACCCGCCCTCCGCGCATACCCCAACGTGGTATCACCGCGAGCGGGCCTTCGAACGTGAGCGGGGCTGCATTCCCCCAAAGGCACGCGGCAGGGAAGGCGGTTCAGGGGCGGCGGGCTCACACCGGGAGAAGCCGAGGGCTCACGCTGGAGAAGAGGGCACTTCCGCAGAGGGCACCTGAGCAGACCTGAAGAGGCTGAGGGCACCGACACCAAGGGCGCCTGCGCTCCCCGCCGCCGGAGCGGGCGCAAAAAAATCTGCCGCCCGGTCGTGCTCCGGTGTCGATCCGCGACGAGGCCGTTCGTATAGAGGGTGAGACGCCGGCACAGGGCCGGAAGACTCGGCCAAGGAGGCACACCATGACGCACTACCTGCTCAGCATCTACCAGCCCGACGGTGACGGGACCCCGCCGCCGCCGGAGTTCCTGGAGCCGATCATCAGGGACGTCGAGGCCCTGAAGGCCGAGCTCAGAGCGGCCGGCGCCTGGGTGTTCTCCGGGGGCCTGCACGCGGCGAGCACGGCCACCGTGGTGCGGCAGAAGGACGACGAGATGCTCACGACCGACGGGCCGTACATCGAGGGCAAGGAGCACATCGGTGGCTTTACCGTCATCCAGGCACCCGATCTCGATGCCGCACTCGAATGGGGTCGCAAGCTCGCCCGCGCCACCACCCTCCCCATCGAGGTCAGGCCGCTGCAGGACGGGTCCTGCGGGTGACATCCGGCAGGCCGGGGGCGACCGCGGCGGACATCTCCGGCGTGTTCCGCGAGGAGTACGGCCGTGCGGTCGCCGTCCTGGTCCGCGTCTTCGGTGACCTCGACGTCGCCGAGGAAGCGGTCCAGGACGCCTTCACCACGGCGGCCGAGCGCTGGCCGTCCGCCGGGCTTCCCCCGAGCCCGGCGGGATGGATCATCACCACCGCCCGCAACCGGGCGATCGACCGCCTCCGCCGGGAAGCGTCCCGCGAGGACCGGCAGGCCCAAGCCGCTCTGCTGCACGCCGGGGACGCACCGGCCGAGGAGGGACCCGTGCGCGACGACCGGCTACGCCTGATCTTCACCTGCTGCCACCCGGCGCTCGCCCCCGCCGCCCGGGTCGCCCTGACCCTCCGGCTCCTCGGCGGGCTGACCACCGCCGAGATCGCCCGCGCCTTCCTGGTCGCCGAGCCGGCCATGGCGCAGCGGATCGTCCGGGCCAAAGGCAAGATCCGCGACGCCCGGATCCCCTACCGGATCCCTGCCGACGCCGACCTCCCCGACCGCCTCCGGGCCGTACTGGCCGTTCTCTACCTCATCTTCAACGAGGGCTACACGGCCAGCTCGGGTGAGGCGCTGGTCCGCGACGACCTGTGCAGGGAGGCGATCCGCCTCGGCAGGCTGCTCACCGAGCTCATGCCCGACGAGCCCGAGGCGACGGGGCTGCTCGCCCTCATGCTGCTGACGGCGTCGCGCCGCGCCGCCCGTACCGGTCCGGACGGCGCCCTCGTCCTGCTGGCCGACCAGGACCGCCGTCGCTGGGATCACGGTCTGATCGCCGAGGGCCACTCCCTCGTCCGGCGGTGCCTGCGACGCAACCAGCCGGGCCCCTACCAGATCCAGGCGGCGATCCAGGCCGTGCACAGCGACGCACCGACCGCGGCGGCCACCGACTGGCGGCAGATCCTTCAGCTGTACGACCAGTTGCTCGCCCTCGACCCGAGCCCCGTCGTGGCCCTCCACAGGGCGGTCGCGGTGGCCGAGGTCGACGGGCCCGAGCAGGCACTCGCCCTCGTCGGCAGCCTGCGGCTCGACCACTATTACCTGTTCCACGCCTTCCGCGCCGACCTGCTCCGTCGCCTCGGCCGCGATACCGAGGCGGCCCTGGCGTACGAGAAGGCGATCGCCCGCACCGAGAATGCGGCGGAGCGCGACTTCCTGCGGCGCAGTCGTCAAGCCCTCCCCGGCGAGGGCCGAAGCCGGCAGTGAAGGAAGCGGTCCGGTTGCCACGGCGAGCCCGCGACGCCCCGGCAGCGCACCGGGTCGTCGCACGGTGACGGGCCTGCGGCGGGGCCCGTGAAGTGCGCAGGCAGAGGGGCAGAGGGTCGGAGAGGCAGCGGAGCCAGGGGGCGATGGGCCGGTACGGCGTGGCCGCTATGCCGAGGCGGCGGCCAGGGACGGAAGTGAGGTGGGCGGCGCGGGGGCGGTGGCGTCCAGGATCTGGCAGGCGTCCGCATCGTGGTGCCCGAGGACGGCGCTGAGGGCATCGTCCGCCTGGCCGTGCGGCTGGGTGTCCGGCAGAACAGTGATCGACAGATGGCGCAGCAGCTCGGTATGGCCGGCCAGGACCTGATGGGTGCGGGTATCGGTGTGGTCGGTGAGCAGCAAGCGGGCGGCGGTGTTGGCGGCGCGCAGGCGGGGCTGGTGGAGGCGACGGTGGGAACGGGGAAGGGCGCGCCAAGCGGTGTTGGCCACGGTCACCAGGCGCCAGATCTCGTTGTCGGCGGGTTCGGTGTCGTAGAACCGCAGGCCGTAGCGGCTCACCAGCCAGTACGAGGACGCCAGGACGAGCGCAGTGGCGGTGTCGCAGGCCAGCCAGAGCTGCAGCAGCGGGGGCCGTCCGCAGGCCGCCCGTACCACCAGGGCCGCACCGCCCCCGCCGGCTCCGAACAGCAACACCCCGGCGAGCAGAAGGAGGAGAGCAGCCGGAAGGGCACCGATCCCGTTGTCGCTGTCAAGGCGCGCCATGCCCTTCCAATGGGGCGCCAGATAGCGGGCGTAACGGGCCGGCTTGGGGGCGGGCTCGATCAGCGCGATGCGTCCGGCCCAGCTGACACTCTTCGGTCTGTTCATCGTTTTGGTACCCGAGAGGGGGCTGCTACAGGGAATCATGTGAGCGACAACGAGCCGTGAGGGAAAACGCGACAGGCGGGGCGGAGGTTTAGGCCGCAGATTCCTCCCACCGGCCGGGCGCGCGACGCAGCGGCCGGAGTGCGCCGGTGGAACACCTGGCCGATCATCCGACACATCGTCACCACGGAGCGTCCGCGTGAACATACGGGGCCTACGGGACCTACGGGTCCTACGGGTCCTTCGGGGCCTACGGGCGGTACTCCTCGGGGATCGGCTGCTCGAACCAGACGACCTTGCCTGTGCTCAGCCGGGTCGCTCCCCAGTGCTGCGCGAGCCGGTCGACCAGGAAGAGGCCCCGGCCGCCCTCGTCACCCGCCTGGGCACGGCGCATCCGGGGCACCTGCGGTGAATCGTCGCCCACTTCGCAGCGGAGCACATCGGTACGGAGCAGCCGCAGGGCGATGGGCCGGGAGGCGTAGCGCACCGCGTTCGTCACCACCTCGCTGACCAGGAGTTCGGTCGTATCGAGCAGTGGGTCCAGGCCCCAGCGGTGCAGTGCTCTGCGGGTCAGCTGCCGGGCCCGGCCGGCCGTTTGCGGCTCGGGGTTGAGGAACCAGTACGCGACATTGCGCGGCGGAAAACCGTCGAACCGGGCGGCGAGCAGCGCAACATCGTCGTCCCGGGCGCCTTGGTCCAGGATGGTCAGTACCGCGTCGCAGAGCATTTCCAGCGGCGGCGAGGCGACCGCGGCCGCGGTGGCTTGCAGGCGGGCGCACAGCACCTCCACTCCTGTCCAGACGTCCCTGCCCCGGGACTCGACAAGGCCGTCGGTGTACAGGAGCAGGGTCGCTCCGGTGGGCGCGGGCATCTCCACGGATTCGAAGGGGACGCCGCCCACGCCGATCGGCGCGCCGGGCGGGATCCGCAGCACTTCGGCCGACCCGTCCGGGTGCAGCAGTACCGGGGGCAGATGGCCGGCGTCGGCCACCAGCAGCCGCTGCGATATGGGGTCGTAGACGGCGTAGAGGCAGGTCGCCATGTGTTCGCTGCCGAGGCGCTGGGCCTGCTCGTCGAGGTGGTGCAGGACCTCTTCCGGCGGCAGGTCGAGCCCGGCGAGGGTCTGCACGGTGGTGCGCAGCTGCCCCATGATCGCGGCGGAGGTCATCGAGTGGCCCATGACGTCGCCGACGACCAGCGCGACGCGGTTGCCGGGCAGCGGGATCGCGTCGTACCAGTCGCCGCCCACCTGAGAGGTCTCGGCGGCCGGCAGGTACCGGCTCGCCAGCCGGACACCGGTGGTCTCGGGGAGCGACGAGGGCAGCATCGTGAGCTGGAGCGCATCGGCGAGCGAGGCCTCGTGCCCGTGGAGCATCGCTTTGTCGACGCCGAAGGCGGTGTGGGTGGCGAGCTGGGAGGCGACGAGGAGGTCGTCGCCCGTGAAGGCGGGCCGCTCGGCGCCGCGTAGCAGGGCGACGGATCCGATGAGGCGCCGGCGGCCGTACAGCGGGGCGATGATCAGCCGTCGGCCGGGGGGCGGTGTCGTAGGCCCGCTCGCCACCGGCTCCAGCAACTCGGTCAGCGCGGGGGTGATCTCCGGAGCATCGCCGAACACCGGACGCCCGGCCACCAGGAGCTCGGCGAACCGGCCGGTGACGGTGAGCTGGACGAAGTCGCCGGAGCTCGCAGACGCGGTGGTGACCAGATCCTCCGGTCCCTGAGCGATGCTGTGCAGCCGCAGGAGGAGAGGACCGGCCGGCTGCCGCTCGCCGGTCGGGAGTGGGTCACGCAGGTGGACGAGAATCGCGTCGGCGAAGGTGGGGATCGCCGCCCGGCACAGTTCCCGGAGGGTTTCGTCCTGGTCGAGGCCCCGGGTGATCCGCCGCGTGGCGGCCTCGAGGTAGCGAAGCCGGTCGGTCGCCGTCCCGGGGGCGCGCTCCGTCGCGTCCCGGACACCCTTCACGGGGCGCTCGGGGGCGGCCGGATCCCGGTGGGTGGGGCCGCGGCCGGGAGAGGCCGGGTCCTTTGGGGGCACGCTCTCGGGGCGGCCGCTCGTGGGAGGCGGCGGCCCGGCCGGCGGAGCGGCGCCCGCGTCCACGGGTGTGGCGTTCACTGCCAGGTCCTGGGGCACACCACGACCCTCGGTCCCGGCGGGGAGCGGGCCGGGTCCTTGGTCGGGGGTGCGGGGCTCCATTACTCGTCTCGTCCGTCCGGTGGGTGTCAGGGACCGCGGGGCGGTGGCCTCAGCCGCGTCGCGTGCAGTTGAGGAACAGTTGTTCCTCGGGCGGCACGTCCGAGATCGCGGGGGCGTAGGTGTACGAGGACTCGTCGACGATCTCGAAGTCCGCCTCCTCGATGACCGCGCGCAGGTCGTCCCGCAGGTAGCCGGACACCCGGATGCTGTTGCCGAGGAACGGGATCGTGAAGTAGTCCACATCGGCCTCCACCATGGAGAGGGTGAACAGGCCATCGGGAACCAGCAGGCCGTGGATCGTGCGCAGCGCACGGGGAATCTCGGCGCGCGGCAGCATCAGCAGGGAGAAGAAGGCCGCGACGGCATCGAAACGCCCCAGGTCGTGGGGGCCGTCGGGCGCCAGGTCGGCAATGTCGAGGCGGTGGAACGTTGCACGGGGCACATACTCCCTGGCGAGGTCCACCATTCCACGGGACAGGTCGACGCCGACCACCTCGAAGCCCGCCTCCACCAGCTGCCGGGCGGTCGGGAGGCCGGTTCCACAGCCCAGGTCCAGCACACGGGACCCGGCGGGCAGCGTCCTGATCAGCCACTCGGCGGCGGCGAGCTGCCCCTTCTTGTACGGGAAGGCCTCGTCATAGCGGTCGCCGATCGCGTCGAACGCCTCGGCCTGCCCCTCGCGGTCGGGCCGGGTGCCCTCTGGGGCGGCCTCATCGCTCTCGTAACCGGTCTCCAGAAATCCTTCGCTCACGAATGACGCCTCTTCACGTGCGTTTATTCGATTACCTCCATCATGCACCCCGTCCGTCCGCCGCCGCCCCCTGCGCGGCAGGCCGCCGGGGCACACATGGAGCACGCACGGAGCACGGGCGGAGCGCGCACGGAGCGCGGGCTGTGGCCAGGGCCGGCCGTGCATCCGGCAGCCCCACCGACGCGATGCGCCCGGCTGCCGGCCGTGCCGCCGCTGGCCGCGACCGCCTGGCCGGCGAGGACCGACGGTTTGCGGAGCTGCCGTCACGGATAGTTCCCCGGTACCCGGACGCACCGCGGCTCAGGGCACGGGGACAGGAGGCCAGATGGCAACGGAACCGGTGGAGACCCTTGATCTGGCGGCGTTAGGGGAGGATTTCGTCCGCCATCCGTACGAGGTGTACGCACGGATGCGCGAGCGGGGGCCCGTGCATCGCGTTCGGCTCCCGGAGGGCACGGTCGTCTGGCTGGTCGTCGGCTACGAAGAGGTGCGCGCGGCCCTCAGCGACCCCCGTCTGTCGAAGGAGTGGCGGCACGCCTCGTCCGCGCAGTCCCTGCAGCCGGTGTCCATCGGCGTGTCGATGCTCCGTTCCAATGCGCCGCAGCACACCCGCATCCGCGGACTGGTCGCCCGTGCCTTCACCGCGCGCCGGGTGGCGTCCCTCGCGCCACGGGTCCAGGAGATGACCGACGAGCTCCTGGCGGCGATGCTCGCCCGGCCCGAAGGACGCGGCGACCTCGTCGAGGCGCTGTCCTTCCCGCTCCCGGTCACTGTCATCTGCGAGCTCCTGGGAGTGCCCTTCCTGGAACGGGAGGCCTTTCGCACGTGGACCGACATCCTGATGGTCGGTGCCCGGACGCCGCAAACCAGGGAAGCCCTGGGGGCCATGGCCGGCTACCTCGACGACCTGGTGGAGGCGAAGCGCGCCCGGCCCGGCGACGATCTGCTGACCGATCTGATCGCGGTGAGTGACGAGGACGGCGACCGGCTCAGCCGGGAAGAACTCCTCGGCATGGCCCAGTTGTTGCTGATCGCCGGCTATGAGACCACCGCCAATCTGATCTCCAACGGGGTCCTGGCCCTGCTGACCCACCCGGATCAGTTGGCCTTGCTGCGTGCCGATCCGTCCCTCATCGACGGTGCGGTCGAGGAGATGCTGCGCTATGACGGTCCGCTGGAGACCTCCACCTTCCGCTTCACCGTCGAGCCGACCGAGATCGCGGGCACGATGATCCCCGGCGGCGGCGAGGTGGTGCTCCCCGTGATCTCCGACTCGGGGCGCGACCCCCTGCGGTTCGACGATCCCGGCCGCTTCGACATCACCCGCGACGCCAGGGGCCATGTGGCCTTCGGCCATGGCATCCATTTCTGCCTCGGCGCCCCGCTCGCCCGGCTGGAGGCACGGATCGCGGTGCGTACGCTCCTGGAGCGCTGCCCGGCACTGGAACTGGACGCCCACCCGGCCGACCTCTCCTGGCGGTTGGGCGCGTTGCTCCGTGGTCCGCGGAGTCTTCCCGTCCGCTGGTCGTGAAGGGCCTTCCCGGCAGGCACCCCTGCCGGACATGACGGGGGCTCGCTTCGGTCAACTCCACCACGGACGAACGCCGGTGGCCGCACTCGAACAGTTCGGGTACGGCCACCGGCATGTGGGTGCCTGCTGCTCAGCGGACTACTTGAGGAAGCCGATGTGCTCGTAGACCGAGTCGGTCATACCGAGGGCCCCCATGTTGGCGAGCTTCTTGTTGATCGCCGCGATGTCGGGACGCTGGTAGAGCGGCAGGACTCCGGCGAGGTGCCAGGCCTCGGCGTCGGCCTGGTTGGTCGTCTTGAGCGCGCCGGCCGGGTCGGCGGCGTTGGAACTGGCGGCGTTGAGGAGATCGTCCAGCTTCTTGCTGCCGACCCTGGCGTCGTTGTTGCCGCCCTTGGCTGCGTAGACGTTGGTGGCACCGCTCGCGGCGAACGGCGTGCCGAGCATGGTGTAGGGCGAGACGTCGAAGTCGCCCGGGGTGATGTACTTGTCGAAGAAGTCGTTGTTCGGCACCGTCTGGACCTGCAGCTTCACGCCGACCTGCCGGTACATCTGGGACAGCATCGACCCCTCGTTGGTGGCCGCGGGGGTGCCGGACGGGATGACGAACCGCAGGGACAGCTCCTGGCCGCCCTTCTTGCGGGCATGGCCGCTGAGCTTCCAGCCGGCCTCGTCGAGCAGCTTTCCGGCCGCCTTCGGGTCATACTTGCCGAGCGTGCCCGAGTTGTCCTGGTACCCCTTCTGGTTGGCGATCAGGAGGTGGTTCTCCAGGGTGGCGGGCTTCCAGCCCAGGCCCTTGAGGTCCGACTTGGCGATCGTGGCGCGGTCGGTGGCCATGAAGAGAGCCTGGCGGACCTTCGGGTCCTTCAGCTTGGCGCTCTTGCCGTTGAAGGTGAGCTGGCGGTAGTTGGGGCCGCCCGCTTCACGGATTTCGCCGGACGACACCTTGGACGCCTGCTTGTAGGCGGAGGAGTCGCCGCCGACGTCGAAGTAGTCGATCTCGCCGTTGGCGAAGGCACCAGGCATCGACCCCTGGTCCATCGCATGGAAGACGATCTTGTCCAGCTTGGGCTTGTCACCCCACCACTTCGGATCGGCCACCACGGTGACGGTCTTGGCGGACTTGTCGATGCTGCCCAGTTTGAAGGCGTTGCCGGTGACCGGGATCTTGTTGACGTAGGCGGTGTTGTAGGTCTCCGGGTCGGAGACGTACTTCGCCGGATACAGCGGCTGGTTGGCCACTGCATTGAACATGCCCTTCCAGTCCGCGAACGGCTTGGCGAAGGTCATGACGGCCTCGTAGTCGTCCTTGCCCTTCTTGACGTCCGCCACCTGGTCGAAGCCGACAGTGGAGGCGACCTTGAACGCCTTGTCGTGGCCGTCCAGGGCATGGGTGTTGGCGGCGAGGTCCTTCCAGGTGATCGGCGTGCCGTCGGACCACTTGGCCTTGGGGTTCAGATGCCAGGTGACCACCTGCTTGCCCTTGACCGTCTTGGAGTCCGCGTCCAGCAGGAACGCCTTGTTGGGCGCCTGCTCACCGCGCGCGTCCGAGTGCCACAGGCTCGGCATGAGGGCCTTCATCACCTCGGTGGGGCCGGCCTGCAGTCCATCGATCTCGGCGATGTTCCATTGGGTGGCGAACGTCTGGATGGCCCAGTTCATCGTCCCGCCCTGCTTGAGCTTCGCGGGGTCGGTCGCCTTGATGTTGAGGGCGGTCGTCCCCTCCGGAGCCTTCTGCTGCGCGTCGTCGCTGTCCGAGCCGCCGCAGGCGGTCAGTGCCAGCGACGACACGGCGAGGGTCGCGACGAGCGCGAGGGGATATCGGGAGACCTTCACGGATGCCTCTTCCTGAGCTGTCGGAAACGTGCCGGCGATGGATGTGCGGGTGCGGAGCGATGCGGTGCGCAACCGTCGGATGGGCGGCGCATCACTCCGCCGCGGGCTCGACCACATCGAGCGGCGCCGCGTAATGGCAGGCCGCCGTGTGGTCCGAGCCGAGAACGGCCGTGGCGGGGTCCTCGTCCCGGCAGCGGGCCTGCTCGCTCTCGCCGAGCCCGGCGTACTTCGGGCAGCGGCCCGCGAACCGGCAGCCGGCCGGCACGTCCGCGGGACTGGGCAGATCACCTTTGAGCAGGATCCGGCTGCGTTCCCGCTCCTTGCGCGGGTCGGGCAGCGGCACCGCGGACAACAGCGCCTGGGTGTACGGATGGGAGGGCGCGGCGAAGACCTCGTCGGCCGCGCCGAGCTCCACGAGCCGGCCGAGGTACATCACCGCGATGCGGTCGGCGATGTGCCGGACGACGGACAGGTCGTGGGCGACGAAGAGGTAGCTGAGCCCGAGGCGGGTCTTCAGCTCGTCGAGGAGGTTGAGGACACCCGCCTGGATGGACACGTCGAGGGCGGATACCGGCTCGTCGAGGATGACCAGCTTGGGTTCCAGCGCGAGCGCGCGGGCGATGGAGATGCGCTGGCGCTGGCCGCCGGAGAACTCCTGCGGGTAGCGGTCGGCGTGCTCGGCCTCCAGGCCGACCATGTCGAGGAGTTCGGGGATACGGGCGGCGATGCGCTCCTTGTCCCAGCCGTGGGTCTTCAGCGGCTCGGCGAGGATGTCACCGATCGGCATCCGGGCGTCGAGCGCCGCCATCGGGTCCTGGAAGACGATCTGCATGTCCCGGCGGAGTCCCTTGCGGTCCGCCCGGCTGAGGCCGCGGATGTCCTTGCCGAAGACGGTGACGGTGCCGGCCTGGCCGCTGGGCAGGTCCAGGATCTCCAGCAGGGTGGTGGTCTTGCCGCAGCCCGACTCGCCGACCAGGCCCAGCGTTTCGCCCTCGCGGATGTCCAGGCTGATGCCGTCCACGGCCCGTACGGTGCCGACCGTGCGCTTGACGAGCGCGCCCTTGGTGAGCGGGAAGTGTTTGACGAGTCCGTCGAGGGCGAGAACGGTGGGCCGCTCCGCACGCGGCAGCCGCTCGATCGTGCCGGCCTTTGGGAGGACCGGCACCGGGTAGACGGCGTCGCGGTCCAGGCCCGCGCCGATCTCGTGGGCGCGGTGGCAGGCGGTGGGGTGGTCGGAGCCCTCGGCGAGAGTCAACTCCGGTTCCACCGTGTGGCAGCGGTCGATCGCGATGGGGCAGCGGGGAGCGAAGGGGCAGCCGGGCGCCAGGTCGACCATCTGGGGCGGGTTGCCGTCGATGGGGGTGAGCGCGCGGCGTGCGGTGCCCTCGGCGCGAGCCTCGTCCAGCCGCGGGATGGAACCCAGCAGGCCGATGGTGTACGGCATCCGCGGCCCGTAGTAGACCGCGTCCACCGGACCCGCCTCGACCGGCTTGCCCGCGTACATGACCTGCACCCGGTCGGCGAAGCCGGCGATGACACCGAGGTCATGGGTGATCATGACGATGGCGGCGCCGGTGACCTCCTGGGCGGTCTTGAGCACGTCCAGGACCTGCGCCTGGATGGTCACATCGAGGGCCGTGGTGGGCTCGTCGGCGATGATGACCTCGGGGTCGTTGGCGATGGCCATGGCGATCATCGCGCGCTGGCGCATCCCGCCGGAGAACTCGTGGGGGAAGGCGTCCACCCGGCGCTTGGAGTCGGGGATCCCGACCACGTCGAGGAGGTCGATCGCCCGTTTGCGGGCGACCTTCTTGTCCAGGGACTGGTGGACCCGAAGAGCCTCGATGATCTGGTCACCGACGGAGTAGACGGGGGTCAGCGCGGACAGCGGGTCCTGGAAGACCATCCCGATGTCCTTGCCGCGGATCTTCGACAGGGCGGAGTCGCCGAGGCCGAGCAGTTCACGACCGGCGAGCTTGACGGACCCGGCGACCTGGGCGCTCTCGGGGAGCAGCCCGAGCACGGCCATGGAGGAGACGGACTTGCCCGAGCCGGACTCGCCGACGATGCCGAGCACTTCGCCGGGGCGCACCGCGTAGGACACGCCGCGTACGGCCTGCACCTCGCCCGCCTCGCTCGGGAAGGAGACCGTCAGGTCGCTGACTTCGAGGACGGGCTGCGCCGCGTCGAGGGCCTCGGTGGGCTGGGACGGCCTGGTCTCGGTCACCGTCGGGGTCCTTCCTGGGGCGCGCGGTGCGCGGGGTGCTGATGCTGATGCTGGGAGTGTGCGGCGCGCTTCACGAGGCGGCGCCCTGACTGCCGGCGGACGTCTCGGGCTCGCCGGGCCGGGTGCCGGCCGCCGTCGCCTGCGCCGGGACCACCGCGGCCGCGGACGGTCGCGGCCGCTTCTTCTTGCGGGGCGAACGCGCCTTCGCACCGGACGCGTTGGGGTCGAGCGCGTCACGCAGCCCGTCGCCGATGAAGGAGATGGAGACGCCGATCAGCACCAGGCAGCCGGCCGGGAAGAAGAACAGCCACGGGTAGGTGGAGGCATTGGTGGTGTTGTCGGCGATGACGGTGCCGAGGGAGACGTCGGGCGCCTGCACGCCGAACCCGAAGTACGACAGGCTGCTCTCGCCGATGACCGCCGCGCCGACCTGGATGACGACGTCGATGATCAGCATCGAGGCCATGCTGGGCAGGATGTGCCGGAAGATGATGACGGGCGCGGGAACGCCCATGTACTTGGCGGCCTTGACGAATTCGCGGTCCTTGAGCGTGAAGGTCATGGAGCGTACGACGCGCCCGGTGACCATCCAGCTGAAGGCGCCGAGCAGGAACACGAAGACCAGCCAGGTGGCACCGCGGAACGCGGGCGACAGGACGGCGATGATCAGGAACGAGGGCATCACCAGCAGCAGGTCGACGATCCACATCAGCACCCGGTCGGTCCAGCCGCCGAAGTACGCGGCGAAGGCGCCGACGGTGGCGGAGAGGAAGGTGGAGATGAGACCGACCAGGAGGCCGATGATCAGCGACTTCTGCAGACCGCGCATGGTCAGCGAGAAGAGGTCGACGCCGCCTTGGGTGGTGCCCCACCAGTGGTCCCCGGAGGGGCTGGAGAGGAAGTTCATGAAGTCGTGCTGCTGGTAGTCCCACTTGGTGAGGAACGGGCCGCCGTAGGCGCCGGCGAACAGCAGCACCAGCAGTGCCAGGCCGAGCAGTGCCAGTCGGTTACGGGCGAAGCGGCGTACTGTCAGCCGCAGTCGTGAGGTACGGGCCTTGGTGGAACGGCCTTCGGCTTCACCGGGCGGGACGGGGCCGGGGGCCGGTTCGGTCGCAGGGGGCAGCTGGACGCTCATCGCGCGCTCTCCTGAGGGGCGGTGGGGATGGGGGCCGGTCGGCGATGGAGGCGCCTCCCAGCGGTAGCTGAGGGAGGGGCGCACCTCCCAGCAGCAGCTGGGGTGGGGCACCCAGCGGTAGCCGGCGGAGTCAGCGGACCCGTACGCGCGGATCGAGCGCCGCGTACAGCAGGTCGGACAGCACGCCGGCGATCAGCACCAGTACGGCCGTGAACAGCCCGACGGTGGCGACGGAGTTGACGTCCTGTTTGTTGATCGAGTCGACGAGGAGTTCGCCCATGCCGTGCCAGCCGAAGGTCTTCTCCGTGAAGGTCGCCCCGGTGAAGAGCAGCACGATGTTGTAGACGAGCAACGGCACCACGGGCAGGATCGCGGTCCGCAGCCCGTGCTTGACCAGGGCTTTTCGCCGGCGCAGCCCCTTGGCCCTGGCGGTGCGCAAGAAGTCGCTGCCGAGGACGTCGAGCATGGTGGAGCGCTGGTAGCGACTGTAGAGCGCCACTTGAAGGATGATCAGAGTCAGTGCCGGAAGCAGCATGTGCTGGGCCCGGTTGACGAGGGCGTCGAGGTTCCACTGCCCCGCGTACTGCGGGTCGTACTCGCCGAGCACCTTGATGGTCTGCGTGCCGTCGTTGACCGCGGTGGCGCCGATCTTGAGCGCGACGCCGATCACGAACACCGGCATGGCCAGCACGAAGAACGAGGCGAGGGTGGTGAAGCGGTCGAAGAGGCGGTACTGCCGGATGGCGCCGAAGGCGCCGAGCGCGACACCGCCGAGGGAGCCGATGAGGGTGGCGATCAGCAGGAGCCGGGTGGAGACACCTACCCGGCGGCCGAAGTCGTCGTTGACGTCGTCACCTTCGATGGTCTTGCCGAGGTCACCGTGGACGACGCCCTCCGCCCAGTGTCCGAACCGGGACAGGATCGGGGTGTCCGGGTTCATGTTGTAGTCGTCGAGTGTCTTGGTGATGGACGACGCGGGCAGCGGCGGGTTGCGCCCCTCGAACTTGGCGCGGGGGTTGAGGCTGAGCCCGGCCAGAAAGTACGTCAGGGACGCGGCGACGATGACCAGGACCAGGTAGTTCGCCAATCGGCGCAGCAAATATCGGCCCATGGTGATGTCTCTCCTCATGCGCACCGAATCAGCCATGTGCAGCTGAAGTGGGGGTCGGTACGGATCGAGCACATCCTTCTTGTCATCGACACATTTGTCGATCACAAGATGTTTACGGAGCGGTAACGCCAACTACCACGCCAGCAAAGGGAAGTGCAACCTCCACTAGCGTAATCGATGGCCAGCGCGGACTTATGGTTTCGAATCTCAGGCTTGTACCGCTCCCCCGCGTAGCGAAACCCGATAGTCGGACACCCTGCGAACGTGATGTGGTGCAGCGGTAGTTGACGAAGGCTTTACGACCGAAGGGGTATCGGGGAGGCCGCAGGCTGACGGGGCGTCCGAAGAGACCTCGCGGCTGACGTCGCAGGCCGGATGGATGCACACCCCGGGGCGTCTCAACACGGACACAGGATGAGCAGGACCAATCGGCACCATCCGGTGCCGGTGATCCTAAAGTGGCGTGGTGAACGGTCACCAGCGAGTGCGGGACGACGAGGGGAGCGCAGTCCGGTTCCTCGCGCTGTGCGATGGAGTGTTCGCCATCGCGATGACGCTGCTGGCGCTGGACATCTCGTTGCCCGACGGGCTGGGCCGCGCCGGTTTCGAGCGGGCGCTCGGCGAGGTGATGCCCAAGGTGTGGGCGTACGCCCTCAGTTTGCTGGTCATCGCGGCGTTCTGGCGCGGCCATTACCAGATCTTCCGGTACGTGCGGGACGTGGACGGGACGGTCATCAGACTCGGGCTGCTGGGCCTGGGGCTGATCGCCCTGATGCCGTTCCCCACCACCCTGCTCGCCGAGTACGGGGACCTGCCGCAGTCGGTGGCCATCTACTCCGGCGCCGTTGCGGCCATGGGGGCCACGCAGCTCGCGCTGACGGCCGTGCTCTGGAAGCGACCGTGGCTGGGCCGCGAGGCGCTGCCCGACCCCATTGCCCGCAACGATATGGCCGACCTCGCGTCCACGGTGCTGGTCTTCGCCATCGCCGTACCGCTCGCCTTTGCCTCCCCGACGGGCGCGAAGCTGTGGTGGGCGGTACTGATCCCGGTCAGAGCGGTGACGGGCAGGCGGGGCAAGCGGCTGCGTACGGCCGCGCAACGGCTCAGTGGCTGAGGGACGTCCGGGGTATCGGTGTGATCGCCGCAGTGGTCTCGACTCCGTCGTCGTGCAGCAGATGGCGCATGCGGGTGAGGTCGGCGTACGCGTCGTCGAGGGGGTGCGGGATCAGGCGCGAGAGCGCGGTGCAGTACTTGGCGATCGAGCTCTTGCCCGGGATGAAGAGCGACAGTTCGTCCCGCGCCTCGAAGATCTGCACCTCGACGTCGCCGGGCAGCGCCGCGAGGGCGTCCTCGTCCGCCGTGACGGGAACCTTCACCAGCCAGCACGGCCCCTCGCCGGCGAGGATCTGCCTGCTCTGCTCCGGGGTCTCGCCTGCCAGGGCCCGCCACGGAGGCCCCGACACCACGGCTCCGCAGGACTCCACGGTCTTGACCACGTCCTGAACGGTGGCGGCGACGGCGGCTTCGGCCTCCTCCCACTCGTCCTGGTTGCGCCCCGCCGAGGTGCCGGGCACCGGCTTCGAGGCCACGGTCATCTCGGGTACGTGGCGCCGGCGCACCTTTGGCCATGAGCGGAAGAAGGCGCGTGCGTCCCTGATCGCCTCGTCCTGGGCCTGCCGCCGGCGCTCCACCTCCGCACTGTGCTGCTCCAGCAGGGCCGGGGCCGCGTCCGGCTCGTCGAGAGCACGCCGGACCAGCCTGACGCTCATCCCCGTGCCGCGCAGGACGGTGATCAGCATGGCCTGTTCGACCTGCTCCAGCAGGTACGAGCGGTAGCCGGTCCGCTCGTCGACGCCGGCCGGGACGAGCAGCCCCTCGGAGTGGTAGTACCGCAGCGTCTGCGGCGGCAGATGGCACATTTCGCTGAATTCACCGATCGACAACATGACGCCATGGTCGTCCTTACAGCAACTACAAGGTCAAGCGTGGCGGCTGCGGGGCGGCCGGAGGTCCCGAACGCCGGTGTGACGTGCCGTTCGGGGGAAGGGCGGGTGTCGCAGAGGGGGACCGGTGCGCGCGGCTCGTACGTTCGGTCCGCATGACGCACGTATCGGCTGATCACACCTCCGGCCCCACCCGCCGCACCGCGCTCGCCGGGCTCGTCGGTGGAGCCGGGGCCGTACTGGCCTCCGGGTGCAGCACCTCGGGCGCCTCACCCGCGACGGCGCCGACGGCCCGTCGCACGGCGTGGGCCTACGCCACGGCAAGCGATCCCACGCCCGGTGTGATGACGCTGTTCAAGGACCCCGCCTTCAACTTCAACGGGCTCCTTGCGCTCGGCGCGTCCGGCTACGGCGCCGGCGAGGCGGGCGAGGTGCTCACCGCCGTGAACACCATCAACGAGGCCGGCCTCTCCGCGCAGACGTACGCCGAGACCTTCAGGAGGCTCGGCGATCAGCTGAGGGAACCGCCTCAGGACTCCGGGCCCGGGACGCAGACCACACGTTTCCGGGCCCTGCGGGCCGCGCAGTACTACGGCCAGGGGCTCTTCTTCGTCCTCGGCTCCCACGCCCCGGCAGCGAGGAGCAGTTGTACAAGGCGGGGCGCGACGCCTGGGACGCGTTCTGTGAGCGGTGCGACCCGGCACCTGTGACGGCCCGCGTCCCGTACGGGAAGACCCCGCTGCCGGTGTGGTTCTTCCGGCCGGACGACTCCCGCGAGCGGCGCCCCACCGTGATCCTCACGAACGGCAGCGACGGGCAGAACGTCGACATGTGGACCTATGGCGTCCCGGCCGCTCTGCAGCGCGGCTGGAACGCCCTGGTGTACGACGGGCCCGGACAGGGCCAGTTGCTCTTCGTCGACCAGGTGGTCTTCACGCCACGCTGGGAGAGGGTCGTCACGCCGCTCGTCGACTGGCTGTCCGCCCGCTCGGACGTGGACAGCGGCAAGATCGCGCTGACCGGGCTGAGCATGGCCGGCAATCTGGCTCCCCGGGCCGCGGCCTTCGAGCACCGGATCGCCGCGCTGGTGGCGATGCCCGGTGTGCTCACGCCCTGGCTGGGCTTTCCACCGGAGATCCGGGAAGTTCTCACCCCGGACAAGGAGAAGACCAACGCCATCTGGAACAAGGAGGTCGTCCCGGACCTGCCGCCGTCCGCGGCCGCGACGATGAAGAAGCGCTTCGAACCGTTCTCCGTGCCGGCGATGCTCGCGGCCCGCAAGGGCAAGATGTTCACCGACTTCTACACCCCCGCCACCCTCATCAAGTCGCTGGACATCACGGACGTCGTGGGCCGGATCACGATGCCCACGCTGGTGCTCGACTACGAATTCGAGCAGTTCTACCCGGGACAGCCCCGCCAGATGTTCGACAAACTGACGGCTCCCAAGGACTACGTGAAGCTCACCGCGGCCACCGGCGCGCAGTTGCACTGCTCCCCGATGGCCCCGCAGCAGCACTGCGAGGTCGTCTTCGACTGGCTGCAGGAGAAACTGACCGGCAGCTGACTCCCGGCGGCGTCCTCCCCCGGCCCGGGGCCGGAAAGGCTCCCACCTGCCGCGGCGCACCGCACCTGCGCCCGTACACGCCCTCCGGTCTGCCGTACCCGGTCCGTGGCGCTCTTGCACGACGGGGAGAGTACGGCCAGTGTGGTCGCACGCGGCCCTTGGCCGCCTGCGGGTTCGTCACACCTCTGGAGTGCGCGTGGCTTCCTTCGTACTGCCTCATGCCCTGCACGGACAGGGATCGCACAAGGTCATCGCCGTGCACGGCTGGTTCGCCGACAGATCCGCCTTCGACCCGGTCCTGCCGGACCTCGATCAGGGCGCCTTCCAGTACGCGCTGGTCGACCTCCGTGGCTATGGCGAGGCGAGGGGCGCGGCCGGCACGTACACCTCGGGCGAGGGCGCGGCCGATGTGCTCGCGCTCGCCGACCGGCTGGGCTGGGGCCGGTTCTCGGTGGTCGGGCATTCGATGGGCGCCAGTGTCGTCCAACGGGTACTGGCCGCGGCTCCGCACCGGGTGCGCAGGCTGGTGGGGATCTCGCCGGTCCCCGCCTCCGGACTGCCGCTGCCACCGCAGCAGTGGGAGCTGTTCTCCTCGGCGGCGCACTCGCCGGAGAGCCGGCGGGTCATCATCGATCTCACCACCGGCGGACAGCGCCCGGCCGCTTGGCTGGACCGGATGGTGCGGCGGTCCCTGGAGTGCAGCGATCCGAAGGCGTTCAGGTCCTGGCTGGATTCCTGGTCCGGGGAGACATTCTGTGCCGAGGTCGAGGGCTCGGCGGTGCCGGCGCTCGCGGTGACCGGGGCGCTGGATCCCGCACTGACCGCCGAACTCACACGTGCGACATGGACGCGCTGGTACGCGAACAGCGAGCTGGTCGAACTGTCCTCGGCAGGGCACTACGCCATGGACGAGACCCCGCTGGAGCTCATCCGGGCCGTGGAGGACTTCCTGCGCGCCGACGGCAACGGCGACGGGTCCGACGCCGGATGACCGTGCCCACCGGAGGTGCGGCCCAGCCGGACGTGCCGGGTGTGTGGGACGTGCCGGGTGTCCCGGACGTGCCGGGTGTCCCGGACGTGCCGGGTGTCCCGGACGTGCCGGGTGTCCCGGACGTGCCGGGTGTCCCGGACGTGCCGGACGTCTTCGACCCGCGCGGCTACGCGGACGGTCTGCCGCACGCGGCGTACCGGCTGTTGCGTGAACGGCACCCGGTGGCCTGGCAGGAGGAGCACGAGGTGCTCGGCTGGCCGGCCGGCCCCGGCTTCTGGGCGGTCACGCGGCATGAGGACGTCGTACGGGTGCTGAAGGACGCGGGCAGGTTCTCCTCCCAGGTGGGAGCCACCCAGATCCGCGATCCGGACCCCGCCGATCTGCCGTTCATCCGCCGCATGATGCTCAACCAGGATCCCCCCGGCCACGGGCGGCTGCGGCGCCTGGTCAGCCGTGCCTTCACCCCTCGCCGTATCGAGCGGTTCGGCTCGGCCGTCCGCGAGCGGGCCCGTGACCTGCTGACCTCGGCGGTCGACGCCGCGCGTACGGGGAACGGGGTGCGCGACCTCGTCACCGATGTCACCGACGACTTCGCGCTGCTCAACCTCGCCGATCTGCTCGGGGTGCCGCCCGCTGAACGCGGATTGCTCCTGGCCTGGACCCGGCGCGTCATCGGCTACCAGGACCCGGACGAGTCGGGCCCGGCCGCCCCGGGAGCGGACGGCCGCCCCGCCGACCCGCGGTCCCCGGCGATGCTGCAGGACATGTTCGCCTTCGCACGCGAGCTGGCCGCCCACAAACGCCGGCATCCGGGCGACGATGTGATGACCGTCCTGGCCTCGGACGGCGAACTGGCCACGCCCGAGCTGGAGATGTTCTTCTTCCTGCTGACCATCGCGGGCAATGACACCGTACGCAGCGCGGCCCCCGGCGGCCTGCTGGCACTGGCCCGGCACCCGGATGCGTACCGCCGTCTGCGCACCGGTGCGGTGGGGACGGCGACGGGTGTGGAGGAGCTGCTGCGCTGGCATCCGCCGGTGCTCAGCTTCCGCCGGACCGCCGTGTGCGACACCGAGGTGGCCGGGCAGCGGATACGCGCCGGTGACAAAGTGGTCGTCTTCCACGGCTCGGCGAACTACGACGAACGGGCCTTCGCCGCCCCGCACCGCTTGGACCTGTCCCGCTCCCCCAACCCCCATGTCTCGTTCGGTGACGGCCCGCACATCTGCCTGGGCGCGCATCTCGCCCGGTTGCAGTTGCGGGTGCTGTACGAGGAGACGGCTCGCCTGCTGCCCTGCCTGGCGCTCGCCGAGCCTCCCCGGCGGCTGGTGTCGAACTTCATCAACGGGCTGAAGTCGCTGCCTCTGCGGCTGGTGGACGGCCCGCAAGGGTAGCGGCGGCCGCCGCGGCATACGGCGGTCCCTGCTCAGAGTCCGCGTGCCGCGCCGGTTCCACCGGCGGCTTCAACAGCACCACAGGCGGCTGACGCCGGGCATCGGGTGCAGCACGGTCGGATCAACGGGAACGGCGGGGCCCACGGCGTTTCCGCCGCACTGCAGTAAACAGGCTCCCCATGAGCACAGCCGTCACCGAGGGCGGTCCACTCCCTTCGCCGGTCAGCCCGCGCCCTGTAGCCGCGTGTCGGGCACGCGGCTGCAGAGCCCAAGGGCCCTCAAGTGATGACGGGTGCCGCGACGTTGCTCGACAGCGCGTCGATGGCCATGCCGACATCGGCTCGCGTGATGACCCAGTCCGCCATCTTTCCGGCCTCCGAGGTGCCGACGCATACCGCATATGCGGCGTTCTCGAACATGCGCAGATCGTTCTGGTCATTACCGAAGGCGACGTATTCCCCGGCGGGAATGTTCAGCGCGAGGAGGGCCGTCGCCTTGTCGACTGCCGTGGGGGACAGGTCCACCAGATCCTCGGACCGGTGGATATTGATCGTCACACCGAGCTTGGCAAGTTCCGTCAGCGCGACGTCTCCGGCGCCGAACAGAACGACCTTGGCGTATTCGGGCAATTCTTCCCGGGCCACGCGATTCGCCAGGCCGGCCTGATCCACACGATCAAGAATCTCTCGTTCCTGGGTTACGTGGAAACTGTAGTCCCAGGAGCTGTCGATAAGGTACTCGAGCTCGTACCGATCGATGATGTCATTGATCGAGCGACGGACACTGTCACTGAACTTTGTCACCGCGATGTGCCCGTCGGACCGGGTGAACGCGCCATTGCCGCCGACCAGCGGGACATCGGCCAGCTCGGTGGGAAGCACCGGAATGAGGTCGCGAATCGGGCGGGCAGAGGCGAACAGGATGGGGTGCCCGGCTCGGCACCGCATGATGGCCTCAATGATCTCGGGCGGCATCTGCGTCCCGTTGAAACATGTGGTGCCGTCGACGTCGAAGACGAACGGCATCCCCTGGTCCATCTGCGGCACCTGGTCGGCACCACCTTTCCCTGCGGGCATGGTTTTCCTTCCGGATCAACCTGATGTCAACCTGATGAAAGGGTCACGCTATCCGACGGACTTGCTTCCCGTCCGGCAGACGTACGTGCCGAGCGCAGAGTGAGGATGGCCGCGGAGCCCACCGCCAGTATCGACGCGGCGACCATCATCACCACCACCGCCGACTGTCCGGACCACGAGCCCAGCGTGCCCGCCAGAAAAGAACCGCCCGACGAGCCCACCACGATAATTCCGCCAAGCCAGGAAAATGCCTCGGAGATCTCACCCTTGGGAATTGAGGCGTTCACCAAAGCGAAAGTCCAGGTCAGGGCCGGCCCCATGAAGAAGCCGGCGAGGAAGAAGGAGGATTCCTGGACGAGTACCGGGAAGAACGGCGCGGCCAGCGCCCAGGATGCCGAGAAAGCGGCGAGGACGGCGATCAGCCTCTTGGTGAGATTCCCGATCTTCTCGGTGTCGCCGCCGCTCAAGGTGAGAGCGCCGACGAATGCACCGCAGCCGTGCAAGGACAACAGGATTCCCACTCCCCCCACGGACGCGTTCGACTCTGTCAGCCGACCACCGAGGATCGCCATGGCGCCGATCGTGACCCCGATCATTGCGGCACAGCACATCAGAAGCCGGAAAGTTCCGAAGAACAGCGGGCCGATGATCCTCCTGAACCCCATATGCTCGACCCGGTCCTCGGTATCGGCCGTCGGCATCACCTCGATCATCCAGGCACCGAGCAACAGGAAGGCTATACAGAGGTAGGACGCGAGAGTCGGGTTCAGAACGATTGCACTCGCGGTGGCCACGAGCGGCGCCACAATAAAGAGAAGTTCCTGTGACGCGGAGTCAAAAGCGTACGCCTTCATCAGCAGGGGGCCTCGGACTACCCGAGGCCAAGCAGACCTGAGATACGGTTCGAACGGGGGATTGAAGACGCCGGCGACGCCAAGTGCGACGAACGCAATAACCATCGAGTGGCCCGAGGCAGCAAAACCCAGGAATCCGAATCCGCTGACAATCGATGTCAGCCAGATGGCGAGCCGCGCACGGCCGCGGTCGACCATACGTCCCCAGATGGGTGACCCGGCAGCGGACAGGAGTGAATATACGGCCGCGGCCGCGCCGACCGTGAGCCAGCTCTGGTCCACGTAGCGGAGCTGCATGGGAATTGCCGCAAGCGCCAGTGCGTTCGGGATCCGTCCCACGAGGGTGCCGCCGGCGAGACGTGGCACGCGGTTGCTGCGCAGAACGTCCGCAAAGCCCAGGTTGATCATTAACTCTCCCATCATGCTCAGACTTCGTATGGCCGGCTTCATGACGCACGGGACACGTCAGATTTCGTTCACCCGGTAGACCGTCATGCCCATGGCTTTTTCCTTTCGCACCCGCAACACCTCGACGTCGTCCGATGCGATCTTCCTTGCCAGAACAGGCAGGCAGGATTGCAGCACCGACCGCGCCAGCCGAGCGCCGAGGCAGTAATGCCGGCCGTGCCCGAAAGAAAGGTGACGAGCCGGCTGGCAGTCTTCGTTCGCCTTGAGTAGATTCACCACGACCCGGGCGCCCTCCGATATGCTGCGGCCACCTAATTCGACGGTCGTGGTGGTACGCCTCGGCGCGAAATGAAAGGGCGGGTCGTCGCGCAGCTGGGTCTCGATGAGATCCGCCCAATCCGCCGGTTCAAACTTTTCGACATCCGCCGGCGACCAGCCCTCGTCGCTGATGTGGGCGAGACAGGACACAAGAGCCGTCTTCAGAGGTTCAAGCGCACCGGTGAACAACTGGGTGTACGTCGCGGACACCCCTGTCAGATCCAGTACTTTCTGCTGATACAGCGTGCGCAGAGCAGCGGCGATCCGATCGCCTCCGTCCAGAAGCTGCTGGTCGACGAGAGCTTCCAGCAGTCGGATGTGTTCCGCCGCGCATTCAGCTTTGCCGGCATCCGCACCCGGCACCGCAAGATAGGCCATCACGGCGTCCGAGACACCCTCGATGATCTCCAACTGAGAGAGGGTGGCACCGAGCAAGGTCCGTGTTGCCGCACGGGCAACGGGGAGCGCCATATCGGTGATGAGATCCACCCTTGCGGACCCGGTGGACGACACAGCTGCCTGCTTTACGGCCTCACACGTTATCTCGGCCATGAACGCACTGTTCATGGCCGCAGCCAAAGCCGTCCGTACGCGTTGCTGAACCGGCGGATCGGAGAAGACCAGCCATTGCGAGAGGAAGCTCTCGACATAGTGAACGTCCGCGCGCCTGGTCTCGGGGACCAGGTGGGTCTTGTGTTTCATTCCCCTGGCGAGGAATCTCTTGTCCGTTAACACCTTGCGTGCGAGAAGTGGCGACATGACGTACCAGGACTGCGTGGTCGGGTCATACGCTACCTCTCCCTGCTCCTCTCGAAGTAATTCGTAGGCTTCGCGTGGCGCATGGAGCACACGTTCATGAAAACTGATCGGACATTTCAGTGAGCGGCGCCGGCCGTGCTCGGCCACGCCTTCGTCGGAATGCACGCCTTTCTGTCCTCCCCCGTGACCACTTCTCAAAAACCGAGCATTTCGACACTCCAGCGCGCAACCATTGCCCGCCTCCGGGCCGACCCATCATGATTCATTTCAGAATTCAGGAGTACCAGGCGGTAATCACTCTTGAAGTGCGTAAGGTCGCAGCCTTATTGCATCGCACATGGACGCACACTCGAGGATGCGGGTACGACCGGCATGCTCTCGCCACCCTCTGCTGCGCATACAGGCCGCATCTACCGAATCGATAAAGTGGCTCTCTGATCCCTTCGAAGCCCCCAGGAAACCGCACTCGCATTCACGCATCGACATGACAGCGCGGGTCACCGAGGCGGCATCAACCGCCAGTTCCCGCTCGTCACATCAGTCACATGAGCCACATTGATCCACGCTTTCCCCCTCACCCCCGTGATTCCGCAAACTAGTCAGGAACGCGGAATCTTCGGGATGCTATCACTCGGTTTTGGGTGCAGCAATGAGCGATTAGGGATTTTCTCCTCGGCATCGGATTCGATGATCAAGGGAAAGATCCGTGATGCTTAAGATCACGGTGGGGTGGCACTGTTCCAGAGGTGGCGAAGGGGATACCCGGAGGGAAAGATCTTTGTGCGGATACGGCGCAACCCGAAGTCGGGTCGTCCTACGAGGGGCGGGCCCGGAGGGTACAGGTGAACGGCTCGTCGATCCAGTAGGTGTCATGCTGCTCGTCGTGGACGACCGGGTACCTGGTGTGCGGATCGCAGAGCTTGTCGATCTGGGCGTGGCCCGCGGAACTGACGGTGAACCAGTACTTGTTGGTGTCCGGGCTGATCCTTCGGCACTTGCAGAAGAACCCCTTCATGCCGGGCCGAACACATCGCTGCGGAAGTCAGCGGCCAGCTTCTTGTTCAGGTTGATGTTGTCGCAGTCGGCCTTCATGCCCTCGACGCTGATGGTCTCGGCTGCCTCAGTCGTATATCCCTTGGCCGTGTGGGTACCCGACGCCGTCCAGGCCCGTGCCGGCAGATCGATCTGCTCGGCGACTTCGGCAAGGAAGGGGTTACGCGGGGCGGCCGACTCGGCCGGCGTCGTGGTCCCGGCATCCGCCATGCCTACGACGACGGCGACACCGATACCCACAGTCGCCAGCACAAGGGGTGCGATCCGGATCCCGTTCCGGAGTGGCCGGGCATCGCCTCGTGGCAACCGCGCCACCGATCGCCTCAGGCATCGGTCCTGTTTCGCCCGACGAGCAGGTGCCGGGGTCCGCGCAGTACGGGACTGCGGCGGTACGGAGGCGGGTCCTCGACCAGACGTGGGCCGTCGAGGTGCTGGATCAGCTCGTTCAGGGCGATCTGCGCCTCCAGACGGGCGAGCGGCGCGCCGAAACAACTGTGGATGCCACTGCCGAAGCCGAGATGCTGGTTGTCGTCGCGGGTCGGGTCGAAGCGGTCGGGGTCACGAAACCGCCGGGGGTCACGGTTGCCGGACGCCAGCATCAGGATCAGGGGCGCGCCCTTGGGGATGGTGACGCCCGCGACCTCGACATCGGCCAACGGTGTGCGCTGCGGGAGCATCTGGACAGGGGGTTCGTAGCGCAGCAGTTCCTCGACCGCTCTGGGCATCAGGGCGGGTTCGCCACGGAGGCGGGCCAGTTGGCCGGGGTGGCGCAGCAGGGTCAGGATCCCATTGGTGATCAGGTTGACGGTGGTCTCATGACCGGCGATCAGCAGCAGCACGGAAGTGGTCATGATTTCGAGCGGCGTCAGCTGCCCGTCGGAGCTGTCGCTGACGAATGCGGAGAGCATGTCGTCGGACGGATGGGAACGGCGCTTGCCGGCGAGCTCACCGAGGTAGAGGCCCATCGTCTTCCGGGCCTCGGCGGCGGCCCGCGAGCGCTGGGTGGGGTCTTCCCCCGGGGTGGGATCGATTCCGGCGACGATGGCGTCCGACCATCGACGGAACTGTGGCTCGTCCTCGAGGGGCACCCCCAGGAGACGGCAGATCACGGTGACGGGCAGCGGATAGGCGAAGTCGTCGACGACGTCGATCCGCTCCTTGTCCGCAAAGCTGCCGATGAGGTCCTTGACGGTCCGGGTGATGTCGTCGTGCATACCGGCGATCCGGTCCGGTGTGTGCGGCGGGCCGAAGGAGCGCATCGTCAGGTTCCGCAGCCGGTGGTGTTCAGGGTCGTCGAGTCCGATGAAGGCCGGTGAGAGCCCTTCCTCGGCGACGGCGTTCTCGTCCGGGACGGTGCGCTTACGACGGTCCGAACTGATCCGCGGATCGTGCAGCAGGGCTTCGATCTCGTGGTAGGTCCCGACCAGATAGCTGCCGTCCTCCTGCCGTACCACCCCCTCCTCGCGGAGCTCGGCGTACAGCGGGTAGGGGTCGGCGCGGTGGGCATAGTCGGTGATCCGGTGGAACAGGGTGTCCGCAGCCATGCGCGGCGCTCCTCATCGCTAGGGAGTGGCGGTCTCAGCGGGCCGGCTGCACCAGCGTCAGGCGCCGGTCCGGCAGATGGCCGGTGAGCGCGACGGTCGGACCGTGCGACAGCATCTTCGGGTCCGGCACGTCCGAGGGGACCGGCGCCCGGAAGTCGATCCGGTCGGCGGCTCCCGGCGCGGGCGGGAACGGCGCTGCCGTCTCGATCAGCCCCTGGTAGTACTCCAGCGACTTGGCCTGGTTCACGCTCACCGCCGCGGTGACGCGTCCTCGGTAGCCGTAGACGGCGACCAGCCGGGCGTCCTTGAGCGACCCCTGGGCGATGACCACCTGGTCGGAGAAGGTGGGTACGCCGACCGACTTGATGTTGAGTCCGAACTGGCTGGACCAGAACGCCGGGACCGTCAGATGAGGGCGCCTGCGCGGCCCGGGGTTGACCATGTTGTGGGCCGCGACCTCCGCCTGGGCCACCGCGTTGCCCCAGTGCTCCAGCGAGAGCAGCTGGTACTCGAAGAGCGGATGCGGGAACCGGGCCACGTCGCCGGCGGCGAAGACGTCGTCGGTGACGATCCCGTACATGTCGAAGGCGCGGCACCCAGCGTCGCAGGTCACGCCCCGTGGTCCCGCGGCGAGTCCCGACTCGGCCAGCCACTCGGTGTTGCGGACCGCGCCGAGGGCCACGACGGCGACCTCGGCGTCGATCCTCGTACCGTCGGAGAACTGTGCGCCGCTGAGCCGGCCGTTGCCCTCCAGCGCGGTGACCGTCACTCCGCAGCGCAGATCGACACCGTGGGCGCGCTGCAGCTTGGCGGCAAGGGCACCCAGTGTTCCGCCGAGCGCACCGACCAGAGGCGCCGGGCCCCGCTCCGCGACCGTCACGGCAAGACCGCGCTCCCGGCAGGCGGAGGCGATCTCCGAGCCGGTGAACCCGGCGCCGATGACCAGGACGCGTTCCGGTCCGGCGTCGAGACGCTTCACAAGACGGCCTGCGTCCTCGGCGGTGCGGAGGGTGAACACTCCGTCCATGGCGGCTTCGGCCGGGTCCGGCCAGGGGCGGGCCCGGGTGCCGGTGGCGATCAGCAGCCGGTCGAAGGGCACTTCTTCGCCGTCGGCGAGGAGGACCTGTTTGCCCACCGGATCGAGGCCGGTGGCGCGCACGCCGAGTTTCCAGCGCGCGTCCACGTCACGGCGCCGGGGCAGCCCGGTCTTGTCGGCCGGCACCCTTCCGAGCAGCACCTGCTTGGACAACGGCGGCCTGTCGTACGGGGTATGCGGTTCGTCGCCGATCAGAGTCAGCGAGCCGGCGAACCCCTCGTCGCGCAGTGTCTCGGCGGCCCGCAGTCCCGCGAGCGAGGCACCGACGACAACGATGCGGCCGTCGCGTGGTTCACCCTGCACCGGGGCCCGCCTCCTCGCCCACGACGATCGCCTGCACCGGACACGCCGCCGCGGCCCGGAGAACATGTTCCCGCTGGTCGTCCGGGACGGCCGGGGTGTACAGCAGGGTCTCCTCGCCATGCATCGTGAACATGCGGGGAGCGAGGAAGGCGCACTGTGCATAGCCCTGGCATCGGTTGAGATCAACGACGATGTTCATCCCGCGCCACCACTCCTCCCACCGCCGCATCCGTCCTCTGCCACACCCGTCCTCTGCCACACCCGTTGTCTCCGTCCTACAACCGGTCCCGGTGGGGTGCACGTGGTGCCGGGCCATCCGAGGGGTACACGGAGCGGGCGGAAGCAGTGGCGCGAGCAGAAGCGGAGGCCCACCTCTGGTGGCGTCCTCTGGCGGCGACCTCTGGCGCCGCACTGCTGGCGCCGCACTGCTGGCGCCGCACCGCTCGCGCCCGCACCACTCGCGCCCGCACCACTGGTGGCTCACCTTTCACAGCCGGGGCCGGCCCACCTGCGGTGGCGGGCGCCCGGCCTCCCCCTCACACCCTGCCTTCGCCTCCCACCCGACCGGAAAACACCCGCTCCCACAGTGCCCGCGGCTCAGGTCACCATCGGCGCTCACCCGGCGCCGATACGGCAGAAGCCGTCCGCGCGGTCGGGGAAAACCACAACCGGTCCACCGGAGGAAAGACTCAAAGGAGTGACAACCGGACGGAGTTCAATACCTCTGCCGCCAGCACATGGGACCATTTCCCATGCCCGTATGGCTCATTCAAGTCCCTTGTCTTGACTGGTGGCGAAGGGTTGGGCAGCATCCGAACACCCCATGATGGTGAGCTTGTTCGGCCGCGGAGCCGACCACCGATGCCCTGTGTGTGGCGATAAAACGGAACGGTACCGGGTTAATTGCGGAGCGGGATGAGTAACATCCAGCCAACCGCAGACCGATCAGGCAAGAGAGAGCAGGCTGTTTCATGTCAGAGGCGGATTTCGCTGTGCAGGTGGCTGCCAAGCTGAAGAGCATCGCGAAGGAGATCGACGAACTGCAGAAGCTCCGGACGAAGCTGGAGGACCTCCAGCAGCACCTCGGCACGACCTCCCGGGAAGAAGCTGTCGCCCCTCAGCCCTCGGAGGCCGTCACCGCGGTGACAAAACCGGTGACCGTACCCGCGGCGCGGCGCGCGAAGCCTGCGGCACCGAAGGCGAAACCGGCGAAGAAGGCCCCGGCCAAGGCGGCGGGGAGCACGAAGAAGGCACGGAAAGCCGCGCCGGCCCGAGGTAAAGCCCGGCAGCGGAATGCCACCCGCGCCGACCGCGTTCTCGCCCTGCTCGACGGGCAGCCGCGCACGGTGACGGAGCTGACCAAGCTGCTGGCGCAGGAGCACCCGGACCACACGGCACCGGAGACCGCCGTGCGCAACACCCTGGAGACCTCACTCGTCGCCAAGGGTCTGGCACACCGCAGCAAGCAGGGAAGGAGCGTCTTCTACTCCCTCCCCGGTGCCGCTGCCGGGGCCGGCGCCGAGGCCCGCGCGGCCCAGGCCGCGGACACCTCTGAGGAGGCCGCTCCCGCCCGGGCCTGACCGCGGGATCCCGCTCCCCGGGCGCCCGCCGAGAGACCGGGCGCCGAGGGGCGGCCCGGCGGCGAGGAGCCCGGAGAGGGTTCCGCTGAGAGGGCCGGCGGCGCAGGGCGCGGCGCCGCCACGGCCCACCCTGGCGATCAGGTGTCCGGGCTTCTGAGACGATGAAGATCGACAAGAAGCCTTGCAGTGAGGGCGAACTGCCCGGCGGCCGAGACATCGTCGCGGCCCGATACGGGTCATACCACCGCAAAAGCGGTGCTGACGCCGTCGGTGAAGGCAGTCGCAGGGGGGCGATACGGCCGAGTCTTGACGAACCGGCCCTGCCCGATCTTGACTGCCAGGGTCCCACCACCGCAGGGCCCCCACCAGGGGTGTTGCCCCCCTTACCGAAGGTCACGAACATGACGGTTGACGCCACCGCCGCCACCGAAGTCGACGCCTCCGCCGACGTCGGACGGTTCCTGCTCGGCGACGCCTTCCCTTGCCTGGCCGGTCGCTCGGCGTGGCGACAGGGCGGCATCGTCCATCGCCACTACACGTGGTTCGGGGATGACGAGACGGCCCGGGAGATGGCCGCTGATCTCCAGGCGTATGTGGAGGCGGTGGACTGGGCCGCCAAGCCCTTCACCAGCTTCGTGGCCACCTTCTCGGGCCCTCTGAACGTGTCGGAAGTCGACTTCGAGACGCTGCTGTGGCAGCAGCTGCAGGCGGTCCACGACTATGACAGCCTCACGTACCCCTGGGCCGAAGGCTACGACCCCGATCCGTCGTCCGGAGCCTTCGCCTACAGCATCGCCGGGCACCCCTTCTTCGTGATCGGACTGCACGAAACACACAGCCGCATCGGCCGCCGCCCGCCCTTCCCCATGCTGGCCTTCAACTCCCACGCCCAGTTCGACCGAATAAAGGCCGCGGGCCTGTGGGACCGGCTGCAGGAGAAGATCCGCAAGCAGGACATCGAGCTGCAGGGCAATATCAACCCCAACCTCGTGGAGTACGAGCAGCTCTCCGAGGCCCGTCGCTACTCGGGCCGACGCAAGCCGGCGGACTGGGCCTGCCCCTTCTCCGCCCGGGTGTGAGGCAACTACAGCGCTTCGAGGGGCAGTTCACACCGAGAACTCCGTAAACTCCGACGCGACGTGGGGGCGGGGCAGGTCCGCGCCCCCTGTATGACGGCGGACGCGGACGGCCGGAACGCGATCAGGCGGCCTGCGGTCGCGTGGACCGGTGCTCCTCCCCGGTGCCGTAGCGGGCGAGCCGGCGGTCGTGGATGCGGCTGAGGAGCAGCAGCGACACGATTGACCCGAGGAGGGCGCAGGCCATGTCCCATTGGGTGTCCCACTGGTCCCCCTGGGTGGCGAGGAACGCATCGGCCCGGCGCCGCCGACCAGCGCGCTCCACCACTCGATCAGTTCGAAGAACACGCTGAAGGCCAGGCATGCACACACCGTCAGTGGGGCCGGCCAGGCGCTGTCGCGCGGCGGCGAGGTGCGGACCATTAGTTCGCGGACCAGGACGGCGGGCACGAAGCCCTGCACCAGGTGTCCGATCCGGTCGTAAGGATTGCGGGACAGGTCCAGGAGGTCCTGGATCCAGTGGCCCAGGGGGACCTCGGCGTAGGTGTAGTGTCCGCCGACGATCAGGATCAGTGCGTGCGCGGCGAGCAGGCAGCACAGGAGCGGGCTGAGCGGAAAGCGTCGCCACAGCACGACCAGCAGTGGCACGCCCACCATCACCCAGCAGGTCTCTCGGACTACGCCGATCCCCTTACTGACGTGCACATGGCGCGTACGATCGGATGTCCCCCCCTACGGGAAGGCTTCCCCATGAAGAAGACATCCGCTCGAAGAGTCACCTGGCGCACGCTGCTCGCCCTGGGCGGCGTGGCGGCGTTAACCGTGCCGGCCGCGGGCGCCGCCGAGGGCGTACCGCGCACCGCCGGGGAAGGAGGGCGGGTCGGCCGTTGTGCCGTGGTGTATTTCGACCTCGGTGAGACGCTGGTACACACCGCCCAGGACAAGAGTGTGCGGTACATGCCGGGAGCCGCCCGGTATCTGCGCGCGCTGCGCGCCCGCCATATTCCGGTGGGGCTGATCACCAACGTTCCGTCCTCCTGGGGCTCCACCGACGCGGAGCGGGCAGCGGAGTTGAGGAAGGTGATCGACAAGGACTGGGCGGGCACCAGCCCGTTCGCCTGGTCGGACTTCGGCGACCGGATCTTCACCCCGCGGACCGAGGCGGAAAGAAAGCCCGCGTCGGCGCTGTGGAAGCGCGCCAAAAACGCATCGGGCCACTGTCGGGTCGTGTACCAGGCGGAGACGACGGATGAGGTACAGGTCAGCCGCTCCCTCGGGTACATCGCCTACCAGGCGGCCCGCCCCGAGTGGCCCGCGTACCTGCCGGTGCCGGTGATCGCCGCACTCGCGCAACTGCCCTGAGGCCCCCGGCAGTCAAAGGCCCGTGCGGTGTGAGGTCGTCACTTCGCTGCTGACCGGCTGTAACGCTCCAGTCGGTCGGCCAGCTCCACCGGACGGGACAGCATCGGGAAGTGCCCGCCGTCCATCTCGTCGGGTGCCACTCCCAGACGTTCGGCCACCACTTCCCGGAGGAACGGTGCCGGGAAGAGGCGGTCCTGACGGCACAACAGGAACCGGGTCGCCACTGCGGGCCAGGCTTCCATCGGCCAGGGCCGCGTGGCCGGGGTCTCGGACTGCCGCCGCCAGCGGACCGCCGCCTCGGCCGCCAGCCGCGGCGGCAGATCCTGGAAGAACGGATCCGCGGCAGACCCCGGCACGGCGGATTCCGGCGTGCCCTCCGCCGCCGGGTCCGCGCCGGCCCGCTGCGCCTCCCGCCCGGCCCGTCTGACCTGTGAGTCCGGGTGGCGCGTTGCCCTCCACCACTCCGCCGGCGCCTCGCCCGGCGACGGCACCATCGCCGCCAGCAGCACCAGCTGATCCACCGGCACCCGCGCGCAGACCAGGGGTGCGGAGAAGCCGGCGAACGAGTGCGCCACCAGCATGAGCCGCCCACGGCCCGCGATCGCGTGGACGACAGCATCCGCATACTCATCCAGGCCCGCCGCATCGTCCTCGCACGGCAGGTCCACGCTCACCACATCACGGCCCCGGCGCCGCAGCTCCTCCGCCAGCAGATGCCAGTGCCACGAGTCGCATGCCGCACCGGGAATCAACACGAAGGTCGTCATCGACGCATCATGCCACCGTCGTCCGGCCGGTGCTCAGGCCTCGCGGCCGGAGGCTCAGGAGTGTGCTCAGGACTGCGTGCTCAGGACTCATGACCCCGCGCTCACGACACCGCGCACAGGCCCCGCTCAGGACTCACGACCCGGTGTTCAGGGCTCAGACCCGCTGGGTCGCCCCTCGGCAGACCGTGCACACAATGCGGCGCGCCGGCTCCGGCAGGGTGCTCTGGCCTACGCCCTGGACGCGGACCACGGGCGTGCTGGTCGCACAGCGCGGCGCCGCAGCTCCGGCAGATCGCCACCGCGGCGGCGTTTCCGTTGCCCCTCGCGCAGTCATAGCAGTTCATGGCACATGTCCGATCTCGTGAGGTAGGCCGACGCAGACCCAACGGCAAGGTACGTCGCGAGGCATGACGGACGCGGGAACCACGTCCCGGGTCGCGGTGGCTCACCTGGCCGCTTCAAGGCGGAGGTGGCTGACGGCGACCTCAGCCCGTCAGCTCGCCGCCTTCGTCCGGTGCGGCCTCACCATGCCGCGAGGGAGCGGAAGCGGAGAAGAACCGGAACGGGTAGCCGATTCCCGTCACGAGCAGGTCCCCGCAACATGCACGATCTTCGGACCCAGGATCTCGGAATGCCCCGGTGGACGCGGGCACGCCCGGCATGGTTCCCACCACGTGGTGCACGGTCTCGTGACATGCGTCATACGGCATTCCGGCACTAACTAAGCTGGATAGTAGCTCTCACCTCGGGGACATAAGGGATTTGTCCGTCTCGGCCGATGAATACCCCGCGCAGGGATAAGTGGCATTCGGTCCGCTCCGCGCTTTCGCCCGCACGGCGAGCACATAAGGGGTTCTGACGGATCGACAGGAATTCCCGGCGATCCAGCAGCCGGACCAGCACGCTCCCGCACTCATGGCAAGCACCTCGCAATACTACGAAGCGAAGTAGTACTCAGAGTTTGTTGCCTTGCCTGCGCGGCGGTGCCAAGAATGACGAGCCGCAAGGCGTCTCCGCAGCTCAGGCGCGGGAATTGCACAGAGCCAGCCGCGCCAGGGACGCTCCGCAATTACCGATTGAGGTCACGCATGACGAAACATCGCAGGACGCGGCGATACCGGCAGATAACCGTCGCCGCCTTGGCCATAGGCGCCGTGGGCGTGCCCTCCGCAGCAATGGCTTGCCTGGGGCAGGAGAAAGAGGCCGGCCGGCACCACGGTCATTGGCAGAATGCGTCCTACGATCATCGGCAGGCGAAGGCGGAATGGGGCTCCGAGCCGGCCGCTGGCACAGCGCAGAAGCCCGCCGCTTCAGCCGGCGCCTCGAAAACCACCAGCGCTTCGAAAACCGCTGCCCCGGCGTCCGGTGATACGGCCCGCGTGGTGGAACTCGTCAACAAGGAGCGCAGCAAGGCCGGGTGTTCCCCGCTGACCGTGAATGCGAAACTGACAAAGGCCGCCCAGGACCACAGTAAGGATATGGCGGACCACAAGAATATGTCGCACACGGGCTCCGATGGCTCCTCGCCGGACGACCGGATCACGCGTGCCGGTTACCACTGGAACGCCTACGGCGAGAACGTGGCCTACGGGTACTCCACGCCTGAGAAGGTCATGGCGGGCTGGATGTCCAGCCCCGGCCACAAGCGGAACATCCTGGACTGCTCCTTCAAGGAGATCGGCGTCGGCGTCGCGCAGCCCGGCGATTACTGGACGCAGGACTTCGGCACGGCCGGCTGACCGCCACCAGAGATCCGGTCGCCCCTCCCCCGGCCTCCTTTCCGCAGCCCCTGCGGAGCCCATGAGCCGCGCATGAGCCGAGCTGAGCCCGTCGCGGAGGATGAGTCCCTGAAGAGCGCACGAAGGTCCCCGGCCGCATTCCGGCCGGGGACCTCGGGGACAGCCCTGGGCTAGAGCAGATCGCTTGCCGAGTCGGCGAGCCGGCGCCGTGCGGCGCGGGCGGCAGGCAGGGCCGAGGCGACAGCGGCGATCGCCACCGCGACGGCAACGACCAGCAGCAGGGTGGCCGGACCGGGTTGCCGGGCGATACCGGTCCCCCAGCCGCTGGTGCGGCCCTGGAGGTCGATGAGCCACTCGGAGGCGAGGAGGCCCGTTGCCGTGCCGGCCAGCGCGGCGGCGAGCGTGACGAAGGCGGTGCCCGAGACGATGACGGCGGTGATCTGGCGGGGAGTGAGGCCGACGGCCTTGAGGGCGAGCAGATCGCGGCTGCGTTCGCGTACGCCCGCACCGACCGTGGTGGCGAGCTCCGCCAGCCCGATCAGGATCAGCACCGCGATCAGACCGATGCTGACGGCACGGACCGCCGACAGCTGATCGGCGGGGTTGGGGATCTCCCGCACTTCGAGACGCCCGGCCGATGCCTTGGTCAGGGCGTCGCGCACCACACCGGGGTCGGCTCCGTGGTGCAGGACCAGGTTGTAGAAGTCCGGACGGGGAGGCTGTGCTGCCGGGGTCGCGGTACCGGCGGTGTCGTCGTCGCGCAGGGTGTCGAGGGTGGTGGAGACGACCCGGCCGCCGTCGGCGGTTTCGATGTTGCGGCCGACGATATGAAGGACGTGCGGGCGGCCGGCGACGGTCATCCGGACCCAGTCGCCGACGCGTGCGTCCAGGAGGTCCAGCAGGCCCTGTCCGGCGATCGCTTCGTCGGGGCCGCGGGCGGCGCGGCCTTCCACGACGGCGAAGGGGTAGGGCTTGGCGTCCGTGCCGAGCCCGCGCAGGGTGATGGTCCCGGTTTGTCCCGGTACGAGGGCCTGAACCTCGGCTCCGGGGTAGGCGGTCATCCGTGGCTGGGAGGCGAGGAGTTGGCCCAGTTCGTGTGCGCCGAGGGTGTCGGAGCGCGCGGTAAGCGCCGCGGGCAGACCGACGTTCTCGGGGTGTGAGGTGAAGCGGTCCAGCGTGGTCCAGGTGCCCAGCGCGATGGTGATGAGCAGCAGCGGGACCGCGAGCCGTGCCACGGCTGCCGAGGAGCGCAGCGGACGGTGGAAGGCGCCCCGCCAGCCGAGGACCAGGGCCGGGGGGATCCGCAGGCCGAGCGCCCGCCGGGTGAGGCCGGATGTGCGGCCGCCGCCGGCCGTCGCGGCACGCGCCACGGGCACCGGCGGTACCCGCCCCGCACGCCAGGCGGCCAGGCAGGTCGCCGAGCCGATGAAGACCACCACTCCGCCGGAGATCACCAGGGTCAGCCAGGCGTGCCCGGGGAGCTGCCGCCACAGGGCCATCGCTTCACCGATCCGGCCGGGGACCAGAGTGCCGAGCGCCTGGGTGAGCAGTGCCCCGAGGGCGACGCCCAGCAGCGCGAAGCCGAGGTGGAGGGCGAGGAACATCCGGACCACCTGGCCGGGTGTGAACCCGATGGCCTTGAGGATCGAGATGTCGCGCAGATGTCCGCGGATCCGGGTGCTGATGGCGCCGCCCACCGCCAGGGCGGCGGCGAGCAGCGCGCCGAGTCCGAAGAGGCCCAGCAGCCGTCCGAGGAGCTGGTTGTCCCCCTCGGCTTCCGTCTTGGCCTGCCGCCAGGTGGAGACATCGGTGATCTGATCGGCGCCGAGCCGGGTGACCGCGCGCTGGACGACGTAGTCGGTGTCCGCGGGGTCGGTGAGCTGGAGGCCTATGGTGCGGCCACGATGGTCACGGCCCGCATCCGAGGCGGCGAGGGTGCCGGGGAGCACCCATGCCACGCCCGGGGACTCCCCCGCGCGGAAGGCGGCCTCGGCGGTGTCCGCGACGCCCACCACGCGCAGCCGCGCCGCGATCCCGCTCAGCACCAGCGAGTCGCCCGGCTTGGCCCACATCGCACGGGCCACCGAGCTGTCCAGCACGATGCCCTTGGTGGCGCCCGCATCGGTACCCGCGTCGAGCCAGCGGCCCGCAACGATCTGCGGGGCGGCGGTGGCGGGGCGCTTCGCCACGCCGCGCAGCTCCAGGGTGGCCTTGGCTCCGCCGGGCTGGAGGCTCGCGGTGGTGCGGACCGTGGGGAAGGGACCGGAGGTGGCTCGTACCTCGTCCAGTCCGGCGAGCGACCCTGCGGCGGTGCCGGCCTGGGTGTGGATCCATACGTGGGCGCCGGAGGACTGGGTGAAGGCCCGTTGCCAGGGGTCGGTCGCGTAGGCGAACAGCGCGGTGGCCAGCAGCAGCGAGATGGTGATCCCGGCGGTGGCCAGCACGATGAGCACCGCGGCCGGCCGGTGTGCCCGCAGATGCGCCTGTGTCCAGCGTGCCGCTGCTCGCACGGGTCAGCCCTTGAGCTTGAGGACGTCGGCCACACCGGCCGCGGGACGGTTCCGGCTGCCGCCGAGGTGCGCGTCGTCGGCCACCTGGCCGTCGTAGAAGCTGATCACCCGGTCCGCGGCGCTGGCCATCCTGGCGTCATGGGTGACCAGCAGGATCGTCTGCCCGCGCCGGTGGAAGCGGGCGAGCAGCCGCAGCACCTCGCGTGTCCCCTTGCTGTCCAGGCTGCCGGCGGGCTCGTCGGCGAGCAGCAGGCTGGGGGTGTTGACCAGGGCGCGGGCCAGCGCGACGCGCTGCTGTTCGCCGCCGGACAGTTCGCCCGGTGTGCAGTTCTCCTTGCCGGTCAGACCCAGTTCATCGAGCAGCTCGGCCCGGTCGGTACGGGCCTGGCGGGGGGATCTGCCGGCGAGCAGTGCGGGCAGTTCGACATTGTCGGCGACGCTGAGATTCGAGACCAGATTGAAGAACTGGAAGACGATGCCGATGTGGTGGCGGCGCAGCTCCGCCCAGCGTGCCTCGCTGTAGGCGTCGACCTGGCGGCCGCCGAGCCAGAGCGCACCGCTGTCGGGCCGGTCGAGGCCGCCGAGGAGGTGCAGCAGAGTGGATTTGCCGGCTCCCGAGGGCCCGGTGACGGCGACGAACTCGCCGCGCTCGATGCACAGATCGACGCCCCGCACCGCGGGGACGGGTGCGGCCCCCTCCGGCCGGTGGGTCTTGACCAGGCCGGCTGCCCGGACTATCGGGCCGGACGGCTCGTCCCGGTTCATTCCAACTCCTCTTGACAGCGCTCCAGCCAGTCGAGATCCGCCTGCAGATGCAGCATCGCACCCTCGATCAGCAGCTGCGCGACCCGGTTGTCCCGGTCCTCGCCCGCCGCGAGTTTCGACAGGTCGCGCATGGTGTTGAGGTAGTGGCGGCGCTGCTTGTTGATCAGGACGATCTGGTCTGCGGTCCCGGTGTGGGGGGCCAGGGCGAGCTTCATGAAGAATTCGTCCCGTACCCGTGGTTCGGCGGTGGATTCCTCGAACCACGCGTCCACCGTTTCGCGTCCCGCTTCGGTGATCCGGTAGATGCGCTTGTTCGGGCGATCCGACTGCTCGACGTCTTCTCCCTCGATCAGGCCCGACTTCTCCAGCCTGCCCAGGGTGACGTAGATCTGGCCGACATTTGGCTGAGGGTATGCCGCGCCCAGAAGGTTCTCAAGGGCCTGTTTGAGTTCGTAGCCGTGTGCGGGGCCGCTGACCAACAGCGCCAGGAGTGGCAGCCGCACGCTCTCGCTCTCCCTCTCCGCCCTAGTTGACGGTCATCTGCACTCATCCGACTGTGAGCCGGGTCGCTGTCGTATCTTCCTGCACCATCTAGTATCCCGCATGGCTAACAGGTATACATGGGGTGGGCTGTCGGTCCCGTACCCCGTCGACGCCTGGTGCGAGGAGGAGCCCATGCGGTGGAAGCGTGCCGCGGGAAGGGCTCTGCTGGTCTGCTCGCTGCTGTTCGCGGGCCATACCGGTGCGCAGGCCGGGGAGTCGGCCGGCGGTTCGGACGGGCGGGGCCCGATCACCCTGGTGACCGGCGGCGACCTCACGGGCTATTTGCGGGGCGTCCTCGACGGCTGGAACACCCGGCACCCGCGGGAGAAGGTGACCCTCGTCGAGCTGCCGGACGCGGCCGACGAGGTGCGGGCGCAGATGGTCACCGAGCTGCGCTCGCGCAGTGACCGCTTCGACGTGCTGAACATCGACGTGGCATGGACCTCGGAGTTCGCGGCCGCGGGCTGGATCAAGCCCGTGAACGCCGATCAGTTTCCGCTGAAGCGCTTCCTTCCTCCCGTCGTGGACACCGCCACCTTCCGGGGGCGGCTCTATGCGGTTCCGTATGTGACGAACGCGGGGCTGCTCTACTACCGCAAGGACGTGCTCGCCCGGGAAGGTGCGCGGCCCCCGCGCACCTGGGCCGAGTTGGAGCATCTGGCGAAGACGGTCGCGCCCAAGTACGGGATGGACGGTTACGCGGGCCAGTTCCTGCCGTACGAGGGGCTGACCGCCAATGTCGGCGAGGCGGTTCAGTCGGCGGGCGGCACGGTGCTCGCGGGCGAGGGCACCCGTGTGACGGTGGACTCCCCCGCGGCCCGCCGGGGCCTGTCCTTCCTCCTCGACGGGGTGCGCGAGGGCTGGATCCCGCAGCGGGCGCTGACGTACAAGGAAGAGGAGTCCCGCAAGGCGTTCCAGGACGGACGGCTGCTGTTCCTGCGGAACTGGCCGTATGCGTACGCGCTGGCCAACGCCCGGTCGTCGAAGGTGGCGGGGAAGTTCGGCGCGGTGCCGCTGCCGGGCCCCGACGGGCCGGGTTCCAGCGCGCTGGGCGGCTCCAATCTTGCGGTCAACGCACAGTCCCGGCATCAGAAGACGGCCACCGAGCTGATCTCCTACCTGACGTCCGAGTCGGTCCAGCGCCGGGTGCTCACCAAGGGCGCACTGCCACCGGTGTGGGCCGATCTGTACGGGGATCCGGAGCTGGTGCGTCGCTTCCCGTACCTTCCGACGCTCAAGCGGGGCGTCCTGGCGGCCAAGCCGCGTCTCAAGAGCCCGCACTACGACCAGGTGAGCCTGGCCGTGCAGGGGGTCATGCACGATGCGCTGATCCATCGCCGGGGCACGGACGCCACCGTCGCGCGGCTGACGCGGGAGCTGCGGGCCATCGTCGGCCGCGGCTGACCCCGCGAAGTTCTCCGCACTCCCTCCCTCACCTCTACTTACATGTTAAGTACAGGAGAGCTGCGCAAACTCCCATAAATTCGGGCATCTCACAGCGAGTTTTGACCTTTTCGTTGACACTCAAAAGACATCCCTACTTAACATGCATGCATAACAGCGATTGCAGCCGCACGGCATGCCCATGCAAGAACGGGATCACGGCAGATGCTCATAGCCACGGCAGGGAACGGCTCCTCGGCCGACTCCGCGCCCTCTCCCTCCCTCCCCGGTCCGGCCTCCCCCGCGTCCTCCGCGGCCGCCGCCGGAACCCCGTCCCAGGACCCTGCACAGCGCTGGTGGCGCGATGCGGTCATCTACCAGGTCTACGTCCGCAGCTTCCTCGACAGCACCGGCGACGGCATCGGCGATCTGGCCGGCGTCCGCACAGGGCTGGCCTACCTCAAGAAGCTCGGGGTGGACGGCATCTGGCTCAGCCCCTTCTACCCCTCCCCGCAGCACGACCACGGGTATGACGTCGCGGACTACCGCGAGGTGGACCCCGTATACGGCGACCTCACCGAATTCGACCGCCTGGTGGCCGACGCCCACCGCCTGGGCCTGAAGGTGCTCCTGGACATCGTCCCCAACCACTGCTCCAGCGAGCACCCGTGGTTCCGGGCCGCCCTCAGGGACGGTCCCCAAAGCCCGGCACGGTCGCTGTTCCACTTCGCCGACGGGCGCGGAGAGGCCGGCGAGCTGCCGCCCAACAACTGGCGGGCGATGTTCGGCGGTCCCGCCTGGTCCCGGGTCAAGGAGACGGACGGGAGCGAGGGCCAGTGGTACCTCCACATGTTCACGCCCGAGCAGCCCGACCTGAACTGGCGCAACGCCGCCGTGGCCGCCGACTTCGACCAGGTGCTGCGCTTCTGGCTGGACCGCGGTGTCGACGGCTTCCGGATCGACGTGGCCGCCGGGCTGTTCAAGCACCCCGAACTCCCCGACTCCCCCGACCCCTCGGCCGACGAGCGGACCCGCGACTCGGTCAACCCCCTGGCCTGGAACCAGCCCGAGGTGCACCAGGTGTGGCGCGACTGGCGCGCGGTGTGCGAGGAGTACACGGCCCGCGACGGCCACGACCGGCTGCTGGTCGGCGAGGTCTCCGTACGGACACCGAGCGAGCAGGCGGCATACGTCCGGCCCGACGAGCTGCACCAGGCGTTCTTCTTCCACCTGCTGACCGCGCGCTGGGACGTCGGCATCTTCCGCCGGGTCATCTCCGAGGCGCTGACCGACATCGCGGACACCGGATCCACCGTCACCTGGGTGCTCAACAACCATGACCAGGTCCGGACCGTCACCCGGTACGCGGCCGAACCGGGCGGCCGGGCCGGTGAGGCCGCCCTGGCGGAGCCCCCAGCGGCAGCCGCGGCAGGTTCCGGGGAGGGGCTGGGTCCTGCACGCGCCCGCGCCGGCGCCCTGCTGATGCTGGCCCTCCCCGGCGCCGCGTACATCTACCAGGGCGAGGAGCTGGGCCTGCCGGAGGTCGTCGACCTGCCCGACGAGGTCCTCACCGACCCGATCTTCCACCGCACGGGCAGCCGGGAGCACATCCGCGACGGCTGCCGGGTGCCGCTGCCCTGGTCCGGGCACGCCTCCCCGTTCGGATTCACCTCCGGTACCGACGCGGCGCGGCCCTGGCTGCCGCAGCCCGAGTGGTTCGCCGACCACGCCACGGACCGGGCGCTCGCCGACACCCGGTCGTTCTGGCACCTGTACCGCGAGGGGCTGCAACTGCGCCGCAGCCTTCCGCAGCTCGGCGAAGGCACCCTGCGCTGGCTGGAGTCCCCGCCGCAGGTGCTGGCGTTCGTCCGTGGTGATGGTCTGGTCTGCGCCGTCAACTTCGGCACCGACCCGGTGCCGGCTCCCGTACCCGGTGTCCCGCTGCTGGCGAGCGGTGACTGCCCGGCGGGCACGCTCCCGGGCTCCACCGCCGCCTGGTGGATGCACGCGCCGGCGCCCCGTTAGCGTCCGCGCCCCGTTCCCCCCACACCCTCTCCCCTTCCCGTCACCCCCTCCCCACCTCCCCGTCAGTCCTCCGAAGGGAACCACGATGAGACGACCCGCAGTACGACACACCCGAGCCGCCGTGTCCGGCGCCGCCGTGCTCGGTCTGGCGCTCGGCGCCACCGCATGCGGTGGCAATGTGGCGGCCGGAGGCAAGAAGCAGGAACTCACCGGCCAGACCGTGACCGTGGCAGGCGTCTGGACCGGCGTGGAACAGCAGAACTTCAAGAAGGTCCTGGACGCCTTCTCCGAGAAGACCGGCGCGAAGGTCACCTTCGCCTCCACCGGCGACAACGTCTCGACGGTCATCGGCAGCCAGGTCGAAGGCGGCAACGCTCCCGATGTGGTGATGGTCCCCCAGGTCGGCGTGCTCCAGCAGTTCGCCAAGAAGGGCTGGCTGACTCCCCTGTCGGCGGAGGTCGGCGCCGAGGCCAAGAAAAACTTCGCGCAGGTGTGGAAGGACTACGGCACGGTCGACAAGACCTACTACGGCCTGTACTTCAAGGCCTCGCACAAGTCGACGGTCTGGTACAGCCCGGAAGCGTTCGGCCAGGCCGGGGTCACGCCCGCGAAGACCTACCAGGAGCTGCTGAAGTCGGGCCGTACGCTGTCCGACTCGGGCGTGCCGGCCTTCTCCGTCGCGGGCGAGGCGGGCTGGCCGCTGACCGACTGGTTCGAGAACATCTACCTCTCCCAGGCCGGTCAGGAGAAGTACGACAAGCTCGCCACCCACAAGATCCCGTGGACGGACCCCAGCGTGGTCAAGGCGCTCACCGCGCTCGGCAAGCTGTTCAGTGACAAGAACCTGGTGGCGGGCGGCGGTTCGGGCGCGCTGCGCACCGATTTCCCCGAGTCCGTCCAGCAGGTCTTCGGCCCGGAGCCGAAGGCGGCCATGGTCTACGAGGGTGACTTCGTCAGTGCGCTGGTCACCGATGAGCTCCACAAGGAAGTCGGCAAGGACGCCAAGTTCTTCCCCTTCCCCGCGGTCGATGGCGGCAAGGCCCCGGTGGTCAGTGGCGGCGACGCCGCGGTGGTGCTCAAGGCAGGGAAGAACAAGAAGGCCGCGATGGAGCTGGTGAAGTACCTGGCCACTCCCGAGGCCTCGAGTGTCTGGGCCAAGGCGGGTGGCTACATCTCGCCCAACAAGAAGGTGCCCGCGGACGCTTACCACGACGAGGTCACCCGCAAGGCCGCCGCGTCCCTCACCGACGCCGGGAACTCCGTGCGCTTCGACATGTCCGACCAGGCCCCCGCTGCCTTCGGCGGCACCCAGGGCGCCGGCGAATGGAAGCTGCTCCAGGACTTCCTGCGCGACCCCTCGGACCCCGAAGGCACGGCCCACAAGCTCGAGGCCGCCGCGGCCAAGGCGTACGGAAAGTAAGGACCAGGGCCCGATCCATGCCTGTCACCACTCCCGCGGCGGCGCCCGCCACCTCGCGCGCCGCCGCGCCCATCCCTCCGGGCGGCACCCCCGGCAGCACCACCGACCCCGTGCGGCGCGCCGTCCGGCGCCGCCGCCGGATCGCCGCGCTGTTCCTGCTTCCCGCACTGTTGCTGCTGGGTGCGCTGGTCGCGTACCCCATCGTGTTCTCGGTCGTCCGCAGCCTGTACGACGCCTCCGGCAACACCTTCGTCGGCGCCGGCAACTACACCGCGATGTTCCAGGACCCCGCCACCCTCCGAGCCATCCGCAACAGTGCGATCTGGGTCGTCTTCGCCCCCGCGCTGCTGACCGGACTCGGTCTGGTCCTCGCCGTGCTGACCGAGAAGATCCGCTGGAAGACGGCGTTCAAACTGCTGATGTTCATGCCCATGGCGATCTCTTTCCTCGCCGCGGGCATCATCTTCCGCCTCGCCTACGAGCAGGATCCGCAGCGCGGGGTGCTCAACGCGATCACGGTAGGCATCCACGACAAGGTTCAGGGGGAGTCCGTCTCGTTCCCCACCGCCAAGGCCCGCCTCGGCGACAAGCGGCTGGCCAAGGGCCATGACGGTTCCTACCGCACGGCGCACCGCACCGACCCGGGGAACACCGTCAACCTCGGTCTGGTCGGCGTCGCGCCCAAGGACATGCCCGCGCAGGCGCGGCCGGCCGCCGAGGCCGCCAAGTCCCCGGCCGGCAAGGGGGAGCTGCGGGGCGTGGTCTACCTCGACTTCACCCCCGGCGGTGGTGGCACACCCGGCACGGTGGACCCCCGCGAACGCGGTCTGCCGAAGCTCACCGTCGAGGCCGTCGACTCGCACGGCAAGGTCGTGGCGACGGCCACCACCGCGGCGGACGGCTCCTACCGGCTTCCCCGCCTGGCTCCGGGGTCGTACGCCGTCCAGCTCCCCGCGAAGGACTTCGCCCCGCCGTACGAGGGCATCTCCTGGCTCGGCCCGGCCCTCATCACGCCCGCCATCATCGGCGCCTATATGTGGATCTGGACCGGTTTCGCGCTCGTCCTGATCGGCGCGGGACTCTCCTCGATGCCGCGTGACGTCCTGGAAGCGGCCCGGATGGACGGCGCGAACGAGTGGCAGGTCTTCCGCAGGATCACGGTGCCGCTGCTCGGCCCCGTACTGGGCGTGGTGTTCGTGACGATGGTGATCAATGTGATGAAGGTCTTCGACCTCGTCTACATCATCGCCCCCGGTCCCGTACAGCAGGACGCCAATGTCCTGGCCCTGCAGATGTGGCTGGTCTCCTTCGGCGGCGGCAACAACCAGGGCCTCGGCAGCGCCCTCGGTGTCCTGTTGCTGCTCCTGGTGGTCCCGGCCATGTTCCTCAACATCCGACGTTTCCGCAGGAGCCAGTCATGACCACCGTCCCCTCAGCCGCAGCGTCCCGCCGGCGGGCGAGGGCGCAGGCGCCGGTGAAGCGTCTCAGCCGCGGCGCGATCCAGCTGTTCCTGCTCCTCATCGGCCTGGTCTGGCTCACCCCTGCCGCGGGACTCTTCCTCTCCTCCCTGCGTACGGAGGAAAAGAACGCGAGCAGCGGCTGGTGGACCGCGCTCACCGCGCCCGGCCAGCTGTCGCTGGACAACTACACGGCGCTGCTGAAGGACTCGGGCATCGTCCAGGCGTTCTGGAACACCGTGCTGATCTCGGTGCCCACCACCCTCGCCGTGGTCGTGATCGCCGCGCTGGCCGGATACGCCTTCGCCTGGCTGCAGTTCCCCGGCCGGGACTGGATATTCCTGGTGGTGGTCGCCATGCTGGTGGTGCCGGTCCAGATCGGACTGCTGCCGGTGGCCAAGCTGTTCGGCGCGCTCGGTCTGTTCGGCTCCATCCCGGGTGTGGTCCTCTTCCACACCGCCTACGGCCTGCCGTTCGCCATCTTCCTGCTGCGCAACTATTTCGCGGAGATCCCCAAGGAGATGCTGGAGGCCGCCCGTATGGACGGCGGCGGGGAGTGGCGCATCTTCTCCCAGCTGATCCTGCCGCTGGGCCGCCCCGCCATCGCCAGCCTGGCCATCTTCCAGTTCCTGTGGGTCTGGAACGACATGCTGGTCGCGCTGCTCTTCGCCGACAACGCCTCACAGCCGCTGACGGTGGCCCTCCAGTCGCAGATGCGACAGTTCGGCAGCAACATCGGGGTGCTCGCCCCCGGCGCCTTCCTGTCGCTGATCGTGCCGCTGATCGTGTTCTTCGCCTTCCAACGGCACTTCGTGCAGGGGATCATGGCGGGGTCGGTCAAGTAGTACGCCGCCGGCGGTGCGCGGGCCGGGAGAACCGGACCGGCCGTCTGCGGCAGGGCGTTGCGGCGCGGGCGGGTCGGGCCTGTCCACGCCGCAACGGCACCCCGCTTTTCGCTCGCCTGATGCGGTCGTCCCTCTGCGCTCATCCCTGGCCGGTCGCCCTTATTCGGTCGCCTCCCCCGCCCGAGCGGGCTAGGTTGGCGCGGTGTCCGAACTACGCACCGAGCGCCTGCTGCTGCGCGCCTGGCGGCCCTCCGACCTGGCGCCCTGGGCGGCGATGAATGCCGATCCCGAGGTCCGTCGGTACTTCCCGGAAGTGCTGACGCAGGAGCAGAGCGAGGCCTCCATCGCCCGCTTCCAGGCCGCCCTCGACGAACGCGGCTGGGGGTGGTGGGCCCTTGAGGTGCGCGCCACCGGCGAGTTCATCGGCTTCACCGGGCTCGACCCGGTGGACGAGGACATGTCCTTCACCGGGGTGGAGACCGGATGGCGTCTGGCCCGGTCGGCCTGGGGCCACGGTTACGCCACCGAGGCCGCCCGGGCCGCCCTGTCCTTCGGCTTCACCACCCTCGGTCTGCCGGAGATCGTCGCGGTGACGACCGCCACCAACCTCCGCTCCCAGGCCGTGATGCGCCGCATCGGCATGACCCACGACCCCGCCTTCGACTTCGACGATCCCGGCGTCCCCGACGGCCCGCTGCGCCGCAACGTGGTGTATCGCGTCTCCGCCGGGATGGCCGTGACCTGACGCCCGGTCACCCGACCAGGCGCAGCCAGGCCGCCGCGAGGGCGGCATGACCGGCCGGCGTCGGGTGCACGCCGTCCTCGGCCCAGTGTTCCGGTCCGGTCGTCGCGGCGAGTTCGGCGAACATGTGGTCGGCGGGCAGCAGATGGGCACCGTAGGTGTCGGCGAGTTCCCGTACGGCCTGGATCTTCGGGTCCAGGTCGGCGCGCCACTCCTTTCGCTCTTCCACTCCGATGCGTGCGGTACCTGCACCGGCCTCGACGACGCCGTGGATCGGCAGGAGGAACGGCTCGATGAGGATCAGCTCCGTGCCCGCCTCGGCGAGGGGCGCGAGCAGGCGGTCGTAACCCGCGGTGAACTCCTCCACGGGGATCACATACCCCTCCGGGTCCAGCGTGTGCCAGCCCATGTCGTTGACCCCGACGAGGATCGACACCACGTCCGGGCGCGCGTCGAGTACGTCCCTCTGCCAGCGGGCTTCGAGGTCCCGCACCTTGTGGCCGGCGATCCCGGAGTTCAGCCAGGTCACGGGCCGGTCCGGATGTCTGAAGCCCCACTCGCCCGCCACGCGCAGCGGGTAGCCGAACCCGAGTCCGTCTTCGCTCTCCAGTCGTTGGCAGTCGGTGATCGAATCACCGGTGAACATCACGGTGCTTCCCGGTCGGACAGTGATCGTCATATGCGCTCCTCGAACTCGGGGAGAAGAGAGACAGGGGAGGGGAACGGGCGGCCGCTCAGGAGAACGGCATGGCCGCGTCAGCTTTCCGGGCCGCCGAACCACTGTCCGGCGGCCTCCTCGAACGCTTCGCGATCGGGGGTGCGCTCACCTGCCCAGGCGACCACGCCGTCGGGACGGACGAGCACGGCACCCAGTCCCAGGTCGTCTTCCGCCGGACCGGCTGCATACCGTATCCGGCTCTCCCGGCCCTCCGCCGCACCGCGCAGGCTCCGGGCGGTGCTGAAATCGAGCGCCACGCCCCGTCCGTCCCGCATCAGGTCGCTGAGGCGAGTGCCGTCTTCCAGGTGGAGGTCCGGGGCGCTGCGGCCGACCAGTGGATGCTCGCTGCCGAGGTCGTAACGGATCGATACTCCCGACAGCCTTTCGGACACGTAGGTCGCTCCGTCACCGGTCCCGATCAGGTCGCGCACCACTCCTTGGATCGCCTGGCAGTGCGGGTCCGGCCGCATGACCGCCACCTGGGCGCGCGACCAGTCGAGCACCTTCGCGCCGACCGGATGGCGCTCACGGGTGTAGGTGTCGAGCAGCCCGTCCGGTGCGTGTCCGTGCACGGTCGCCGCGAGCTTCCACCCCAGGTTCATGGCGTCGCCGAGGCCGGTGTTGAGTCCCTGCCCGCCAAGGGGCGAGTGGATATGCGCGGCGTCGCCCGCGAGCAGGACGCGTCCCCGCCGGTAGGTCGTCGTCTGCATCGCCCGGTCGGTGAAGCTGGAGGCGAGATGCACCTCGGTCAGCGTCACGTCGGTGCCGGACACCCGGCGCAGAACCGACTGGAGATGGTCGCGGGTCAGCGGCTGCGAGCGGTCGAACGCGCCGCCGTCGAAGTCCGCCATGGCGATGTGCCCGGCCGCGAAATGGAGGTACATGCCGGTCGGCGTCAGGTTGGTCCCGAAGTGCAGCTTCTCGGCGCCGGCGACGGTGACTTGCATGGTGTAGCCGGTGAACTGCGGCTCGGTACCGACGAATGAGAAGCCCGCGAGTCCGCGCACCGTACTGCGTCCGCCATCGCAGCCGACGACCCAGCGCGCCGCGTACTCGTGCTCGCCGGCGTGCGCGATCGCGCTCTTCTCGTTCTGGGTGAGGGCGGAGACCGTGACGCCGTGCCTGATCTCGACGCCGAGCCGTATTGCCTGCTCGGACAGCGTCGTCTCGACCGCTTCGAGGTACGTACGCATGCCGTCCATCGCCGCGCCGGGAAGCCGGTACGGCAGGGCTGCGGCGTCGATCCGGCCCGGATCGAGCCTCATGCCGGCGAAATGGCCGCCACGAAGGGATGTCGGCTCGTGCGCTTCGGCGTCAGCGCCGGGAGTGTCGTGCACACCCGATGCCGTCCGCAATTCGTGCAGCATCCCGCGGCGGCGGAACGCCTCGATCGAAGCGGCGGACAGGCCCCGGATCCCGAGCAGCTTTCCCTTGAGCGGGGAGCCGGACTCCGGCTCCCGCTCCAGTACCAGGACGGAACAGCCCGCGAGGCCGAGCTCGCAGGCAAGGAACAGACCGACCGGACCGGCACCCACGATCACTACGTCATGCACAGGAGATCCCCTTACCCGACCAACAGCCGGGTGGATACCCGGCAGGACCTCTCGAACGGTGCCGGATCCCGCCGACATCGGACCGACAGTTCCCGACGGTTCCCGACAGGCCACCGACACCTGGACCACCGGCTCCGACATACCGCCGACTTCACGGCTCCGCCGCCCGGTCCCCCGGGGGTACCCCCTCCCCCCCGGGGCGCCGTCTCTCTCCTTACGGCGCCCCGGCGGCGCGCGGTCACCGACCGGTGGGGGCGGCGTTCCGCGGCGGCAGCGTCTCCAGTCCGGGCGGCAGGGGTGCCGCGTGGATGACGCCGAGCCGTTGCGTGGCCCGGGTGAGCGCGACGTAGAGGTCGCTGGCTCCGAACTCCGCCGGTTCCACGACTATCACCGTGTCGAATTCCAGGCCCTTGGCCTGCCGCGGATCGAGCAGAACCACCGGGCTGGTCAGGTCCGGGGAGAGGCCGGCGGAGGCCCCAGGAAGGGCGGCGGAGAGGGCCGCGTGGCGGGCGGCCGGGGCGATCACGGCGAGGCGGCCCTCCTCGTGGGCCTCCTGCGCGACGGCCTCGGCGACGGCATGCGCCAGATCGTCGGTGCGGTGTGCCCAAGGGGGTACACCGGTGGAGCGGATGGAGCGGGGCGGTTCGAACGCCGGGTCCGTGGACCGGGGCACCTGCGCCGCGATGTCCATGATCTCGCTCGGCGTGCGGTAGTTGACCCCGAGCCTGACATGGTGCCGGCGCTCGCCGGTGTAGGGCGCGAGGATGGCCTCCCACGAGCCCAGGCCGCCCGGCTCGGCGGTCTGGGCCGGGTCGCCGACCAGGGTCATCGAGCGGGTGGGGCAGCGGCGCATCAGCAACCGCCACGTCATCGCGGACAGCTCCTGCGCCTCGTCCACGATGATGTGGCCGAACGCCCAGGTCCGGTCGGCCGCCGCGCGTTCGGCGGCGGTGCGGTGGTCGGCCTCCTCCTGCCGGTCGGCGAGCCGTTCCGCGTCCAGCAGATCGTGCGCGGCCAGTACCTCGGAGTCCTCGTCCACCCGGTCCTCGAACTCCTGGGTGCGGGAGCCGTAGGAGAGTTCGAGGACGCCCTGGGCGTACGCGATCTGCTCCTGGCGTTCCGCCTCGGCCGCGGCGCGGGCCGCCGAGTCGTCCTCGCCGAGGAGTTCGGCCGCCTCGTCCAGCAGGGCGATGTCCGCGGGAGTCCAGTCGCCGTGCGCGCGGCGGATCAGGTCCGCGTCGGCTTCCGGGAGGTGGCCGGGGTCGGCGAGGAAGTCGGCCACCAGCCGCTGCGGCGTGAGGTCGGGCCACAACTCCTCGATGGCGCGGTGCACTTCGGGGCTGGTGGCGATCTCCTTGCCGAGCTGGGCGAGGTCGTCGGGGCCGAGGAAGTTCGGCCCGCCGAAGGGGTCGGCGCCCAGCCGGTCGGCCAGTTGCGCGGTGAGCGCATCGATGATGCGGAAGGCGAAGTGGGGGCGGGCGAGGTTGTGCGGCAGCTTGGTCTCGCGCGCGAGGCGACGTGCCTCGCGCGCCATGTCCGCGTCCAGCCGCAGTTCGCCGTCCTCGTGGTCGATCACGATCTCGGGGTCGGGCAGGGTCTGCCGGTCCCGTACGTACCCCGCCAGGGCGTCCGCCATCTCCGCACGGCCCTTGATCGCGGCGGCTTCGGCGGTGTCGGTTCCGGTCGCGGTCACGCCCGGGAAGAGCTCGCCGGGTGTGGCGAGCAGAACGCCCGTCTCGCCGAGCGAGGGCAGCACCTCCTCGATATAGCTGAGGAACGCGGGGTTGGGGCCGACGATCAGCACGGCGCGGCGGGCCAGCAGTTCGCGGTGCGCATAGAGCAGGTACGCGGCGCGGTGCAGCGCGACGACGGTCTTGCCGGTGCCGGGCCCGCCCTCCACGACGAGGACGCCGCGGTGCGGGGCACGGATGATCGCGTCCTGTTCCGCCTGGATGGTCTGCACGATGTCGTGCATCCGTCCGGTGCGCGCCGCGTCCAGCGCGGACAGCAGGACGGCGTCCGCGTCGGTGCTCTCGTACCCGGTGCGTTCGGTGTCGTCGAGGTCGAGGATCTCGTCATGGAGGGCGGTGACGACCCGGCCTTCGGTCGTGAGGTGACGCCTGCGGCGCAGCCCCAGCGGGGTGTGCCCGGTGGCGAGGTAGAACGGGCGGGCGACCTCGGCCCGCCAGTCGAGGACCAGCGGGGTCCGGTCCGCGTCGTCGCGCCGGATGCCGATACGGCCGATGTGGTGATCGCGCCCGTCCCGGAAGACCAGCCGGCCGAAGCACAGGCCGTTCTCGCCGGCGTCGAAGGCAGCCAGCAGGCCCGAGTGCTCGGCCACCAGCACATCGCGCTCCAGCCGCGCCTGGGCATGGTTCCCGTCCAGCGGCAGGGCGGCGTTCACCGCCCTCTCGGCTCCGGCCCGCAGTTCGGCGAGGCGTTCATAGAGCAGATCAATGAATTCCTGCTCGTACCGCATTTCCGCGTTTGACAATTCAGCTCCGCTCGGGTAATGTTCGGTAATGAAGTTGGGCTTACTTCATTGCTTGACGAAGACACAGCATGAAGACATAGAAGCCCTCAATATACACAGAGAAATACCCCGGCCGTCAATTCGGACCGGGGTATTTCTCTGTGTGCCGCCGGAGCTTTACCCGGGCGTCAGGCGGGCCGCCGTATCCCTTCCGGCGCCCCGGGCCGGACGCCCGCGGCTGGGCGGTTCACCACTTGTGGGCGACGTCCACGATCAGCTCGTGACCGGACTGGACCACCCGGAACGGCAGCTTGGCGCGCAGGCCCAGGCCGACCTGGGTCTGCCCTTCGAAGCTCGCCCCGAACTTGGTGTCCGTGAACGTCTTGTAACCGCTGATGTTCACTCCCGGGAGCGACTTGCCGGCCGTCCCCGCATAGGTCTGCTTACCGGTCACCGGGTCATGGCTGGGCGCGGACACAAAAATCTGCAGGATGGCGCCGCCCTTGACGGGTATGCGCTCGCCCGAGCCGTCCTGGTGGAACGCATCGACGTAGCCGACGTGGTAGCCGAGCTTGCCGTTTGCGCCGCCGATATCGAAGACCATCCGGTCGTAGCACTCGGTGCGGCTGGTGGTGATGTTCTTCAACGGCTTGAAGCTCGCGTCCGTCGTCGACTTGTTGCCGCTGCCCCACGCGGTCGAGCAGGCCGCGGGTGCCCTGCCCGCCGGGGCGGTCACGGCGCCGGCCGCACCGGCCGTGCCCACCACCCCGGCGCCCGCCAGCACGAGCGCCGCGGCCGCTGTCCCCAACCGTCGCATGAATAACCTCCGAAGAAGAGTGCCTACAGATGCGTGCGGTAGGACGGGTGGGGTTGCGGCGGAGTTGTGCGCCGGTCGGCATATGGCCGACGGGCGGGCCACGTTGTCGCGAAATCGGAGTGACCGTTCAGGCGGGCCGTCCGGCAGGGGCGCCCCCGAGCTCGGTTCCTCCGCCGGCCGTTCCCCGCCGCCCTACCGGTCGGCGAGGCGTCGCACCCGCACGGCGACGTCGCTCCAGACCGGTTCCGGCAGGTCGTGGCCGACCCCGGGCAACGAGACGAACTGCGCACCCGGGATACGGGCCGCAACGGTGCGCCCGGCAGCGGGTTTGACCAGGGGATCGTCCGCGCCGTGCAGGACCAGGGTCGGCATCGTGATCCGGCTGATGGCGGGACCGTGCCACGGTGCGCCGATCTGCCGGCTCTGGCTGTGCCCGTCGCGGACCCCGGTGTCCGCCCGGGCGGCGACCGAGGCCCTGACGGCTTGCTCGTCGAGCGGATACGCGGGCGAATGCACGAGACGGGCGAGGGCGACCCCGGCCTCGATATCGCCTTCGGGGGTGTCCGGGTATGTCATCCGAGCGAGCTTGCCGAGCGTCCGCAGCCGGATGTAGCGCACCGCGCCCAGGCCCGCGGCGTCGCCGGGCACGGCCGACACCGACGTCAGCGTCCGTACCCGCCGGGGGTGGCGCAGCGCGATGCGCTGGGCGACCGCGCCGCCGAGCGACTGTCCGAAGAGATGGGCCGAATCCCAGCCCAGCGCGTCCATCACGGCGACGGCGTCGTCGGTCATGTCCTCGGCGGTATACGACGCGCCGCGCTTGCGGAAGAGCGCCGTGATGGGGTTGCCGGTCGCGGTGGGCGGCAGATGGGTCGATTCTCCCGCGTCGCGCTGGTCATAGCGGGCCACCGCGAAACCCTGCCCGGCCAGGGCCTGAGCCAGGCCGTCGGGCCACCAGCGGCGCGAGACGCCCAGGCCGGTCACCAGCAGCAGTGGCTCCTTGTCTTGCTCAGACGTCAACTGGTCGTAAGCCAGCTCCACTTCACCGTTGCGGGCCCAGCGGCCCGGCGTCCATGTGGTCATGATCCCCCCTCAATACTGCGATCGCTGTTCGCAGTTATTAGCATAGCGGCCGGACGAGGGAGAGGGGCAGGTGAGGGTCTCGGTGGCCGAGGAGCCGGTAGTGGTGTGGGAACGTCCCGAGCGGGGGGCGCGAGGGCCTGCACCCGAGCGCAGCCGTGGGCAGATCACCCGGGCGGCGGTCCGTCTGGCCGATGCCGGCGGGCTGGCCTCCGTGTCCGTACGGCAGGTGGCCAAGGAAGTGGGCACCGGTCCGGCGTCCCTCTACCGCTATGTCGCCGGCCGTGACGATCTGGTGGACCTGATGGTGGACTCGGTGACCGGCGAGATCGACCTCACGGTGGCCCTGACCGGGGAACCGGTGACGGATCTGGTGGCACTGGCCCTCCGTGCCCGGGAGGTCCAACTCCGGCACCCCTGGCTACTGGAGGTGCCGCCGGAGGCGATGCGGGTGGGTCCCCGCGGACTGGACTACCTCGAATTCGCCCTCGGGGCCCTGGCGCCGGTACGGATGACGGGCCCGGCCAAGCTGGAGGCCGTCGCCGTGCTGAGCGCGCTGGTCGCGATGCTGTCCCGTGCCGCCCTGCAAAGCTGCCGGTCACCCACTGCGCGCCAGTCGGCACAGGCCGCCTATCTCGCCACCGCGGCCGGGAAGGGTGCTCATCCGCTCCTCGCGCAGGCCCTCACCGACCACGCGGAAGCCCACCCAGCAGTCAACCCGGCGGCCGGCCCGGCGCAGGATGCTCAAGACCTGTTCGAGCGGGTGATCCGCCGGGTGCTGGCGGGCCTGCTCGCTCCCGACCCGGAGCCACCGCGGCCTCCCCGGAACTGAGGTGCGGGGCAGGCCTGCGAGCGGGGAGCAGCCCCGGCGGGTGCGGTCGGCACCGCCCCGCTGCGGCGCACCGTCAGGCGTCGACCACGTCGACAGCAACTCCCCTGCGGCGCAGCTCGGCGAGCTCCCCGGCCGGCGCACCGCGGTCGGTGACGACCCGGTCGTAGCGGGCGATGTCGCTGTAGGCATGGGTGGCGGACTTGCCGAACTTGGTGTGGTCCACCAGCAGCAGCGACCGCTCGGCGCAGTCCAGCATGGCTTCCTTGATGTCGGCGTAGTCGCGGATCGGGTGGAAGAGCCGGCCGCCGAGTACGGAGACCGCGGACATCACCGCGAGGTCGGCGCGGAGCCGGCCGAGCGCGCGCAGCACCTCGGGGCCGACGCAGGAGCCGAACTCACCGCGGTAGCGGCCGCCGAGGAGGGTGACGTCGGCGCCCGGTGTCTCGTCGAACAGCCGGGCCACACCCAGGGAGTTGGTGACCACGGTGACCGCTTCGGTCCGCGCGATCCGGGCCGCGAGCGGGAAGACCGTGGTCGAGTCGTCCAGCACGAGGGTGCTGCCGGGCCGGATCTCGTCGGCGACGGCGGCACACAGCGCCTCCTTCACCGAGCGGTTCACACCGATGCGGAAGCGGGTGGCGGTCTCCATGGTGAGGGTCGGGAAGGGCGCGGCCCGGCCGCGTTCCTTGCGCAGCAGCCGGCGTTCGGCGAGCTGGTCCAGATCGCGGTGCATGGTCGCGAGGCTGACCCCGAAGTGTCTGGCCAGGTCATCGATGCGCACGTCTCCGTGCTCGACGACATGGGCCAGTACGTCCTGCCGTCGCCGGTCGACCTCGGCCAGCGACGACCGTGTGGAAGCCATCGGGGCCGCCCCTTTCCGGTCGGACAGCGGCAGCGCGGCTACCGCTGCGGGTAGATGACGGCCTTGACGGCGGTCGCGTCGTGGGTGGCGACGGTCAGTGCGCTCTCGGCCTCGGCAAGACCGTAACCGTGCGAGACCAGGGAGTCGAGCCGGACCCTTCCCGACTCCACCAGGGAGATCGCGGTGGGCCAGGTATGGGCGTAGCGGAAGGTACCGGTCAGTTCCAGTTCGTAGTTCTGCACCCGGCTCACGGGCAGCGGCGCCTCGGACCCGCCCATCCCGATGAGCACCACCCGTCCGGCCCGGCCCACGGTACGGATCGCCTCGCCGCTCACGGCGGGTACGCCGGAGCACTCCAGGAGGACGGTGGGGGTGTACTGCGCCTCGGGCAGCGGTGTACGGGAGACGTCGAGGGCCGTGGCGCCGGCGGCCCGGGCGAGTTCGAGGCGGTGCGGCAGGACATCGGTGACCAGTACCTCCCGTGCCCCGAAGGCCCGTGCCGTCTGGGCGGCGACCAGGCCGATGGGCCCGGCGCCGGTGATCAGCACCCGGTCGCCGGGGGCGACGCGGGCCTTGCGGCAGGCCCAGACCGCCACGGAGAGCGGTTCCAGCAGGGCGGCCTCCTCGATGGTGAGGGTGTCGGGGACCTCGTGGGCGAAGCCCTCGCGGACGGCGAGGTATTCGCAGAAGGCGCCGTCCACGGGCGGCGTGGCGAGGAAGCTCATGTCCGGGCACAGGTTGTAGCGGCCCGGACGGCATTCACCGCAGCTGCCGCAGGGCGTGCCGGGCTCGATGGACACCCGGCGCCCCATCCGGCGCTCGTCGGTGCCCGGACCGCAGGCGACGACCGTGCCGGCCGCCTCGTGCCCCAGCACGAGGGGTTCGCGTACGACGAAGTCGCCGATCCGCCCGTCCCGGTAGTAGTGCACGTCCGAGCCGCAGGTCCCGACCGCCTCGACGCGGACCAGGACCTCTCCCGGGCCGGGGGCGGGAACGGGACGCTTCTCGACGCTCAGCTGCCCGGGTCCGTGCAGTACGGCGGCACGCATGGTGGTGGGAATCCCGGATGTGGTGGTCATGGCGGGGTCACGGCTCCCTCGGGGTGCGGGGGTGGGGCGGGGGCCGTGCACGATCCGGTTCCGGACCGGCGCGTCCCTGGATGTCAGCACGGTACCGCTTCTTTTTTTATCAGAGGAGTCTTGACTTCGCACAAAATGCGAGAAGACTTGCCGCGGCTCACCGTCTGCCGACGCGGCCGGCGGTGCGGCCTCCCCCTTGCTCACCGATCACGCCCAGCCCCCTGGAGAGCCCATGAGCAGCCCCGCTCACCCCCGGCCGGCACCGATACCGGCCACCGGCCGGCCGCCGGCCGTCAGCAGCCACTCCCGATGTGCCCGCCTGGGCATACCCCCGGCGCTGGCCTGGGGGTTCCTGGGGGTGCTGCTGTTCATGACCGGCGACGGCGTGGAGACCGGCTTCTTCTCGAAGTACCTGGCCGATCAGGGCCTGGCCAAGGCCGATGCGGCGGCGGTCATCGCCGTCTACGGCATCACCGTCGCCCTCGGCGCCTGGCTCTCGGGAGCCCTCTCGGACCTGTGGGGGCCACGACGGGTGATGACCGCAGGCTTCGCCATCTGGCTCGTCTTCCAGCTGCTGATGCTGACGGTGGCACTACCCACCATGAACTATCCGCTACTGATGCTCATCTACGGGCTGCGCGGGTTCGGATACCCGTTGTTCGCCTACGGGTTCCTGGTGTGGGTCACCGCGGCGACCCCACCGCAGCGGCTGGGAACGGCGGTCGGCTGGTACTGGTTCGCGTTCACCGGCGGCCTGCCGACCCTGGGTTCACTCGTCGCCAGCGCCACGATCCCGGTGGTCGGCTCCTACCGGACCCTGTGGTTCGCGCTCGGCCTGGTGCTGCTCGGCGGCCTGCTCGCCCTGCTGCTGGTGCGCGAGCCCACCGGCCGGAGCGGACTCGCTCCCGACCGCGGGCGTCCGCTCGCGACCCTGGCGGGCAGCGTCTCGATCATGCGGCGGCGCCCCCGCGTGGCCATCGGCGCCGCTGTCCGCGTCTTCAGCACCGGTTCCCAATTCGGTTTCCTGGTCTGCCTGCCGTTCTTCTTCACCGAAACGGTCGGCTTCAGCACCTCGGGCTGGCTGCGCCTGCTCAGCGTGATGTTCGCCGCGAACATCTTCGCCAACCTGTTCTTCGGGGCCGTCGGCGACCGCCTCGGCTGGCAGCGCACCATGACCTGGTTCGGCGCCGTGGCCTGCGCCCTCACCTGTCTTGCGCTGTACTACGTACCGGTCCTGGCGGGACCGCACTTCCTCGCCGCCGCGGTGGCCGCCGCCCTCTACGGCATCGCCCTGGCCGGCTACGTGCCGATCTCGGCGCTGGTTCCCGCACTCGCGCCACACCACAAGGGGCAGGCGATGTCCGCGCTCAACCTGGGCGCCGGAGCGAGCACCTTCGCCGGCCCCGCCATCGTCGCCCTCGCCCTGGGCCCGCTCGGTGTGGAGGGCATCGTCTGGATCTTCGCCGTCCTGCACCTCGCCACCGCCGTCGCCATCCGGTTCCTGGAACCCGATCCGGAGTTCCTGACGCCCGACGCCCCGCCGGCCGTGGAGGACACCCGCCTGCCCGCGGGACGCCACTGACGTCCGAACGTGTCACCCGTTCCACCCGCTACGCGGATGCCTGCGCGGCCGCGCGTTCGCGGGCGGCGGCGGCCCGTGCGGGGTCACCGAGCTGTTCCGCGAGCCGGGCCTTGGCCGACCAGTTGTACGGGCAGACCGGGCGCAGCTGAATCCGTTCGCTGAGCAGGGTCCGCGCCAGGTCGGCCCGGCCCGAGCGGAGGGATGCCTCGACGAGGGTGCGCTGGATCGCGTCCCGCTGGGCGTGGCTGCCGCCGAAGGTGTGCAGGCGGTGGCGGACGGGGAGCAGCAGATCGACGGCCCGGCCGTAGTCCTGCCGGCCGTAGGCGATCAGTGCGCGGCAGACGGGCAGTCCGACCTCGGCTGTCATGGCACGGTTGGTGACGCCCCCCTCCGCCGCCAGCCAGTTCTCCCGGTCCCGGACGAGACGCTGCGCCTGGGTGAAGCGGCCCGCCCCCACATACGCCATGACCGCGTGTGCGTCGTTGAAGGCATAGTGCGGGCCGTCCTGGCGGCTCTCCCAGGCATCGGCGAGCCGGGCCCACCGCGCACTCTGTTCCTCCTGTGCCAGGTACAGCCGCCACAACAGCGCCGCGGCGTCCAGCAGTTCCATCGCCACACCGGCCGAGGCATCGTGGTGGAGCGCGGAGTCGTAGATCTCCAGGACCCGGTCGGTGGCACCGAGCTCCAGTGTGTAGAGGGCGTAGTGCCACCAGTTGTGGACGGTGAGCAGACTGCCCCGGGCCCAGTCGGCCGTACGGGCGTCGAGAAAGCGGATCCCGTCCGCGAAGCGTCCCCGCATCTCATAGGTGTGCACCACGCTGTGGATGCCCCACACATCGCCCGGATGCTGCGCAAGGGCCGCCAGACCGACCTCCTCCGCCCGCTCGTAGTGGCCCGACTCCTCCAGGCCGAACGCATACATGCCGAGCAACGGACCGTGGTGGGGGTCGTCCTCGTCCCAGACGTCCAGCGCGCCGCCGACGCGGTCGCGCAGGCGCTGGGCGTCCCCGGTGAGGAAGTCGTGCTGGTGGCCCGCGAACAGTGCCAGCGCATCGCGCGGGAAGGCGATGGAGAGGTCGCCGAGGATGCGGCCGCCGCCGTGCAGGTCACCGTCCAGCCATGCCGTGGCCACGGCGATATGCATACGCTCCCGGGGCGTCAGGCGCTCGGTGTCCAGGCCGGAGCGGAAGCGGACGAAGCGGTCCCGTGCCGCGGCCGCGTCCTTCTCCTCGGTGCCCAGCACCCCCAGATAGGCGGCCAGCGTCTGCCCCATCACCGACCGCGGCGAGGCAGCCAGTACCGCCTGCGATGTCTCCGCGACCCGGGGCCGGAAGAACAGCAGGTCGTCCAGCGCCTGTTCGTAGCGGTGGGCGGCCTCGGCGTCGGTATCGCTCATCAGGTGCCCGTGTCGGTCCGCTGTCATGGTGGCTCCTGCGGGTGAGAGGGGGGAAGGGGGCGGGACGCGACGGGGCGGGGGCAGAGAGTGCTCGTCGGGCAGCATCGGCGGGAAGGGAACTCCCGGTTGTCCCTCCCGGCCCGAGCCCGGTGCACCTGGAACCTCCGTCGTCGCCGGCCTCATATCTACCCGCTCTGCCGCGCGGGCCGCGAGGACATCTCGCTCATGGCGCGGTCGGTCTTCGCGCGGGCGGTCGCGCGGACGGTGTTCGCGCCGGCGATCCTCGCCCCACCGGCGTCGCGCCACCGGCGTCGCGCCACCGCGGAAACGTCCGCTTCATCTGGAAAGACATTGCGGGAAACACGCGCTCCCTAGTCTCCCCACCACCGCACTCCCGCTGCGCCGATGTCCTCGCGCGCCACACGGCGCCTCCCCTGCCGTGCGCGTGGCATCACACCGCATGACACGCATGACACGGCGTCGCCTCGCATCACCTCGCATCACTTCGCATTCCCACTGTCCCTCAGGAGGTCCGGCATGAGCGTCGAGCCACAACTGACCGTCCCCGACAGCAGCCCCCGGCCCGCCCCCACCGAGGCACCGGCCGGCAAAGCGGCCGACGAGACCCTGGAGGACTACACCCTCCGGTTCGCCCCGCGCAGCTACCGCCGTTGGACGCCGATGGTCGTGGCCACCACGGCGCTGGGCGGCATCGCCTACATGGCCGACTTCTCGATCGGTGCGGGCATCGGCCTCACCCATGGCACGGGGAACGCTCTGGCCGCCATCCTGGTCGCCGCGGTGGTCATCTTCATCACCGGCTTCCCCCTGGCCTACTACGCGGCGCGCTACAACATCGACCTGGACCTGATCACCCGGGGCTCGGGCTTCGGCTATTACGGCTCGGTCCTGACCAGCGTCATCTTCGCCAGCTTCACCTTCATCTTCTTCGCCCTCGAAGGCTCGATCATGGCGCAGGGCCTGAAACTGGGCTTCGGGCTGCCCTTGTGGCTGGGCTATGTGCTGTCCACCTGCATGGTCATCCCGTTGGTCATCTACGGCATGAAGGCGCTCAGCAAGCTCCAGGTCTGGACGACCCCGGTCTGGCTGCTGCTGATGGTGGGGCCGCTGCTCTACCTGATCGCCACGGACCCCGGCACGGTGCACACGTTCCTGTCGTACCGGGGCGCCCACGGCGACGGCAACGGCAACGGCAACGGCAACGGAGGGATCAACGCCGCGTCCGTGCTGCTGGGTGCGGGCGTGTGTCTGTCGCTGATCGCGCAGATCGGTGAACAGGTCGACTACCTTCGCTTCATGCCGCCCAAGACCGAACGGAACCGGCGCAGTTGGTGGACGGCCGTGGTGATGGCCGGCCCCGGGTGGGTCGTGCTCGGCGCGCTGAAGCAGGCCATCGGTGTCTTCCTGGCCGTCTACATCCTCTCCGAAGTGGGTGCGGCCTCGGCCACCGAGCCCATCCAGCAGTTCACCGGCGCCTTCGCGGCCATGATGCCGTCGTGGCTGGTCATCCCGCTGGCCGTGGTCCTGGTCGTGATCAGTCAGATCAAGATCAACGTGACCAATGCCTACTCCGGTTCGCTGGCATGGACGAACTCGTTCACCCGGGTCACCAAGCGCTATCCGGGCCGAATGGTGTTCGTACTCGCCAATCTGGCCTTCGCGCTGGTCCTGATGGAAGCGGACATGTTCAGCTTCCTCAACAGCATCCTGGGGTTCTATTCGAATTGCGCCATCGCCTGGATCGTCACCGTCGCCACCGACATCATCGTCAACAAGTACCTGCTGAAACTCTCCCCGCAGGCCCCCGAGTTCCGCCGCGGCATGCTCTATGCGGTCAACCCGGTCGGAGTGGTGTCTTTCACCGCTGCATCCGGCCTGTCGATCGCCCTGTATTTCCACGCTCTGGGGGACACCCTCCAGCCGTACTCACCTGTCGCGGCCGCAGTGATCGCCTTCGTCCTCACCCCTCTGACGGCCGTCCTGACCAAGGGCCGGTTCTACCTGCGGCGCACCACCGACGGAATCGATGCTCCACTGCTGGACCCGGACGGCAACCCCAGTACGGCCCGGTACGCATGCCATGTCTGCCGGCAGGAGTTCGAGCGTCCGGACCTCGCCGCCTGCCACCAGCACGCCGCGGCGATCTGCTCGCTCTGCCTGAGCACCGACCGGACCGGCGTCCATGTCCTGCCGGCGGCGCCCGCTTCCTGAGGCGGTGGCACGCCAGGCCTCGCCGACGGCCTGCCACGGTGACCGAGCGACGGCCCGGGCGCGGCCGTTCGGGGCGGCGCCCCCAGCTCCTTGCCGAGTACGACCGGCAGTGTGCCGTGTCGAACGAGATCATCGCCGCCCATGCGCTCGATGTCGTCGGTACCCACCCCGACTTCGGTGTTTCCGCCGCGAGCCTGCGGTGGATCGTGTTCCACATAACCGAGGCAACGGCCCGGCACGCAGGTCATACGGACGCCATCCGGGAGCTTGCCGACGGCAAGAAGGGGCACTACTGACCAGGTTCGGAGGGCCGTCCCGGAGCCGACCACCTGGTCACCCGGTCACCCTGCCACTTAGGTGGTGTCTCTTCGATCAGGTGGCTCGTTGTTCCGGTCATGCTCAGCAGGGGGGATCTGACAGACGCGGAGTGGGCTGCGCTGGAGCCGCTGCTGCCGGTGAGCACCAACCGGTGCGGCCGGTGGCGGGACCACCGGCAGGTGATCAACGGGATCATTCACCGGCTCGGCACCGGGGTGCAGTGGCGGGAGCTGCCCGAACGCTTCGGCCCGTGGAAGACGGTTCATAAGCGGCATTTGCGGTGGTCGGCCGACGGCACCTGGGAGATGCTCCTCCAGCACGTCCAGGCCGCTGCCGACGCCGAGGGCGACCTCGACTGGAACGTCAACGTCGACTCCACCTCTGTGCGGGCCCACCAGCACGCCGCCGGCGCACCCACGAACCCGCCTCCCGCCGCACCTGGCTTTTCAAAGGGGGCGCCACAAAGATCAGTTCACCTGCACGCGCACATGGCTCTGCGGCTCCTGCTGGCGGAGGCGGTGCACCAGGCGAGGCCCTCGGCCGGTCCCGCGGCGGGCTGACCACCAAAATCCATGTTGCCGCGGAGGGCCGCTGCCGACCGTTGTCCCTGCTTGTTACCCCGGGGCAGCGGGCGGACTGCACCCAGTTCGAGCCGGTCATGGGCAAGATCCGCGTTCCTCGCACGGGGCTTGGGCGTCCCCGCCGCATCCCGGACAGCGTGGGCGCCGACAGGGCGTACAGCAACCGCATGATCCGCGCCTACCTTCGTAAGCAGGCATCCGGCACGTGATCCCGGAGAAGAAAGATCACAAGGCCGCTCGCCTGCGCCGGGGGCCGCACGGCGGACGGCCTCCGGACTTCAACAAGAGCCGGTACAAAGAGCGCAACACGGTGGAGCGGGCTATCGGCAAGCTCAAGCAATTCAGGGCCGTCGCCACCCGCTACGACAAGCGCGGGTACGTCTATCTCGGCACCGTCACCGCTGCCGCCCTCCTCATCTGGCTCCGATCGTGATTCCGTACGGAAGCGACTGTTCTGGCGATCTGTCCTCAGCGCAGGACCAGGCAGAACGGATGCCCTGCCGGATCGGTGAAGACCCGCCACCTGTCCTCACCCGGCTGGTGGTCCGGCTTGCCCGCGCCCAGCTCCAGCAGCCGGGCCTCGGCCTCGTCCAGGTCCTCGACCACAAAGTCGAGGTGGAACTGCTGGGGAACAGTTTGGTCGGGCCAGTGTGGAGCCCGGTAGTCGTCGACCCGTTGAAAGCCGATGAAGAGTCCGTCCTCATGGCTGAGACCGGCGAAATCGGCGTCTGATTTCGGGTGGAGTTCGAGGCCGCACGCCTGCTGATAGAACGCCGCCAGAGCCAGTGAATCAGGGCAGTCGAGTGTTATCGCAGTCAACTTCATCTGCAGGGGCATGGCACCTCCGGACCGATTGGTGGACTCTCACGACGCACACGCTAGAGATCTTTAATGGTGGGGGTTACGTCGGGGCGTGACGGTTGGCGGGGGCCGCGCTATGCCAGAAAGATGAGGTATCCCGATGGCGGTTTGACTTCCGAGGAACGGGCTCGGCGTGACGAGTCCGGCTCGCGACGGCTGACCTGATCGAGGCCGGGGCCACTGACCGGGAGGTGGCCCGACGGTTCAGGGTGACCCGGATGTCGGCAAACCGCTGGCGACGGGTGTTGGTTTCAGGCGGTCGACAAGCCCTGGCCTCCAAGGGCCCCAGCGGCGCCCGCTGCAAGCTCGCTCCGCAACAACTCCGTCGGCTGGAGACGGTGTTGGATGCCGGCCCGGCCACATTCGGCTGGCCTGACCAGTACTGGACACTGGCGAGGATCGCCGAAGCCGTGCGCCGCCGGTTCGGTATCGAGTACACCTTGGCCGGGCTAGATCTGCTGCTGCACGCATCGGCTGGAGCATTCAGGTCCCCTCCCGCAAGGCTGCCGAGCGGGACCGAGGCGAAGATCGCCACCTGGAGGGACGAGCAGTGGCCCGTCATAAAAAGAGGGCGGCGGACTTGGGTGCCTGGCGGTGCTTCGAGGACGAAGCCGGCCAGGGCCTGAGGCCGCCGAAGGGCCGTACCTGGGGCCGCCGTTACCGCACCCCGGTCGTGAGGGTCACCGCCGCAGGAACCAAACGAGTCTCCATGGCGGCACTGATCTGCACCAAGGCAGGCCACCGGGCCCGACTGATCTACCGCATCCACCTCGACCGAGGTCCTGCCAAAGGCCGCCGCAAGGGCTTCGCCGAGACCAACTACCCACGCCTGCTGGACGCCGCGCACCAGTAACTCGGCGGTCCCATCGTCTTGGTCTGGGACAATTTGAACACACACGTCAGTCGCACCATGCGCGAGCTGATCGCCGCCCGATAATGGCTGACCGTCTACCGGCTGCCGCCATATGCCCCCGAGTTCAACCCCGTCGAGGGCGTATGGTCGCACCTGAAGAGATCGTTGGCCAACCTCACCAAGCACAGCCTCGACCAGGTCACCAAGCTGGTGGAGACCCGGCTCAAACGCATGCGGTACCGCCCCTGCCTCATCGACGGCCTCGCAGCCAGACCGGACTCGACCTCCAATGCTCTGTGCAGCCCAGCAGCGACCGACGTCACGATGACGCATCTGGCGCAACACGTGTCGACGAACCACCCATGTAGGAAACTCACGCTTACTAAAATGACGTTAAGTGCAAGCTTGAAAAGCCAGATACTAAGCGTTAGTTTGGCACTATGGACATGGTTGATGTTCCAGAAGAGACATCGAATGATCTGGTCCTGGCCGAGGCGTTGCGGTGGGGCGTGTCCCGCTTGGCTTCCCGATTGCGCGCCGAGCAGCCGGGAAACAGCCGGTCCCTGACGCGACTGGCCGCATCCGTGCTCGCCAACCTTCGACACAGCGGCCCACTGACTCCGTCGGAACTGGCCGCCATCGAAGGGCTGCAGACCCAGTCACTGACCCGGGTGCTCAACGATTTGGAGGAACAGGGGCGAATTCGCCGGTCGCGGAGCGAGGTGGATGCCCGCCGCCAGAACATCGAGGTCACGGAAGTGGGCCGAGAGGCGCTGCGGGAGCACGTGCGGGATGGTAACGCCTGGCTGGCGGCGGCACTGCGCCAGACGCTGTCACCGGCCGAGCGCGGTGTGCTGCAGATCGCCGCCGGGCTGCTGGAGCAGGTGGCGGAGGCCGAGGAGGCCGTCGATGGGGGTAGGGGGCCGGCGCAGGCGTCAGCGCAGGCCGAGGGGGCGGCCCCGGCGCTATGACTGCACATTCAACCGGTAAGGCATCTGCAGGTCATCAGCGCCCGTCCCCCGAACTTCCCAAAAGGCTCCCGCTGTTGGTGGTTCTGGCCGGTCTGAGCGGCGCAAGCCCGCTGGCCACAGACATGTACGTCCCCGCCCTCCCCGACCTGGCACGCTCCTTGGCAACCGATGCTTCCGGCGCGCAAACGTCACTGACCGGGTTCCTGGCCGGAATCATCGTCGGGCAACTTGTCTTGGGACCCCTCAGTGATGCGGTCGGCCGCCGGCCCGTCCTTATCGGCGGATCCGTGCTGTTCGCCGCCTTCTCCACCGTGTGTGCTCTGGCGCCCACGGTGGAGGTGCTCAACACGGCACGAGTCGGGCAGGGCATCGCGGGAGCGGCCGGGATCGTCGTCTCCCGTGCTGTCGTCGCCGACCTCTTCGACGACCGTGAACTTCCCTCGGTCTTCTCCCGCCTGGGAGCGATCACCGCCACGGCCCCGGTCCTAGCACCATTGGCGGGAGGCGCTCTGCTGCTGGCGGTGTCCTGGCGCTACGTCTTCGCCGTCCTCGCCCTCATGGGCTTGCTCCTGTCGCTGGGCGTATGGCGCTGGATTCCCGAGTCCCACCCGCCCCACCGCCGCCTCACCGGAGGGATGGCCGCCAGCCTGCGCGCCATCGGAGAGGTCGCCGCACAGCGCGCCATCCTCACACCGGTGCTGGCCCTCGCCTGCGGCGGAGCCGCCGTCTTCGCTTATATCGCCGGAACCACCTTCGTCTTCCAGGACATCTACCGTCTCTCCCCAGTTCTTTCCAGCCTCGTCTACGGCGTCAACGCCGTCGGCAACATGGCAGGAAGCCTGACCTACGGCCATCTGGCCAAACGTCGGGCCCCCGAGGCCCTCCTCATCATCAGCGGCGCGCTGTCGACAACAGGGGCGGCAGCACTACTCCTCATTCAGGCGACCACTGGCAGCACCACGCTGCTGACCTGGCTATGCCTGTTGATCACTATCAGCGCATTCGGCATCTTCTTCCCAGCCGTGATCACCGTCGCTCAGAGCCGCGGACGCACTGCCCCGGGAGCCACCTCCGCTCTCCTGGGCGGAGGCCAGTTCCTCTTCGGCGCGGCCGCCTCCCCCCTGGTCGGGCTTTTCGGTACTCAGAGCCCCGCGCCTATGGCAGCCGTGATGACCAGCTGTCTCGCCCTGGGAACCCTGGCCGCGATCGCCACCAAATGTGCACATGGACCCCGCGGGTCGCTACCCCAAGGGTACTGATCACGGCGGGGACAGCAGCGAGTCCTGTGAAACAACGCGGAGCCGAGGAGCCCCAAGAAAATGGCTAGACGGTAACGCCAGCCCTTGAAGGTCTCTAGAGGCAGCCGCCCGCTTACCCCGTCATCGATATCCAAGATCGGAGTGACAGAACCTAGTCATCACGGTCATCACGGTCACCCGGTCATCACGGTCATCCGCCCGGAACGGTGTGCCGGACCTGTCGCAGAAAGGTCGCGTTGTCGGGCGTACGCCGGACCTTTTCGAGCAGGGACTCCGTGTTCGCCTGGCCGTCTCCGGCCCGTAGGGCGCGCCGCAGTCGGCGAATGGCCGTCAACTCGGCTTCCGGGAGCAGCAGTTCCTCGCGCCGGGTGCCGGAGGCAGTGACATTGACCGCGGGATAGAGCCGCTTGCCCGCGAGTGCACGGTCCAGACGGAGTTCCATGTTCCCGGTGCTCTTCAGTTCCTCGAAGAAGTAATCGTCGGCCCGGGAACCGGTCTCCACCAGGGCCGTGGCAAGGATGGTCAGCGAGCCGCCTTCCTCCGCGAGCCGTGCCGCGCCGAAGAGCCTCTTGGGGCCGTGCAGCGCGGCGGCGTCGACGCCTCCGCTCAGGGTGCGGCCGCCCGAAGCGGCCGCGTTGTTGTGTGCCCGGCACAGGCGGGTGAGGGAGTCGAAGAGGATGACGACGTCCTGTCCGTGCTCGACGAGTCGTTTGGCGCGTTCCACGGCCAGTTCGGCGAGGGCGATGTGCTCCTTCGCCGGCCGGTCGAAGGTGGAGGCGAGCACCTCTCCGCGCACCGAGCGTCGCATATCGGTGACCTCCTCGGGTCGTTCGTCGATGAGCACGACCATCAGCCGGGATGCGGGGTAGTTCTCGGCGACAGCGGCGGCGAGTTGTTGCAGCAGCACCGTCTTGCCCGTCTTCGGGGGTGCCACGATCAGGCCCCGTTGGCCCTTGCCGACCGGTGCGATCAGATCGACGATGCGCGGCGCCAGCGCGCCGGTCGCACTCTCCAGGCGCATGCGGTGGCGCGGGTGCAGTGGCGTGAGGTCACGGAAATGCGGCCGCCCGCGCACGGCCTCCGGCCTGTGCCCATTCACCGACTCGATCCGTGCGAGCAACCGCGGTCGCGTGCACGTCCCTACGACGGAATCCCCTGGGCGCAGACCCGCCTTACGGATCAGCGCGGCGGGCACCCGGACATCGCCGGACGAGGCAAGACAGCCTTTTGCGCGGAGAAAACCGGCTTCTTGCCGGTCGTTCGTGAAATCCAGGATCCCGGCTGCCGGTACCTCGGATTTCTCGGAGTCCACGGCCCAGTCCGCGGCCGCGGACTGGTCAACGATGCGGGAAGCAGAAGGGGAAGCGGAGGGAGAAGGGGAAGGGGAAGCAGGAAAAGTGGCTGTGGCGGGTCGCCTGCTGACATGGGTACCAGTGGTCATGAGGGTAGGTCCTCTCAGGAGGTTCGTCTGCGGGCCGACGGGAGGGAATCCGGCAGGTGAGGGCGGTGAGTTCACGCCCTGCCGGAGGTCGGAACGGCCCGCGACCGGAAGAAAAGGTGATGCCGCATCGCCGGGCTGTGCATATCGAGTATCCGGTGCCTGTTGGATCGCCGGTCGAGAAGGACGGGCGCAACAGCGATGCGCAAGCGAAGGAAAAGAACTGACGTACGGGCGCCGGAAGGGCGGCAAGCACACATACGTTCCGTTTGGACGGTACCACATCACGCGGCCGATGCGACCCAGGTGCGGACGAGTTCTATGCTGAGGGCGATGTTCGCACCTCAAGGTCCCACCTTTCGTGAACTCGCCGTGCAGGCGCTGTCCTCCGTCGAGCGCGGCTATGACCTGCTCGCGCCGACGTTCGACCACACGCCGTTCCGGACCCCGGACGCGATCTTGACGCCCGTGTCTCGGGCGCTGCAGAGACTGGGGCCGTTCGACAGCGGTCTCGACCTGTGCTGCGGCACCGGCGCGGGCATGGACGTACTGCGGCAGAACTGCCGGGAGCGGGTCACCGGAGTCGACCTCAGCGCGGGAATGCTCTCCCAGGGGCGCGCCCGTGAGCGCCCGGTCGCGGACGCACCACGCACCACATGGGTGCGCGCGGACGCACGGGCGCTCCCCTTCGGACCGGTCTTCGACCTCGTGGTGAGCTTCGGTGCGTTCGGGCATTTTCTGTCCCGGGAACGGCCGGGGCTGTTCGCGCAGGTGCACTCCGTGCTGCGCCCCGGTGGCCGGTTCGTCTTCCCGATCGGGGCTCCGGCACGGCCGGGGTCGCCCGGCTACTGGGCGCTGCTGGCTTTCGACACGGCGATGCGGGTCCGCAACGCCCTGTGGCGGCCGCGCTTCGTCATGTACTACCGGACCTTCCGGCTCGCCGAGGTGCGGGCCGAGCTGACCCGGGCCGGATTTGATGTGCAGCTGCACGCCCTGCCGGAGCTCGGCCGACGCCCCGACGGCAGCCCACGGTGCCGGCTGGTGGTGGCCACCCGGGCCACCTGAGGGAGGGACGGGCTCGCCGTCACCAGCGGAGAGCCGGGAAGACAGGCCCGGGGCCGTGGCCGGCGTTCATGGGTGCGGGCCACGGGCGGCGTGGGGGCGAGCTGCCCGGTCACCTCACCGTTTGTTGGTACGGCGCGCGTCGATGTGCCGGGCCCGCCCTCCCTGAGCGGTTCAAGGGGCCGTCCGGCACGCGGCGGACAGCCGGCGGAGGGTTATCCGCATGCCGGCGCGGTTGTGTGCGGCGCGCCGGGCCGGCGGAGTCCCGGTGAAGACGAGGCCCAGCATCTCGGCGGCCCAACGGCGCCATCCGTGGCGGCGGCGGTCGATCCAGTATTCGGTGACCAGCGTGCCGTACTCCGTCGGGGTCAGGCGGTAGCCCCAACGCGCCACCGGCAGGCCGAACGTGGTGTTGTCGAAGGCGAACTCCCGGCCGGGATCGGCGATGACGATCCGGCAGGTGGCGAACCAGATCCAGCAGGCCTTCCGGTTGACCCCCACGAAGCGTTCCCCGCGGGGCCACACCCAGATGACCTCGGGGCTCCACTCCTTCATCCGCCGGATGTCCGCCAGGGCCGCATAGACGGCGTGCGGCGGGAGGGGGATTTCCAGGGATTCCTCCAGGCTCCATGTGCGGGCGGTCACCGCACTCCCTCCGGCGTCGAGAAGCCGTGGCCCCGGGCCGCGACGACCGTGGCGGCATCGCGGATATGGCGGATGAGGTCCGCCGTGTCGGTGAGACTGGTGAGGTGTCCGCACTCCGGCCGGATGATGAGACGACCGTCGCGGCAGGAGCGGAGAAAGAGGCGTTCATGGCGGCGGAAGCGGTCGCGCCCGCCGTTCACCAGCCAGACCGGGCCCGGATACGCGGAGAGCAACGCCGGCGGGCCCATGTCGGCCACGGCCTTGATGATGCTCGGTGTGATCGCGCAGCTCAGGCCGCCGGAGACCATGGCCCGCGCTTGAGGAGGGGGCAGGGTGCGGCGGAACGCCAACCTGCTGAGCCGGTCGGCCTGTTGGGGGTGCCGGGCCGCGAGCCGTGCCGCTCCCCGGTAGACGGCGCCGAACACACCGCGCGGGAGCGCCGTACAGCCCATCGCGACCGTGCCGAGGACACGGTCGGGGTGGGCTGCGGCGGTGGCGATCGCGACATGGCCGCCCAGGGACAGGCCGACGAGCATGGCCCGGCCGACGAGTGCGTCCACGGCTTCGGTCACCGCCGCCACGGCGCCGGGGATGCTGAACGGCTCGCCCTGCCGGTCCCCGTGACCGGGCAGGTCGGGCGCAGCCGTGGGATGACGGTTACCGATGGCACGGATGACGGGGCGCCACCTCGTGCCGCTCAGCCGCATGCCGTGCACAAAGACGAGAGGCAGACCGGCTTCCTTGGATTCCATGCCCGGCACGCTACCTAAAATGCAACGCAACGTTGCGTTGTTTTTTGCTGCTACTCTCCCGTCATGAGCGAGGAGCGGAACGGGACACGGCGCGGCGGCGGCCCACGGAAAGCGCAGGAGATCTTCGACGCCACACTGGATCTGCTGGCGGAAAAGGGCTACGAGGGACTGACCATCGAGGGAGTCGCCCAGCGATCCGGCGTCAACAAGACCACGCTCTATCGGTGGTGGCCCTCCAAGGGAGCCCTCCTCGGCGCCGCACTCATCGGCGCACGCCAACTGGAGCTCACACCTCCCGACACCGGCAGCCTGGAAGGGGACCTGGAGGCCCTTCTGAGTACGATGGCGACCCTCCTCACCGCGCGGCCGGCCTCCGACATCGCCATCGCCGTGCTGGGCGCCGTCACCCACAGCCGCGAACTCGCCTCGCACGTCAAGGACTTCTTCGCGGACCGGATCGCCCGCGAGCAGGCTGTCTTCGACCGGGCCGTCGCGCGGGGCGAAATCCCGGCGGACACCGATCCCATGCTGCTGATGGACCTGCTGGCCGGGGCCGCGTGGGTGCGTGTCGTACTGCGGCGGCTTCCGCTCGAGAAGGATTTCGTGGCGCGGACCGTGCGCACCGTTCTCCATGGGGCGCGCGGCGCCGGTTGAGGCGGAGGCGGCCTCCTGCGGCCGGGGCGGCAGAGGAGCCTTCCGTCGAGCGGAGGTGACCCTTCCGCCGAGCGGGAGGTGATGCTGCCTCCGTTTCAGTCCGCTGTAAAGGGTCTGTTTCACTATCAACTACAACTTTGCCAACTCTTGGTGTAGTTGTCACAGATTTCACACCAGTCTCATACGCAACAGCGACGCATCCCCCACATGGACTCGTCGCATCCACAAGGCTGGGCGAGAGGCAACAGCACGATGACAAAGAGCAGAACGATTCGCCACGGAAGCCGGCTGCTGGCACTGTCCACGGCGTCCCTGGGTCTGGTCGCGGCCATGGCCATACCGGCTGCCGCGGACGACGGCCCCACCCCGGAGCAGCTCAAGGCCGACTGCGCTTCCGGTGAAGGCAAGTGCAGCTTCAACGAGCCGACTCTCGGCAAGGCGTACCTCGGGGACTTCCGCCGGGTCTCCAACTCCCTCTACAACTGCAGCACTTCGGATGCCACCCAGTCGATGGGCTGGTCGGACACGGTGGGTTCCACGGACTCCGCCGGCGTCTCCGTCACCGCGGGCGGAAACATCGCCGGCATCATCGATCTGAGTGTGACCGCGACCTACAGCCACACCTGGTCGAGCTCGCACACCGAGAACAGCTCCCTGAACATGACGGTGAAGCCCGGCGAGGTGGGCTGGATCTCCCGCGCCCAGGTCACGCAGACCGTCTCCGGCACCTGGCAGACGCACTACGACAGCCCGAAGTGGGGTCACTACTTCTGGTACGTGCCGGACACGATCACCGGGCCCGCGCCCAACGGAACGGACGGGCAGAACAACGCGGTGACCGTCAAGACGCGCACGATGACCACAGCGGAGAAGAACTCCTGCTCCGCCGACGCGCAGAAGGGCAAGGCGTTCGTGGTCAAGCGCTGAGCTGACCGCGACGGCGCCGCACGGTTGCACCGGGGGGGGCTGCCCCGCGCCTTCGGGCGGGGGACGGACGACCGCAGCCGTCGGCCACCGTGCCTCCCGGCTCGTCCCCACGGGCCGGGAGGCACACTTTTCCCGGAACCGCCCCGGTGCGAGGTGTTCCTGAGGACGGCGGCGACTGCGCTGCGCGCGCCACCCGTCCGTAGGCTCCGGCTGTGCACTCTTCACGTCCCCTCGCCGTCGGCGCCTTCGTCCTGGTCATGGCGCTCAGCACGGCGTGCTCCACCGCCCGCGCTCCACACGCCGCCGGCTCCAGGACACCGCCGCCGTCCAGCGGCGCGGCGGTCCCGTCCGCGGTGCGGCCACCGACGGCGAACGCCGCCTTCGACTACCAGCTCGGCGGCGCCTATCCCCCGCCCGCCGGGTCCCGGGCCGTCTCCCGCGACCGCACGGCCGAGCCGGCCCCCGGTCTCTACAACATCTGCTACGTCAACGCCTTCCAGGCACAGCCCGACGCGACCGGCCTCTGGAAGGACCGCCACCCCGAGCTGCTGTTGCGGGACCGGGACGGAAAGCCCGTCATCGACAAGGACTGGGACGAGCCTCTGCTCGACATCTCCACCGGCACCAAACGACGGGCCCTGATGGACATCGTCGGTCCCTGGATCGACGGTTGCGCCCAAGCCGGTTTCGATGCCGTGGAACCCGACAACCTCGACTCCTACGAGCGGTCCGGCGGCAGGCTCACCGCCGGACATGCCGCGGCCTTCGCCCAGCTCCTGGCCCGCCGCGCCCACCAGCAGCATCTGGCCATCGCCCAGAAGAACACCACCGACCTGCTGCCGCAACGCCGCCGCATCGGCTTCGACTTCGCCGTCGTCGAGGAGTGCGCCCGCTACCACGAGTGCACCGAGTTCGCCGCGGCCTATGCCGACAAGATCTTCGTCATCGAATACGAGCCGGAGGACTTCACCGCGGCCTGCCGCGCCTGGGGGAAGACGCTCTCCCTCGCCCTGCGCGATCGCGATGTCCGCCCCGCCGGCGCAGAGGGCCACGTCGCGGAGCGCTGCTGACGGCGTGCCGTGCGACGGCATCGCCCATGTGGGCGGCGCCGGTGTCTCAGTTGCGCTCGGTCGGTTCGCCGCGGCCCGGACCGGACGGCTTGTCGCGGAGCGGACCGGGCGGGTCGTCGCGGAGCGGACCGGGCGGGTCGTCGCGGAGCGGACCGGGCGGGTCGTCGCGGCCCGGCCGGGTTCGTTGCAGGTCGGCGCCGGAGAGCGGTTCCAGCTCGCCGTGGGTGTCCAGCCAGTACAGGAACGCCACGGCCGGGCAGACGAGCACCACGGCCACGAGGGTGACCAGGCCTACCCACCGCAGGCTGCTGGGAGCACCCGCGCCCTCGGCCACGGTCAGCGAAGTGGGGATGAGATAGGGGCGTTGGGCGGCTCCCCAGGCGATGACCGCCGCGGCGACGACGCCGACGGCGGTGAGCCGGGACCAGGCTCCGGACCGGCGCAGCAGGAGCCACCCGGTGGCGAGGGAACATACTCCGGCCAGGATGACGAGGCCCAGGCCGACGCCGTGGGTGAGTCCGTGCCAGACGTGCGGGGCGTCGCTCCGGGTGACGGTCAGCATGATCGCCGCGAGTACGGCGAGCGCGACGACGCTGCACAGCGCCCGCCGCCGGAAGTAGCCGACGAGGTCGGGTGCTTCTATGCGGGCGGCGTCGGCGGCGAGGAACACGGCGCCGAGAAAGGCCGTCGCCACGATGGCGATCAGTCCGAAGAGGATGGAGGTCGGGTTGGCCCAGGCATGAGCCGACGCCTCCGTTCCCGGTACAGCCCGTCCCGAGGCGATACCGCCGACGGCCGCGCCGAGGAAGAACGGGGTGAGCAACGAGGAGAGGGCGAAGACCGCACCGTAGAGGCGTCGCCCCGCGATGCGGTGGACGGGCTTGCGCAGCGCGAAGCCGGCACCGCGCAGGACCAGGCCGATGGCGGACAGGGCCAAGGGGAGCCACATCGCGGAGAACACGGTCTGGAAGAGGACCGGGAACCCGGTCCACATGATGACGAAGACGAAGACGAGCCAGACGTTGTTGACCTCCCACACGGGGGCCATCGCATGGTCGATGAGCCACCGCGGCCGCTTGCCGCGCTCCGCTCCGCCGGCGGTCAGGTCCCAGAACCCGGCTCCGTAGTCGGTGCCGCCGGCGCAGGCGTAGGCGGCCACGGCGAGCAGCATCACCACGGCGATCACGGCGGCCATCACGGCCGGCCGTCCTCGGCCGGTTCCGGCCCCGTTGCGCCGGACTTCGGTGGACCACCGGCCGCCACCGGAGCGCGCGGCCCGTAGGGAGTGTCCGTCTCGGGTCCCTCGTGCCGCTCCCCCGCCGCCGGTCGCGCGTCGGCAAGCCGCCAGCCTGTTCGCATCTTGAGCAGCACGGCGAGCAGCGAGCCGAAGATGAACACATACACCACCATCACCAGGCCGAGCATGATCCACAGACTGGTGGACCGGGTCGCCGTCACCGCCTCGCCGATCCGCATGTGCTGGTAGACGATCCAGGGTTGGCGTCCCACTTCGGCGGTGACCCAGCCGCATTCGACGGCGACGACGGAGGCGGCACCCGCGCACGCCGCACCGCGGAAGAACCACGGCGAGCGGGGCAGCCGGTGGCGCCGCAGTCGGCACCAGCCGTACCAGAGGGCGAGGAGAAGCAGCAGCGAGCCGATCACGACCATGAGGTCGAAGGCGCCGTGGGCAATGGTGGCCTGGGCCGCCGTCGGCCGGTCGCTCGCCGGGACGGAGGTCAGTCCGGTCACCTTGGTCCCGGGTGTGAACCCGGCCAGCACGGAGTCGAGTTGGGGGATCTTGATACCGCCGGAAACGGTGCCGTCGGGGTGCAGACGGCCGAAAATGTACTCCGGTACGTGGGTGCCGGTCCGCCAGACGATCTCCGTCGCGGCGAACTTCACCGGCTGCTCATGGAAGACCGACCGGGCGATGGAGTCGCCGAGCAGCATCTGCACCGGGGTGAACACCGCGGCGAGGGTGAAGGGAACGGTGAAGCCGAGCCGGTGATAGCGGTCGCGGCGGCCGCGCAGCCAGCCGGCGGCGTAGACGCCGGCGACGACGTAGCCGGCGGTGACCAGCATCGCCACGACGAAGTGCCAGTACTGGGGCCCGAACATGGGGGTGAAGATCGCCGACCAGATGTGAACGTCCACCGGCTTGCCGTCCGCATCGAGGGTGAAGCCGCGGGGTGTGTTCATCCACGAGTTGGCCGCCAGGATTCCGAACGCGCCGAGCAGCGCGGCAGCGGGAAGGGGAAGGCCCAGCAGGAAGTGGGTGCGGGGCTTCAGCCTCCGCCAGCCGTAGAGGTAGATGGCGATGAGCACCGCTTCGAGGAAGAACGCCCAGGCCTCGACGCCGAATCCGATGCCGAAGACGCCGCCCCAGGTGCCCATCAGGCCGGGCCACAGCAGCCCGAACTCGAAGGAAAGCACGGTGCCGGTGACGACACCGACCGCGAACTGCACCGCCATGACCGCCGACCAGCGTCGGGCGAGGAGCAGTGCCACGGGGTCGTTCCGGCGGAGGCCGCGGTGGTGCATCACCAGGGTGATCAGCGGCAGCGCCACGCCGAGCGGCACCAGGATGATGTGGGAAGCCAGGGTGAACGCCATCAGCTGCCTGGCCGGAAGCAGTTGGGCCGGAGCGTCCGCCAGCAGTGTGACCGTGGTGTGCATGCCTCCGTGCCTTTGCTGCTCGGGACGTTCGGGAGCGGGCCGCCTCGGGGTCGTCGGCGGGTGGGGCGCGCCCCCGGCCCGGTCCGCCGGGCGGGACGTCCCGTGCCTGCACCGGCCTCGGCTCTCGTGCCGCGGCGGTGGAGTTCACGATGGCCTGCCTCCTCGGTGCTCGGCCCCGTCCCGCGGGCTCGGCGCCGGTCGCGCCCGGCTCGGCCCCGTCCCGCCGGCTCAGCGCCGGTCGCGCCCGGCTCGCCACAGAAGCACCGACGGGCCCGGGCAGCACGCACCGCGGCCCCGCTTTGAGCCGTTGGGCCGATGATCTTCGCTCGGACGGCCCAGCCGGGGCACGGAGAAGGGCAGGGGGTCCGGCAGTTCAGGACTGCCGCACCCCCTGCCCCAGGGGACCCGGACCCTTCTCTTCGCCGCCCTCCTCAGTGCGGCGTCGCGCTACGCCGTCTCATGAGCGGTGGTGCCGTTGATCTTCTCTATCGCTTGGCGAGCCTGCTCCTGAGGGGAACGGGACGGCAGGGGCGACACCGTGGTGGATGCCACGGCGGGCTGCGCCCGCTCCTGTGTCACGGTCTTGGCATGGGTGGCCGGCGGGCGGATGCGCAGCCGCTGGCTGGCTGCCTCGTCCAGGGTCACCGGGCGCTTCCAACGGGCAGCCAGCCGGGCGGCGTCCTGACCGAGCGCGGCAACGTCCTCCCACTGCAGACGAATCACCAGGGATACCTCGGCGTCTCCCTCCGGCAGGGCCTGGAGCTGCGGGATACCAGGGTCAGTCATGATGCCCTCCTCACATCGCGGACCGGTGCCCCACGGGGCACGGATATGAAGAGATACGGAGCGGCCGCCGCGGCCGTTCAATTCCCGCCACCGGAAGGTGATTTCCGTGGAGTCCTCCTGATGTCCGTGGGTGACGACGCTTGGTGACCACGCCGACCGCCGGCGTCGGCCGACCGCGCAGGCCAACAGTGCCGGCCGATCGCCGCACACCGGCCGCTGCACACCGGCCGCCGCACACCGGCCGTTAGCCGGCCATGACCGTCGGTTCCGAGCGGGAACCGCAGGTGCGGTGGTGCGAGAGCCCGGCTGCCCGGACCGGTGCCGGTGCCGGTGGCTCCTTGCGCGACCCCCTGGTCCGCTCGGGAGAGGCCGCTTGCGGAGGTGCGGATTCCGTGGTGCACGATGGGGGGCGGAACGGTGAGCGGGTGATGACCGGTGATGAGTCTGCAACGGCTTCTCGGGTCCGTCGGGCCGGCCGTGCTGTCGGGAGTGTGCGCCCCCGGAGGCACCGCGGTCCCGGTGGGCGATGTGGTGATCGCCGAGCCGGACGGCGGTTTCGATCTGCGCCCGGGTGACCTCGTCCTCGGAGTGAATCTCACGGATCGCTCGCAGGCCCTGCGGCTGCTGTCGTCGTGCGCCGCACGGTCGGCCGGCGCCCTGCTGCTCAAGGCCCCGGCGGCGGTCGACGAAACGGTGGTCACGGCCGCCGGCGCCGCGGGACTGCCCCTGATACAGGTCGAGCAGCAGGCGGGCTGGGCCCAGGTGGTGTCCCTGCTGCGCGCGGTGCTCGACAGCGAGGGTTGCGGGGACTCCGGCACGGGGGCGGTCGGCGCCGAGGCGGGCGATCTCTTCGGACTGGCCGACGCCATCGCCGCCGTGATCGACGCGCCGGTCACCATCGAGGACCGCAGCTCACGTGTCCTTGCCTACTCCGCCCGGCAGGAGCGCGGCGACGAGGCGCGGGTCGCGACGATCATGGGACGCCACGTCCCTGACGAGGTGAACGCCCACTTCCGGCGGCACGGCGTCTTTCACCGGATCGCCCAGGACACCGAGCCGTTCTATGTACCCGCGGTGGTGGAAGGAACCAAGCCCCGGCTGGTGGTACCGGTGCACGCCGGCGGGGATGTGCTCGGCTCGATCTGGGCGATCGTGCCGGGACCGGTTCCTGCCGACCGGGCCGAGGCGTTCGCCGACACCGCGGCGGTGGCCGCCCTCCATTTGCTGCGCCGGCGGGCGGGCGCGGATGTGGAGCGCCTCGTCCTGACGGACATGGTCGCCACGGTGCTGCACGGTCAGGAGGGATCGGCGGACGCGGCGCGGCGTCTGGGACTCACCGCCGGCCCCTGGCGGGTGATCGCCGTGGGGGTGCGCTGCGAGGACGACGGCGAGGCGGAGCGACAGCGACTGACGGTATGGGAGCGTATGTCCCGGTTCCGCGGGTCTCGCCTCCGCTCCCCCGCGGCAGTCGTCGGCGGGGTGGTGTACGGGATCGTTCCGGCGGAGATGGCCACCTGGCCCACCGACGGGGGGCCGGCTTGGCTGGAGACGCTCTGCGGGCCCACCGGGCAGCCCGCCCCTCTGGTAGCGGTCGGCGGACTGGCGGCGTCGGTCCCCGGGCTCGCGCGCTCGCGTGAGCAGGCCGACGACACTCTCGACCTGCTCCGGACGGGTTTGATCAAGAGCGCCCAGGCCGTCCACGACGAGGTGTGGGCCACGGTCGTGCTCCGCCATGTCGCACGCTCCGCCGCGGCGGCACGGATCACCGGCATCGGTCCGCTGCAGCAACTGGTGGACCATGACGAGGCGTACGGCACGAGTGGTGTGCCGACGCTTCACGCCTGGCTGCAGGAGATGGGCGACCCACGGGCCGCCGCGGCCCGCCTGCACATCCACCCCAACACCCTGCGGCACCGGATGCGCCGCCTCCAGGACGTCGTGGCGCTGCCGCTGGACGACCCCCAGGTCCGTACCGCGCTGCTGCTCCAGCTCACCGCCCGCCACTACGGCGGGGAGTCCGGCGCGGAGGCCTGAGGACCACTCGGGCTGAGCGGCGCCGACGCCGGTGCAGACATACGTGCCTGCATGCGTGCCTGTATACGTGCCTGTATACGTGCGTGCGTGTGCTTCCATACGTGCTCCTACGTGCCGTCACGGCCTGCTTTCTGCCGTGACGGCACGACGTAGCCGACTCACAGCAAGCCGGCTCGTCTCGGTCTCCCCGACGATCGCCACCGGTATCCCGTATGAGCGAATGTCCGGACCCTTCACTCTGCGACCAGGGTCTCCAATGCATCGCCTATGCATCGCCTGTGCACCGCTTTTCTCGGCATGCATAGCCTCCTCGTCGTTTTTCCGCAACGAGTGATAGGGAAGCTTTCCCGGGCGGCATCGCATGCGTCACGCGCCATACGTTCCGCTCCACCCATTCCGTTCCCATTCCGTTACATATCCGGGCTCGCTGTACATCAAGTTATTGCCCACACATCCGCAATGCACCTCGCGGTCCCCCGCCGAAATGCGGGTCAGATCCTTTTGAGGAGCCGTGGACGTGGGCGTACTTGGGGGTGCAGGGATCGCACCCCCATACCCCCGTTCGAGTGAAACAAGCCGGTCACGGGCTCACAGCCTTCCGGCCGGAAAGGGGCACGCATACCGGTTTCCGATAGGCGGCCGCTTATATGCGAAAGTTTTTCCAAAATGTCCCCAACCGATTCCCACGCTAACATCGAGCAAAGGTTGTGCTGTCTGACCGTCTCTCTCGTGTCGAGCGCAGGCGATAAGCGGGACTGGCTTCCCGCTGGCGGCCCCGCCGCCCGTGCCGACACCTCACCCACCGCTCGGTTCGCCCCCTCGGGCCTGCGCCGGAACAAGCAAAGGCGCCCGGTGCCAGGGCACTGAACGACGGCGGCCGGAACTTCCCCAGGGAGCTCACATGGCGGGAAAGTCGTTTGAAGCGTTGCCTCCCGATCTGGGGGAACCCCCCACGGTCCTGGGCGGGGTTGCCACCCCGCCCGCCGATGTCGAGAGGGTTCTCGCCGCGGTACTGGCTGACGTCGTGCGCGTCGCTGAGGTATCGGTCGACAGCCACTTCTTCGACGATCTGGGCGCCGACTCGATGGTGATGGCCCAGTTCTGCGCCCGGGTCAGGAAGCATGCGGACCTGCCCTCGGTATCGATGAAGGACGTCTACCGGAACCCGACGATCCGGAGCCTGGCGACGGCGCTCGCGACCTCAGCGCCCGCTGTCTCCGCTACCCCCGGTGCCCCCACGGCCCCCGCTGCCCGCGCCGAGTCGCCGGCTCCCTCGCCGGTGGCGGTGGCTCCGACGGGCACGCCGCGATACGTCCTGTGCGGAGCGCTGCAGCTGCTGGCCTTCCTCGGGTACTCCTGCCTCGTCACCTACGTCGCCGCCCGGGGCTACGCGTGGATCTCCGCCGGGTCCGGCGTGTTCGACGCCTACCTGCGCGCGGTGCTGTTCGGCGCGGCGGGCTTCGTATGTCTGTCCGCCCTTCCGGTCCTGCTGAAGTGGATACTCATCGGCCGGTGGAAGCCCCGTCAGATCCGTGTCTGGAGCCTGGCGTACGTCCGCTTCTGGATGGTCAAGACGCTGATCCGTTCCGATCCCCTGGTCCTGTTCGCCGGGTCGCCGCTCTATGCGCTCTATCTCAAGGCGCTGGGCGCGAGGATCGGGCGACGCGTCGTGATCCTCTCCAGGAACGTTCCCGTGTGCACGGACCTGCTCGCGGTGGGCGACGGCGCACTGATACGCAAGGACTCGTACTTCAACGGCTACCGGGCCCACGCCGGCCTGATCCAGACCGGCACGGTCACCCTGGGGAAGGACGCGGTCGTCAGTGAGGCCACCGTGCTCGACATCGACACCTCGCTGGGCGACGCGGCCCAGCTCGGCCACGCCTCCTCGCTGCACAGCGGGCAGGCGGTGCCCGAGGGCGAGCACTGGCACGGGTCGCCGGCGCAGCGGACCGATGCGGACTACCTGGTGGTGGACGCGGCCGAGTGCGGTGCCACGAGAAGGCTGTTCCACAGCGTCCTGCAACTGCTGACGGTGCTGCTGGTGTACGTGCCGCTGGCGATCGGCGCCGTGGACATCCTGCTCGCCGCGGCCCCGCAGCTGGCCGCGGCCCTGGAGCCGGGGCCGTCGGCGCTCACGAGCTGGACGTTCTACGGTGACGCCCTGGCGTTCTCGCTCGTCGTCTTCTTCGGTGCCCTACCGCTCGGTCTTCTCCTGCTGACCACGGTCCCGCGCCTGCTGAACCGGACCATCACACCGGGCAAGGTCTATCCCCTGTACGGCTTCCACTACGGGGTGCACCGGGCGATCACGTTCATGACCAACAGGAGGTCGCTGATGCGGCTGTTCGGCGACAGCTCCTGCATCGTCCACTACCTGCGGTGCCTGGGGTACGACCTGTCGCGGATCGAGCAGACCGGGTCGAACTTCGGCACGGAGGTGAAGCACGAGACCCCGTACCTGAGTTCCGTCGGCAGCGGCACGATGGTCGCCGACGGGCTGTCGATCAACAACGCGGACTTCTCCAGCACCTCGTTCCGTGTCTCCCGGACGTCGATCGGCGCGCACAACTTCCTCGGGAACCGGATCGCCTACCCCTCGCGGGGCAGGACGGGCGACAACTGTCTGCTCGCGACGAAGGTCATGGTCCCCGTCGACGGGAAGGTCCGGGAGGGTGTGGGGCTGCTGGGCTCGCCCAGCTTCGAGATTCCGCGGTCGGTCCAGCGCGACAGCAGCTTCGACGGGCTGAAGAGCGAGGAGCAGCTGCGCCGCCGGCTGCCCGCCAAGAACCGGCACAATGCCGCCACCATGGCCTGGTACGTGCTGGTCCGGTGGATCTACTTCTTCCTGGTGACACTGCTCGTCTCGGCCGCCGCCGACCTCTACGCCCCGTTCGGTGCGGCGGCGCTGGCGCTGGCCAACGTACTCGTCGTGCTGTTCACCGCCGTGTACTACGTGCTGGTCGAACGTGCCGTCACGGCCTGCCACCCCACGGACCCGTTGTTCTGCTCGATCTACGACCTCCGGTTCTGGCGGCGTGAGCGCTACTGGAAGGTGCCGTCGGAGACGTACCTGCGGATGTTCGACGGGACCCCGTTCAAGAGCGTGGTCTGGCGGATGCTGGGTGTCCGGATCGGCAGCAGGGTCTTCGACGACGGCTGTTATCTGACCGAGCGGACGATGGTCACCATCGGGGACGGCTGCACGCTCAACGCGGGGAGTGTCGTCCAGTGCCACTCGCAGGAGGACGGCACCTTCAAGTCCGACCGCAGCACGATCGGCGCCGGCTGCACTCTCGGCGTCGGCTCCTTCGTGCACTACGGCGTGGCGATCGGCGACGGCGCAGTGCTCGCGCCCGACTCGTTCCTCATGAAGGGCGAAGTCCTCCCGCAACACGCCTGGTGGGGAGGAAATCCGGCCCGGCAGATCCGCCGGGGCGACGGCGGGGAATGGAGGTAGCTCCGATGGCAACGCCTCTGACGAACGACATGGATTTCCGGCGCGATGAGCCCGCCGCCGGCGGGTTCGCCACGGTCCCGCGGTGGACCCGCACGCCGGTTCCGGGCACCGCGGCGCACGAGTCGGTGATACCCGGCCACCTGCTGCCGGAGCTGGATGGGCGGGCGCAGGAGTGGGGCGTCACGCTGCGCTCGGTGCTGTTGGCCGCGCACGCCAAGGTTCTCGGTGCGCTGTCCGGTGAGCGGACGGTGGCGACCGGCTACGTCGCGGCGGAGGGCGGCAGTCCGTTGCCCTGCCGGCTGACGACTGCGGCCGCGTCATGGCGGATGCTGGTGCGCGACGTACATGAGGCCGCGTCTCAGCTGCCGGCGCGCGAAGGCGCTCCGGCCCAGGGCCCCGGGGGAACGCCGGACCGGTCCCTTCCGCCGCCCGAGACGGTGTTCGATCCGACCGGTGGCAGCGGAACGGGCGGTGGAGCGGGTGAGGGCTCCGTGCTGCGGGTGGAGGTGGTGATGTGCCCGGACGGCCGGCACCTGCTGCGGCTGCGCTACCGGACCGATGTGCTCGACGAAGCGTGTGCCGCCAGGATCGCCGGCTACCACGTCACCGCGCTCGCGCTGATCGCCGCCGATCCGGACGCGGAGCACGGCCGGCAGAGTCTGCTGTCCGCCGAGGAACGTCACCTCCAGCTCGAAGGGCTCGCCGGGCCGCGGCGGGCGCTGCCGGACCACCGGTTCCACGAGCTGTTCGAGCAGCGGGTGCGGGCACACCCGGACACCCTCGCGGCCGTGCACGGCGACCGGCGATGGACCTACCAGGAGCTCAACACCCGTGCCAACCGGCTGGCCCACACGCTGCTGGCACGAGGGCTGCGCCGGGAAGACGTGGTCGCGGTGGTGACCGAACGCAATCTGGACTGGCTGGCCGCTGTCCTCGCGGTCTTCAAGGCCGGAGGCGCGTACCTGCCCATCGAGCCGCACTTCCCCGCCGACCGCATGGCCACCATGCTCTCCCGTGCCTCGTGCGGGCTGGTGCTGACCGAACCCGGCAGCGCCGCTCCCCTCGACCACGCCCTGGCGTCGCTGCCCGGAATCCAGCGGCTCTTCATCGACGCGGCGTGCGAGGAGAGCGGCGACGACGGCGACCCCCGCGTCCCCGTCGCCCCGGACGGCCTCGCCTACGTCATCTTCACCTCCGGTTCCACCGGGGAGCCCAAGGGGGCGATGTGTGAGCACGAGGGGATGCTCAACCACCTGTACGCCAAGATCGACGACTTGGGGATCGCCGAGGGGCAGGTCGTCGCCCAGACCGCGCCGCAGTGCTTCGACATCTCCCTGTGGCAACTGCTCTCCGCGCTGCTGGCCGGCGGGCGGGTCCTGCTGGTCGAGCAGGAGGCCGTCCTGGACGTACGGCGATTCCTCGACACGATCGCGGACGGCGGCGTCAACGTGCTCCAGGTGGTGCCGTCCTACCTCGATGTGGTCCTGTCCTTCCTGGAACAGCACCCCCGTGAACTCCCCTCCCTGCGGTGCGTGTCGGTGACGGGCGAGGCCCTGAGGAAGGAGCTCGTCCAGCGCTGGTTCGCGGCGGCGCCCCGGATCGCTCTGGTCAATGCCTACGGTTTGACCGAGACCTCCGACGACACCAACCACGAGGTCATGGACCGGGTGCCGGACGGCGAACGGATCCCGCTCGGCCGCCCCGTCAACAATGTGCACATCTACCTCGTCGACGAGTACCTGTCGCCGGTGCCGCTCGGCGCCCCCGGGGAGATCGTCTTCTCCGGCGTCTGTGTCGGTCGCGGGTACGTCAACGATCCCGAGCGCACCCGGCCGGCGTTCACGGCGGATCCGCACCGCGCCGGCAGGCGGCTCTACCGGTCCGGCGACTACGGCCGGTGGTCGCCGGAGGGAAAACTGGAGTTCCTCGGGCGCCAGGACGCCCAGGTCAAGATCCGCGGCTTCCGGATCGAGATGGGCGAGATCGAGAACGCCCTGCTCAGGGTGCCCGGAGTCCGCGACGGTGCCGTCGTGGTCTCGCCCCCGGGCGGCCGGGCTCAGCGGCTGGTGGCCTTCTACTCCGGTCCGCGCCCGCTGGACGCGGCCGCACTGCAGGAGCAGCTGAGCCGGTCCCTGCCCGCATACATGGTTCCGTCGGCCTTCCACTGGCGTGAGAGCCTTCCGCTGACGGCCAACGGAAAGACCGACAAGAAGGCGCTGGCCGCACTCGCCGAGGAGGGCGGCGCCGAGGGAGAAGGCGGCGCCACCGAGGACGGCGGCGCCCGGGACGGCCGCCACCCGCCCGCCACACCGGCCGAAGAGCGGCTTGCCGCCGCATGGGCCAAGGCGCTGGGCATCCCGGAGGACCGGATCGGAGGCCGGGACAACTTCTTCGACCTCGGCGGCACCTCACTGTCGGCCGTACGCGTCGCGATCTGCCTGGATCGCGTGGTCTCGCCCAAGGACCTCCTGCAGCACCCGGTCCTCGCCGACCTGGCCCAACTGGTCGAGAGCCGTTCCACGGCCGGCTCCGAGCCGCCGCGGGCGCTGCCGGAGCCCGGGCGGGGCGGCACGGTGCAGGGCCACACCGCGGCCCAGGGACACACCACGACGGTGCCGGACACCGCCCCGCCGCCCGCTGGAGCAGAGCGAAAGGACACCACGATGGCACCCTCACTTCCGACCTCGCTGCCGGACCTGGACTCGGCATCCGGCCGGACTCCGATGCTGCAGCTCAACACCACTGCCGACGCGGCGAGCTGGGCGGCCGAGCACCGGGACGCGGTGCGCGCCGCGGTCCTCGAACACGGTGCGGTCCTCGTACGTGGCCTGGAGCTTCGGCACGCCGCCGAGGTGGGCGCGGTCGTGCAACGGCTGGGCCTCGCTCCGGTGACGGAGAAGGAAGCCTTCGCCCCCCGGCAGACCTACTCCGAGGGCGTCTACTCCTCCTCCAAGTGGCCACCGAACCAGCCGATGTGCATGCACCACGAGTTGAGCTACAGGCTCGAATTCCCCGGCCTGATGCTGTTCGCCTGCCTCGGTGCACCGGCTGAGGGCGGCGTAACCGGGGTCGCGGACTCCACGGCGGTGCTCGACGCGCTACCGCCCGAGCTGACCGAGCGGTTCGAGCGGGAGGGCTGGCTGCTCACCCGCAGCTACCACGACGAGATCGGGGCCTCCTTGCCGGAGGCGTTCGGCACCGACGACCGGAGCGCCATCGAGAGTTACTGCCGCGCCCACGCGATCGAGTGCGCGTGGCAGCCCGACGGCGGACTGCGCACACGACAGCGCCGCAGCGCCGTGGTGCGGCACCCGGTCAGCGGGCGGCGCTGCTGGTTCAACCAGATCGCGTTCCTCAACGAGTGGACGATGGCCCCCGAGGTCCGCGAGTACCTGATCGACGAGTACGGCGCCGACGGGCTGCCGTTCAACACCCGCTACGGCAACGGCGACCCCCTCACCGAGGACACCGTCCAGTTGCTCAACAAGGTCTACGAAGCGCACACCGTGCGCCGGCCCTGGCAGGCCGGTGACCTGCTCCTCGTCGACAACGTCCGTACCGCGCACAGCAGGGAGCCCTTCGAGGGGCCGAGAGAGGTGGTGGTGGCGATGGCCGATCCGCTGCGCCTGGCCGACTGCTCACCGACCGTCGAGGTGACCACCTCGTGAACACCATCCGCTCCAGTGCAACGGAGTCCGCCATGACGAAACCGCCGCTCACCGTGCCCCCGTTCGCGGTGATCTCAGGAGTGCAGGTCCAGACCGCTCTGCAGGGACGGGAGAAGCACCTCGTGGAGGTGGTCGAGGACACCTACCGGCTGCACGGCGCCGGTGCCTCGGTGAACCCTCCGTCCTCCTTCCTCCGGTTCCCCGACCGCCGGTCCTCGCGGATGATCGCGCTGCCCGCCTCGATCGGCGGAGAGGCGCAGGTGGACGGGCTGAAGTGGATCTCCAGCTTCCCGGAGAACGTGGCGTCCGACATTCCCAGGGCCTCCGCCGTGCTGATCCTCAACGACCCCGCCACCGGCTACCCGTTCGCCTGCCTCGAGAGCTCGATCATCAGCGCCACCAGAACGGCCGCGTCGGCGGCATCGGCGGCCGACTGGCTCAGCCGCGGCCGCCCACGCCCGCTGCGCGTCGGGTTCTTCGGGGCGGGCCTGATCGCCCGCTACATCCATACGTTCCTGGAAGGCACCGGCTGGTCGTTCGACGAGATCGGCGTGCACGACCTGTCCGCCGACAGCGCCGCCGGCTTCCGCCTCTACCTGGAACAGACCGGCACCGCCGGCCGGATCACCGTGCACCACAGCGCCGAGGAACTGATCCGCCTCAGCGATCTGGTGGTCTTCGCCACCGTCGCAGGTCAGCCGCACGTCCACGACCCCTCGTGGTTCGCCCACAACCCGGTGGTCCTGCATGTGTCGCTGCGCGACCTCGCGCCGCAGATCCTGCTGGCCTCGACGAATATCGTCGATGACGTCGAGCACTGCCTCACTGCCGACACCTCCCCGCATCTGGCCGAACAGCTGACGGGCAACCGGGACTTCCTGCACGGCACGTTGGACGACGTGATGAACGGGCGGGTGACGGTGCCGGCGGACCGGCCCGCGGTCTTCTCACCGTTCGGCCTCGGCGTGCTCGATCTCGCGGTCGGCAAGTACGTCTACGACGAGGTGGTCCGCTCCGGCCGACTGCAGGTCGTCGACAACTTCTTCCATGAACTGCGCCGGTACGGATGAGACCGGCACCGACGCAATGAGGAGCCCGCCCTAGTCGGATGGATATTCCGAAGGTGCTCTGCCTCCAGAGGAGGGACCCATCATGCCAGTCATATCTGTTCCCTACGCCTTCAACGAGGAAGAACTCTACGTCGACCTCGAGGCGATCTTCGGGCAGTCCCTGTTCCTCAAGTGCGAGGGCCTCAACTTCGCCGGCTCGATCAAGCTGAAGGCCGCCACCGAGATGGTGGAGGCGGCCGAGCGGGAGGGCGCCCTGACTCCCGAATCGGTCCTGGTCGAGTCCTCGTCAGGAAACCTCGGCGTGGCACTGAGCATGATCGCGGCGAGCAAGGGCTACCGGTTTCTGTGCGTGACGGACTCCCGCTGCAATCTGTCGACCAGGCTGATGATGGAGGCCTTGGGCAGCCAGGTGCACGTCATCGCCTCAGATGAGTCCGGCAACGGCTTCCTCGGCGCACGGCTCGACTACGTCCGCGATCTGTGCGCCTCCGACGACCGCTGGGTGTGGCTCAGCCAGTACACCAATCCGGGTAACTGGCAGGCGCACTACCGCACGACGGCACCGGCGATCGCCCGCTGGTTTCCCCATCTGGATGTGCTGTTCATCGGGGCAGGCACCACCGGAACCCTGATGGGCTGCGCGCGCTACTTCCGGCAGTGGCACCGGCCGGTGCAGATCGTCGCGGTGGACAGTGTCGGTTCGGTGACCTTCGGCGGTGCGCCGGGACGCCGTATGATCCCCGGTCTGGGCATGAGCGTCCCTCCCCCGCTGCTCGACGAGTCCTTCGTGGACGAGGCGGTACGCGTGGCGGAGGCGGACACCGTGCGTGCCTGCCACCAACTGGCCCGGCACGGTTTCCTCTTCGGCGGCTCGACCGGCACGGTCGTCAGCGGCGCGATGGACTGGCTGTCCCGGCACGACACGCGCGGGCTCACCGCGGTGGCCATCGCCCCGGACCTCGGCGAGCGCTACCTCGACACCATCTACCAGGCCAACTGGGTACAGGACCTGTACGGCGAGGACATGCTCGGCTCCGACGGTGCCTCCGGCGAAGCCGCCCCGGCCGAACCCCAGGAGATCCGTCCCGCACCGCCGAGGCGCGGAGAGGACCCGTATCCGCGCCACCAGCGCAAGGAGCAGGCGGGCGACGTCTAGGTGTGCTGTCCGGAGAGGTTGGTGACGCGGCTGGCTGGGGTGTGGCCGCTGATTCCGGTGTGGGGTCGGTGGTAGTTGTACCAGTCCAGCCAGTCGGGGAAGGCTGCCTGGCGTTCGGCGTCTGAGGTGTAGGGCTGGTGGTAGGCCCATTCGTCGAGCAGGGTGCGGTGGAAGCGTTCGACTTTGCCGTGGGTCTGCGGGCGCCAGGGCCGTGTCCCTCGTGGGCTGATGCCCAGGTCGTGGCAGGTCTGGCGCCAGGTGTTCTTGCTGTAGGCCCAGGCGTTGGGGCTTGACCCGGGATCGTGGACACCGGTTGTCATGCGGCGGTGGTCAGGGTAGCTGATCGTTGCTCGAAGGCTGTGGGGCTGATCTGGCCGATGCTGGAGTGCCTTCTTCTGGTGTTGTAGCGGGTCGCCCATCGGAAGACCGCGAGACGGGCTTCACGGGCCCCTGACCAGCGTTTTCTGCCCTTGAGCGTCTCGCGCTTCATGGTCGCGTTGAACGATTCGGCGGCGGCGTTGTCCGCGCTCGTGCACACTGCGCCGCGCGATCTGATCACATCAAGCTCCGCGCAGACCTGCGCGAACTCCTTCGAGGCGTACTGGGCTCCGTTGTCGCTGTGGAAGATCGCCCCGCGCAGGCCGCCGGCGCCCCGGGTGGCGGCTGCGGCCTTGAGAGCATCGGTGACCAGCCCGGTGCGCATGTGATCGGCGATCGACCAGCCCGCCAGACGTTTCGAGGACAGGTCCAACACCGTTGCCAGGTAAAGAAATTGGCCGTTGCCAACGGGGAGGTAGGTTATGTCGCCCACGTACTTCGTGTCCGGTTCCGTCGCGGTGACGTCGCGCCGCAGCCGGTCCGGCACCGGCGTCGCCGACGGCTCCGGGACGGTGGTGCGGACCTTCTTACGCAGGTGAAAGCCGACGATCCCGCGGGCACGCATGACCCGCGCGACGCGTTTGTGGTTGACCTGCACTCCGGCAGGCTCGTCCGGCGCCGCAGCCTGCTCGTCGACAGGCTGCGCGCCGTGGGCCTGCACGTGCCCGAGAGCCACACCAACTTCGTGTGGCTCGGCCTCGGCGAGCACACCGCGGCGTTCGCCGACGCCTGCCGGGAGGCGGGAGTGCGGGTCAAGGCGTTCCCCGGCGAGGGGGCGCGGATCACGGTGGGTGAGCCGGAGGCCGTCGAGCTGGTGATCGCTGTCGCGTCCCGGGTGCCGGGTGCCGCTCACGAGCGCACATCGTGCCGCAGCCCGCAGGAGCGATAACGACCAGTCAGGGTTTGGCCTCCATCATCCGCAGCAATGACGTTCCCGGTCAGGCCGTTCCCGTCTCGTGGTGATGGCCACGGATCAGGTGGCCAACCGGCTCGAAGGGAACGCGTAACCGACGGTCAGTGCCGCCCACCGTGCCGGTGACGTTAGGTCAGGAGTCGACCCGACCATCCCGGGGGCCGAACGTGCGGACCGCCTCGGCGTCCGTGGTGACTGCTCGGATGTAGTGCTCGGCCCAGGCGCGGCAGTCGTGGTAGCCCGACTCCCTGGTCACCCGATCCACGGCTCCGTCGACGTCGAATGGGGTGTGCCGCAACTGCACCTGCCCGCTGTGCAGCAGGGCCCAGGAGCTGCCGGCCCTGCCGTACGGCATGCCGATGCTGCCGGAGTTGACGACAAGGCGCTCGTCGACGAGGCGCATGAAGGGCATGTGGGTGTGCCCGCACACCATGGTCCCTACGTCGTCGTGCAGTTCGGCGAAGACCTCTGCCCAGCGGTCCAGGCGTGTGTCGACGAGGACGACCTCGTCGTCGTCGCGCGGTGTCCCGTGGCAGAAGACCACCTTGCCGAAGCCGTCGACCTCCATGGTCACGGGGTGGGGGAGCTCCGCCAGGAACTTCACGTCTTCCTCCCGCAGCTGCTCGGCGGCCCACAGGTCGACTTCCCACGCCTGGTCGGCCGGGAACTCGCCCCGCGCCATCTCGGCGAGCTCCCGGTCGGCGTTGCCGCGGACCAGGACCGCTTTTTCGCCGAGCGCGCGCAGCCGGTCCAGCACCTCGACCGGCTGCGGACCGGCCGCGTGGTCACCGGTGACGACGATCAGGTCGGCCGCCATGACATCGGGCTCGTCCAGTACCGCCTCCAGGGCCGGCAGCACACCGTGGATATCGGACAGGACAGCGACACTTGGGACCATCGGGTGACCTCTCGCAGACATCGGGTATTCGGGCGGCCGCCGGCCATTCGCCCGAGCCGGCGACTACGGGGATCTTAGGGCTGCGCCTCGGCCACCTGCAGCCGGAAACGGGACAGTACTTCAGCCATACGTTCCTGCACGACGCCTGAATTCTCTCCCTCGACGTGCACGTGGCCGCTGGAGGCGTTGGAGGCCCGCGGCGGGTCGAGCCGGTCGCCCACCGCGGCGGTGAGCGCGCCGGAGACCACGCCGAGCAGGGCCGTCAGTTCCGCCAGGGACGAGATGTCCGAGATGATGCCACGGCGGGCCGGCAGCAGCAGATGGCCCACCGAACAGTCGCGGGTGTACGTCAGTGCCGGACGGCGGTCCACATACACGTCCGCCACCGCGGCCAGCATGTCGAATCCGCGGGAAAGTCCGTGGCTGGTGGGCAATTCGGCACCGCCGAGGCGCGCCGCTATTTCTCCCATGACGAACGATCCGTCGTGGCCGGTGAAGAACTCGGCGTGCAGATAACCGGCGCGGAAATCGAGTACGTCGGCAATGCGCTGGGCCACTGCGCGTCCGTCGACCGGTTCCGGCTCCGACGGGGCCAGCGTGATGTCGGCGTTCGTCGCCCCGTCCAGGGTGTCCAGCAGGGGTGCCGGGTTGACCGCGATGTAGGCGTCCCGCCTGGCCCTCGTGCACCAGCGCGCACAGCTGGTGCTCGGTGCCCCGTACGTACTCCTCGGCGATCCACCGCTGGTCCGGGCGGCTCCTCAGCGCCAGGTCCACCGCGGCCAGCCGGTCGGTGTCCACCTTCCAGGTGTCCACCGCCGAGCCGGAGACAGCAGGCTTGACGACGATGGGCCACCCGGACCGGTCGGCGAACTCCTTCACCTCCGTGGCCGAGGTGACCGCGCGAAACCGTGCTGCCGGCAGGCCTGCGGCGGAGAACAGTTCCTTCATGGCGAGCTTGTCGGTGGCCAGCCGCACCTGGCGGGGGGACAGGTGCGGAAGCCCGGCGGCGGCCGCGAACCGGTGCGGGGCTGCGCCGCCTCGTCGGGGTTGCAGAAGAACGCCGGACGCGGCAGGCCCAGGCCGGAGAGCCACCGCTGGTAGCGCGCGGCCTCCTCTTGCGCCGGGACACCGGCGCGCAGGCGGAACACGGGCCTGCCGTCCGGCGCTTAGACGGTGGACGTCTCCGGACGCAGCAGGACCGTCTCGATGTCCGGCCGGTCGAGCACGTGCCGGGTGGGACGCCCTGAGCGGGGGCCGGGGGCGCTCATGCTGCGCCCTCGCTCACATGGGAGTGCTCTTCCAGCAGCCGCGCCAGCGAGCGCACCACCTCCGGGCGCCCCGAGATGTCGATCCGGGTGCGCCTCGGCGACCGCCTGTGCACCACGGTCCGGCCGCTGGCATGGATCAGGCCGTGGCCTGCCGCCGTGTCCCACCACGGGAGCGCCACCGAGACATGGGCGTCCAGGTCGCCGGCGGCCATCCGCAGCAGGTCGCACGCCGCCGAGCCGGTGCGCGCCACCTCGTAAAGACTCGAAGCGGGGGAGAAGGCGGCGCCCTCATCGGAGCGGTTTACCGCGGTAAACCGCTGCGATAGGGCGGAGAGCTCCGAAGCTGCGGAGACCCAGACACCAGCGGTTCCACCTCAGGCGACTGCGGGCACCCCAGGGCCCTCCGGCGGTGGGGCTTCGGGCCTCGGCGTTAATACCCCTGCCGGAAGCCCAGGACCGGCGGTTGCTGCTGAAGCGGACAGGTCGGAGAAGGACAAGCCCAGCCAGCCGAAGCGGCTGCCGTATGACGAACCCTTCTACATTGTTCAGCATCTGCGCATGAAGATGACCAGCGACGGCTTCGTCCAGGGCGGGCGATTTTGGATGTCAGTTCTACGCAAACAGACCCTGAGGAGTACCAGGCACTGCTGCGAGAACTGACCGAGCAGGAGCAGCCCGCCTGACGTCGGCGCTGATAAGGCGGCTCCCGTCGCCCGGATCGAGGTCCGGGCGGCGGGAGCCGCTTCGTGCTCAAGTGGGTTGGTGACGATGAGCCGGAGTGCAGGTGAGGCGGAGTCGTCCAGCAACAGCGCCATCCGCCGATGGCGGTTGCGGTGGCGGTGGCGGTGGCGGTGGCAGAGAAGCGGCTGAATTGTTGTCCGCAGACAAAGAGTCAGATGGAGATGGCCCTGCTCTGGTCCGGGCACTTTTAGCGGGGTAGTCGAGCGACTCGACGGATGCTGGTTGTTGTCCGCGGCGACGTGGAAGTCAGCAGCCTCTCCTCGCGTACCTGCTCAGTGGGGGACCACAGCAGATGTCAGGTGACCTTTCGCGAACTGAAGCCGACCGCGGCGACGCCCTCGACCGGGCGGCCGTGCCTGTGCGACAAGCGCCGACGTCGTCAGCGGCTTTGCGCCGTTCAACTCGCTGATCTGCAGGCTTTCAGCCGAAATCACCCACCTGAGCAACCAGCTCACGAGCGTCGATGTCATGATCACGCAACTATATATCTGCTCAACGGGGGGGAATGCAGGACTATGTCCAATGGCAGCATCTCGGTCACACCCGAGGAACTGCGGCGGGCGGCAGCCGCCGCCGACGCCATAAGCCACGATCTTCAGGACCCCATCGCCACCGCCAAACGCGACATCGAAGCAGCCGGCACCGCGATGAAGACCTGGTACATCGGCCCGGACATGAAACGGGTCGCCCACGACTGGGGCATGGCACTCGATGAGTTATGCCAACGGATCGGCGGCGGCACCCCCGACAGCGCGGCATCCCGCCTGCGGCGCACCGCGGACGGCCACCAGTTCAACGAAGATGCCACCGCTCAGTCCTTCCAGGCGTGGTGACCGTGTCCGACGACTTCAAGGAACTGCTCAAGCAGGACTTCTCTGATCTCGAGGCCGCCATCAGGTCCTGGCAGAAGCTGGCCAAGGCTTTGGAGGAAGCGCAGGTCCAGCACCGGCACAAGGTCACCGGCCCTTTGCACGCCAGTGAGTGGCGGGGCGTCGACTCCAGCTACGCCTTCATGAAGATGGAGGCGAGCGAGAACCAGCTCGGCGTTGGACAGTCCGACGTCACCTCCATCGCTACCATCCTGGACACCGTTCACGTGGAGATGAAGCAGGCCCAGCACATCCTGCGTCAGGGTGTGCGCACAGCCGAGGCCGACGGGTTCGCCGTCGACGACCACGGCAACGTGACGGATAGCAGGCCATGCCCCACCGGCAACGCCGACGAGGAAGCCCAGGAAGACCACGCGGTGCGTGTCGCCGTGATGGCCGGCTACAAGAACGACATCCAGGCTGCCCTCGACCAGGCCAGCACTGCCGACTGGAAGGGGCGGCAACTCCTCCAGAAGATCGATGCGTTCACCCTCGACAAGGACTACGGCGCCCAGGCGGCGAAGGACGGCGCTCGCGAGGCCGCAGGCTTCGCCCACCTCGACGAGGACTCCATACCTTCCAAGAAGGACCCGAAGGAGAACGCCAAATGGTGGGTGGGGCTTTCCGAGCAGGAGCGGCAGGAGTACACCGACGCCTACCCCGACAAGATCGGCTGGCTCGACGGTATCCCCAGTGCCGACCGTGACGAAGCCAACCGCAAGGCAGTGGATCTCTCGCTGGCGAACTACGACATGAAGAAGCAACGCGGCGAGTTGGGCATCCACGACCAGCGGCAGTACGAGGGCCTGCAAAAGCTGCAAACAGCGCTCGACAGGGCTGACGGTAGCGGCGACGACAAACGGCTCTACGTACTGGGGATTGACACAAAGGGCGACGGCCGGGCCCTCGTCTCAAAGGGAAATCCCGACACCGCCCACAACGTTGCCGTACAGGTCCCGGGCACCGACAACGACCTGGTGAACGTCGATGAGCAGATCGAGCGGGTAGACCGGCTGCAGAAGGCATCCCGGCAGAGGGGCGGCGACAGCACTGCGGTGGTGTCATGGCTTGGATACGACGCCCCCGAAACAGACGCCAGCATGGCCACGACCGGACGTGCCGACCCGGCCGGCGGTGATCTGAGAAGCTTCACGCACGGACTGCGCGAGTCTCATCAGGGCGAACGTGCCCACATGACCGTGCTCGGCCACAGCTACGGCTCAACAGTGGTGGGCGTCGGTGCATCCCACAGCGGCGGCCTGGATGCCGACGATGTCGTCGTGGTCGGCAGCCCGGGAATGGCAGTGGACCACGCCAAGGACCTGAACATGGCCCCGGACCACGTCTGGGCCGGCTGGGCGCCCGACGACATCGTCTCCACCGACGCCTCAGGCAAGACTCTAGGAGAAAATCCGGCGGAGAAGGAGTTTGGAGGCAAGGTGTTCGACGTGGACACCGAGGGGCACGGCGGCTACTGGGACAAGGGCAGCGAAAGCCTCGCCAACCAGGGCCGCATCATCGCGGGAATGCCTCCTGGAGAAGGGAAGTACCGCGTGCACCCCCACCCCCGCCCTAAGACAGAGGGACCCGACTGGTGACCAGCCGCACCCGCCGCCACAGCCGAATCAGCGTGCTCACACTCGCAGCCTTGCTCGCATCTGGAGGATGCATGACCGACTCCGGGAAGAACGACCCACTGCCAGTCAAGAGCAGGGACGGAGCCGAACGCTCTGCCCGCACACTGATCGACTCACTGGCCGGCCAGTACGGCCTCACGGCCGACGACAAGACGGTGGACAAGGAGTTCTACGAATGCTTCGGCAAGAACCACGAACATGCCACAGACGGCCGCTTTGACCTCTCCTACTCCGTCCGGGCAGCGATTTCAGGAGACGAGCACGGGAAGGCCTTGCGCGCCATGCGCAAGAAGCTCGAAGCCGAGGGCTACAAGATCAACGGCTACCGCGAGAAGCCATCTCAAGGGCTCATGGACGCCAAAGGCGGCAGCGACAACCTCTTCGTCTCGGTGGAGACATACGGACGCGGCAACGCACTCGTCTTCTCAGTGGAAACGCCCTGCTTCCTGCCCCCCGGCGTGAAGCAGGAACAGGTATCAGCCCCCGCCCCCAAGACCACTCCGGTGGCTCCCGTGCTCGTGGGCAAGCCGACAGTCTCGGCGAACCGCTTCCCCGGCAACCCCTTCGGCTAATCGCGCCCGACGGCAAACCCAAGTGCCCACCGGCGATGGCCAGGCGCCCCCGCAGAGAACAGAGCAGGTGATAACGCCGCTATCACCGCAGTACGACAGCCGCTCGTCACCAGTGGGTGACAGGCACCGGACATGCACGAAGGCCCGGCCTCACCGCCTGATCGTGGTGAGGCCGAGCCTTCATGGTGTTCAGGTGTGGTTGGTGGCGATAAGCCGCAGTGCAGGTGAGGCGGGGTCGTCCAGCAACAGCGACGACTGCAGCACTCGCAGTTCGGTGACGACCAGGAACATCGGCTCGGTCGGGGTACGCGGCAAGTGCAGGTAGCCAGTGACGCGGAGCTGGTCTCCCGGGGCCAGGTCGTGGAGGACGGCGTGCGCCATTACCGGGTCGGTGGCGCTGCACGGCGGCACCATTGCGTCCGTGCCGTCGTGTGTGGGGGAGCCGATGAGGCGGAACCATGCCATGGTGTTGTCGCCGGGCATGGCCGGCTCATCCAGGAATCCGTCGAGCGTACGGGGCCGGTCGGCTGGAGATGAGTTCCAGCTCCAGCCGTGCCATGGCCTGTTCGTGGACGGTCGGCGGGTTAGTGCGGGTCGCGTACTGCTTTTCCTGCTTGCGGCGTTCCTGTGCGGCGACCCCGCCGACCGGTCGTCGTCGAGGCGCCGCACGAGGTCTTTGCAGAGCATCGTCCGCTGACGGGCGGTGGTCGCCACCCACACCCCGGTCGGGGTGAGCTGCTTGTTGGCCAGGGCCCCTTGGAGGCAGTTCTTGACGATCGGGCAGCCGGAGCAGGCGAGCTTGGCCTTGGTGAGGGCCTTCTCCCGCTCAGCGCGGCCGGCTATGTCCTCGATGGCGAACGCCTTGGGATCGTTGCGGCACGCCAGCACCCTGTCGGTGCGGGGGAAGTGGATCACGGTGGCGACCAGCGGTTCGCGCAGCAGGTTCTGTTCGGTGGCCTGCCCGGCGTGCAGCAGCCAGCCTCGGTTATCTGGGGTTCGCGGGGTGTTGACGCAGGTGAAGGCGGTGTAGCTGGGTGAGGGACTCGAGGCACGATTGGGGTTTCGTCGGCTGGATCCTTCGGTTTCGGCCAGCTGTGAGACGCGCTTCGGCCGAGTTCCCGGACAGGGTTGGCCCTTCCGGGCGCCGTTGCACCCAGCAGGGCCAACCCGCTCGTTAGACGCCGGTCAGGTGCCTGATCGTTAGATCGATCACCAGCGCGGTCACCAGCGCAATGAACTGTCCGACAGGACCGAGCACGCGGCGGGGTTCTTGGTCGACCTGGTGCCGATCGTCCGAGTTTGAGCCTGGCATTTCCTCCACCTCCTTCCTTCTTGGGGTGTACAGGAGGGGAGTCGCGGCATCGGACCCGGCCAAACCGCACCCCGGATTCGGGATGGATTGGGCGACGGCAGCGGGAACGCCGCAGGTCGTCGCCATCTGCCAGGCCCACCTCTGGCCCGTGCCGGATTGTCCAACTCATCGATGTCCGGTACCCCTGGCTATCTGGAGGTCGCTCATAAGCGCAGCTACTGGGCCACGGGTAGGTCAGCGGGTGGCAAGGTCCCGGGCGCTGAGTTGGTCGAGTTGATGGCCAAGGTGCTGGCGGACGGTTTGCTGCAGTTGGTCGCGCTCGCCGCGGAGCCGACGGATCTCATCGCGGGCGGGTGCATCAGGGGTCTGCGATCTCTGAGCGCAATCCGCCACCCACAGTCCTCGCCGGTTGCTGGGCATTTACCGCCAGTTGATCTTGGTAAAAGCGTGGGCCTGAGGATGCAAAATGATCACCAAATGCGGCTCGGCTGCGTTCGGGAGAAAACACCCTGGACCGGGTACACATTGTTCTCGGGAGGTACACGGTGTCGGGGTTCCACGTCGACCCGCCGAAGATGCTGGTGTCGTCAGCTGGATTCACCGATCTACAGAGCTGGGCGAGTCAGATCCACCGTGGCCTCGTCGGGTCACTCGACGACGTAGCTGGGATGGCCGGCGACGACGAGACGGGCCACTCCTTCGCCGGGAAGTACGACCCAGCCGCCAAGGCGTTCGTACACGCCCTCCGGAAGGGCGTGGCTCAACTGGGCGGCACTGCGAATGGCCTCTACACGATGGCGTTGAACTACATACGCACCGACGCTGACGCAGCTGCCAAGTTCATGAAGCCCCAGCAGCTCCCGGCTTTCTCGAGCCCGCAGTGCGACGAGGAGCACAGAAAATTCGATATCCCCACCGCAGTCGGCCAAGCCAACTGGGTAGTACGCGAGATCATCGCCCAGTTCTGGCCACAGGGTGACCCGGAGAAACTCCGCCAGGCCGCCAAAGACTGGCGCCACGTCGGGCAGCTGGTAAGCCGCCTCGGTACGCAGGGCGACAAGCTCATCCGCACAGTCTCCACTTCCAGCGAAGCCAAAGCCGTGGACTCCTGCGCCGCCAATTGGCGCAAGATGCACAACGGCGGCGAGAGCGGCCCACTGCTCAACACTCTCAGCACATCGGCCCAGAAACTTGCATCCGCCTGTGATGCCTACGCCCAGGGCATCGACGACCTACGGGAACGCCGACGGCGTCCGCCCGCAGGACGGAGCCGCCATCGACGCCAAACACGGCGCACAACGGCCCAGTTGCCGCTCACCGCTACGCCTTAACAACGTCGACAAAGTGCCCGATTTCCTCTACAAGAACGTCGCCGATGGCAACGAAGACGGAATTGTGCGCTACAACTCCGCGATTCACGATCCGCGCAAGAAGGTCAACCACCTCGAAATCATCACCAACGACGAGAAGGCTGGCGCCTACTTCGACGCGATGATGGCCGCACACAAGACCCCGGGCGAGACGCGTATCGTCAAGTAACACCAGCCAGACCGACACTTTGAGAGGTTCCAGTGGGAGGCCACTACTACGTCAGCCCAGACCAAGAGGATGGTGGCTCTTGGGCGTTCTCGGCAGGCCAGCTCGCACAAACCGCCATCGCCCTGTGGCCGGGCTCAGAAGTGTCCGGGCCTTTCCCACCCAAGGACGCCACCGACCTCGACATCCATACCAGCGACGGTCACTGCCAACTGACCTTCTATCCGGCAGGCCCCGCACTCGTCTTCCCCGATCAGGATCCACTCCTCGTCCCCGCCCAAGTCATTCTTGGCCTGCTCAACGCCCTTGCGCCCGGCACACCGACCGTCTGGTGTACGGATTCCGACGGCACCCCTGAAGATCTCGACCTGACATGTGACGCCACCGTTCTGGCAGAGGACTTCAGTTCCTGAGTGGATCCTCCGTGCTCGCCGAGCTTCACCTGTGACGGATTCCCTGAGTTCCCCAGCACCCTGATCCGGTTGCGTCCGATTGGTCGGAGCCGGCCGGATCAGGGCGAACGTACAGTCAGTCCTGCAGGCGGACCGGCATCAGGATCGAGAAGGTGCCCTCGTCGTCGGGCTGGTGGATCGCGATCGGCGCCGTGGGGGCCCCGAGCTCCAGAAGCAGTCGGTCCCGGCCTCCGGCGGCCAGCGCGTTCAGCAGGAACTCACGGTTGACCGCGACGCGGTTCGGGTCGTCGTCGCTGTCCGCGCAGAGGGTCACCATGCCGCCGTCCTCCACCTTGAGCACGCTGAGGTCGGGCGCTCCCGCCTCGGCGGCACGGACAGGACCGGTCTCCAGGGCCTTCCGGAAGGCCGCCACCTCGACAAGGGCGCGGCGTCCGCCGGCCGCCGGCAGGAGACGACGGTAGTCGGGGAAGTCGTGGTCAAGGCACTGACCGGCCGCCTGCCTATCCCCGACCTCCAGAGTCACGCGGCCACCGTCGACGCAGAGCCGCACGGGTCCCTCGCCGTCCAACAGCGCCCGCATCGCGTCGACGAGCGGGGCGGGCACGATGACCTGCACTCGGCTCCCGTCGTGTCCGGAGACGCTGGCCTGCGCGACAGCCATTCGGTACCGGTCGGTGGCCACGACATGGAGGCTCTCCCCCTCGATGTCGAGCAGGACCCCGCCGAGCATGGGCAGCTCCGGGTCGGTGCTCGCCGCGAAACGGACCGTGTCCAGCGCGGCTGCCAGCTCGGGCGCGGCGATGGACAGCCGGACGGTGGCGATGCGGAGCGAAGTCATGACGTTCTCCCTGTGATCGAGTAGTGCTTGGAGCGCGGAGAACTCGCTGCGGGCATCGAACAGCCCTTGTTCGATGCGGCGCAGGTGTGCCTTGAGCAGCTTCCGGACCAGGTCGGTGTCCGCGCCGGACCAGCTGGCCAGCACCAGCCGGATGTCCGCCAGCGGCATCCCGGCCCGGCGCAAGCGGGCCAGCACCCGGGCCTCTTCGAGCTGCTCGGGTTCGTACCAGCGGTATCCGCTCACCGGATCCACCCAGGCCGGGACCAGCACACCGGCACGGTCATAGAACCGCAGGGCACTCACGCCCAGGCCGCTGTCGCGGGCCATCTCGCCAATGCTGCGCATGTCGTTCTCCACACCCGGCACTCTGGGCCCTGCACAAGGTCGAGGGTCAATCTGGCTCCGGAGCGGAATCTCGCGGCGCTCAGCAGCCGGCCCGCCAACCTGCGGGAGAAGACATCGTCTCCTCCGAGGCGGCCGACCGCGCCGCGGCTGCCTGCCCAGGAGGTGAGCCTCTGTGCGGGGGCGACCAGGACGCGGTCGCCGGCGGCGTGGCCGCCGCGTCCGTCGTTGATCTGCTTGAAGTGGTCCAGATCGACGAGGGTCACCAGGGCGCTGTCGCCATACCGGTCGAGGGTCTGCCGGGCCTTGGTGGTGTAGCCGTCGCGGCCGAGCAGGCCAGTCAGCGGGTCGCGGCGGACGGAGGCGAGCTTGCGGTGGAGGCTGATCGCGTGCACGGTCCAGCCGGCCAGCGGCATGGCGGCGGTAGTGATCAGGAGGGTGCGCGGGCCGATCCGGCCCGAGGCACGCGGGGCGGAGTCCATACTGTGGATCTCCCTCTCGTCTCGTACGGGTTGGGTGGCCCGGGGCGGTCGACGTGGTTACCAGGCCGATGGCGGCCGTCCCGGGGCAGAGCTACAGCTCGAAGGTGCTGGGTTTGGTGCAGCGGTAGGGGTTCGTCCAGCGGCCGGCGGTCGCGGCGGGCCAGTCGAGCCCAGCCGGGCCGGTAGCCGCAGGTGCCACAGCCGTCCGGCCGGCTGTGGGGGATCTCGAGTCCGGCGGCGCGCCGAGGGGCTGCTGGTGGAGTCGTCGGCCGGGGTGATGCCGGCCGAACGGCGCGAGCAGCTGGAGGCCATCGATCCGTCCTGGTGCCCGGCCTGGCCGGTGACATGGCAGCGGTGCTTCCACCTGGTGCGGCTGCATCTGGACGAGGGCGGGACGCTGCCCGCCATGGCGGGCAGCGTCGTGCGCCAGGGCGAAGACCTGGGACGGTGGGTGACGTCGGTCCGGCTCGGCTGGGACAGTCTCACCACCGTGCAGCAGTGGATGTGCGAACACATCCTCGGCATCCAACCCGCCGGCGAGGACGAGAAACCCAAGCCACGCACCAGCCAAGCCGACAAGTGGGCCATGCACCTCGCGGCCGCCCAGCAGTTCTACCAACGCGAAGGACACCTCCGAGTCCCCCGCAAACACACCGAAACGATCACCACGGGCGCAGCCCACGACAAGGACCAGGAACAACGGGACGTGCCGCTGAAGCTCGGGACATGGATCAGCAACCAACGCACCCGCGCCACGACACTGACACCGGAACGAGTGGAACAACTCTCCGCCATCGGCATGCGCTGGACATAGCCGCGCGCGGACGGTACGGCCCTCGGCGCCGCCCCCGAGTCGGTGCGTTGGCGAGCGCACCGCTGTCGGCCAGCGGCAGGTCGGAAGCACGCTCGAACTATCCCCGCGAACGGGGGGCGGGCAGAGGGGGTTGCCGCCGAGGGCGTGGGTGACGGTCCAGTGCGGCCTGGCCGGGCACGCCGTCCGTGGCGACGAGGACCGTTTTCTGCCTGAGCGGTGACGCTCCGGTTCCCCGGAGAGGGGGTATGGCGGGGCTAAAGCCGTGCGTTAGTCCTCCGCCACGGCTTCCAGCGGGCTCAGGGCGGCGGCTCGGCGGGCCGGGACGGTGGCGGCCAGCGCGCCGATCGTGAGGGAGAGCAGGCACAGGAGGAGCAGCGTCCCCCAGGGCAGCGCCAGGGAGTACTGCGGCATCGCGCCGTTGGCCAGCGAGCCGACCGCCCAGGCGCCGAACAGGCCGCCCGCCAGGCCGAGGAGCGTGCCGAACGCGGCGACGGTCACCGCCTCCGTGCGGATCATCCGCCGGATGCCGGAGCGGTCCATGCCGATGGCCCGCAGGGCGCCGATCTCCCGGGTGCGTTCGGCGACCGACATGGCCAGGGTGTTCATGATGCCGAGCGCGGCGATGACGCTGCCGAGGGCGAGCATCGCGTACATCAGGGTCAGCAGGTCGCCCATGGTGCCGGCGGCCTCGTGGACGAACTGCTCCCGGTCCTGCACCTTCAGCAGCGGGCTGTTGCCCACGGCGGTACGCAGCCGGTCCTCGGTGGTCTTCGAGACCGCGCCGCCGTCGGTGCGGACGAGGATGCGCTGGACGGAGCCGGGCAGGTAGCTGTCGTGCGCCACCTCGGTACGGGCGCCGAGCGCGTCGTGGGCGACGGGGTTGTCCTTGTAGACGCCCACGACGGTGTACTTCCTGGACTCCTGGTTCCGGCCGAGGGCGACGTCCAGGTGGCCGCCCGTGGTCACGCCGTTTGCCCGGGCGAGGGTGCTGGAGACGGCGACCCGGCCCGGCCCGAGTTCCTTGGCGGAACCGCTGACGAAGTCGAGCTTCATGACGTCGTGCACGGTGCGGGGGTCGACACCGGAGATCTCCCGGACGCTGCCGCCGATGGACAGGGTGGAGTCCGTGACGGCGCTCGCGGTCCGCACCCCGGAGGTGTCGGCCACCCGCCGTACGGCGGCCGGGTCGATGCCCGTCGTGGAGGCGCGGGAGCTGATCACGTAGTCGGCGCCGAGGCCGGCCGCGGCCTGGCGGTCGAGGGCCTGCCGGGTGGAGTTGCCGATGACGGCGAGGCCGGCGACCAGTGCGGTGCTGATCAGCAGGGTGGCGGCGGTGGCGGCGGTGCGCCTCGGGTCGCGCAGCGCGTTCTGCTGTGCGAGATGGCCGGTGATGCCGAAGCGGCCGGTCAGCCGTCCGGTCAGCCGGATCATCGGGGAGGCGAGGAGCGGTGCGAGGACGATCAGGGCGGCGACGAGGAGGGCGCAGCCGACCATCGCGTTCTGCAGGTTCTTCGCCGAGGCGTCCTTCGCTCCCGAGAGCGACACCAGCACACCGGCGCCGAGGACGAGGAGAGCGAGGCCCGCCGCGCCGCGGATCCGGGACCGCTTGGCGGAGGGCGGTTGTTCGGTCGTGCGCATCGCCTCGATGGGCGCGACCTTCGCGGCCTTGCGGGACGGCAGCCACGCGGCGAGCACGGTGACGCCCACGCCCACGCCGAGCGCCGCCACGACCGGGCGCGGGCCGGTCACCAGAGGGCCTTGGGGCAGCGTGTTCGCGTCGGTGCTCAGGATGTCGGGCAGCACCGAGGCGATGCCGAGGCCGAGCAGGAAGCCGGCCGCCGAGGCGACGAGGCCGACCAGGAGGGCCTCCAGGAGCACGGAGCGGGAGACCTGGCGGCGCGTGGCGCCGATGGCCCGCAGCAGTGCGATCTCACGGGTGCGCCGCGACACGAGCATGGTGAAGGTGTTGATGATGAGGAAGGAGCCGATGAACAGCGAGACCCCGGCGAAGACCAGCGGCAGCTTCTCGTAGCCCCGGGTCAGGGTGTCGACGAGGAGGGCCTGCTGGGCGGCCTGGGCAGCGCCGGTGGTGGCCTCGGCCCGGTCGGCCGGGAGCACGTCGGTGACCCGGCGGGAGAGCGCGGACTGGTCGGTGCCGGGGGCGGCGGACAGATCGATCCCGGTGTAGTGGCCCGGGGACGCGAACAGCTTCTGGGCCGTCGCCTTGTCGAACAGGGCGAGGGTGCCGCCGGCGGTCACCCGGGTGTCCTCGGTGGTGACGATGCCGACGAGTCGCTTGGTCATGACGGGGCCGTCGATGGCCAGAGTGATCGTGTCGCCGAGGCGGAAGTGGCCGGCGGCGACGGTGCCGCGGTCCACGGCGAGTTCGCCGCTGTTCGCCGGGGCGCGGCCCTCGGCCAGCGGGTAGCGGCTGTCCTTGCCATCCTTGCCCGGTACGTAGCCGGCGGCCGGATTCGCCCCCGGACCTACCCGCAGCGGGGTGCCGTCCGCCGCGTTCAGGGCGGCCGTGCCGTCGGCCGACGGGCGCACGGCGGCGACACCGGGTACGGCGGCCAGTTTCCGTGCGAGCGCGTCGTCGAGCGCGCTGGTCTGCTGGTGCGCGGGGGCCCCCGGCGGGGGTTCCTTCGCGGTCACGCTGACCGCGATGTCGGCAAAGCTCTTCGACGCGGCGGCACGGTGGGCCTCGGCGGTGGAGTCCGCGAAGACAAGGGTGCCGCTGACGAACGCGACGCCCAGGCAGACGGCAAGGAGAGTCATGAGTTGGCGGGCCTTGTGCGCCAGGAGGTTGCGCAGGGCTGTTTTCAGCATGGGGAGCTTTCGGGGCGTGGGCTCGGCGGAGGCGAGCGGGCGGCGGGTTCGGTCCTGGGGGCGAGGCGGTTTCAGCTGGTGTGCGAGAGGGCGCCCAGGCTCTTCATCAGGCCCAGGACCCGCTCCGGGGTGACGTGTGTCATCTCATCGACCAGGCGGCCGTCGGAGAGGAAGACCACGCGGTCGGCGTAGCCGGCGGCGACCGGGTCGTGGGTGACCATGACCACGGTCCGGCCCAGCTCGCGCACCGAGTCGCGCAGGAAGCCGAGGACTTCGGCCCCGGCGCGGGAGTCGAGGTTTCCGGTGGGCTCGTCGCCGAAGATGATGGCGGGGCGGGAGGCCAGGGCGCGGGCGACCGCGACGCGCTGCTGCTGCCCGCCGGACAGCTGCGCGGGCCTATGGCCGAGGCGCTGGGAGAGTCCGACCTTGGCGACCACCCGGTCCAGCCACTGCTGGTCGGGGCGGCGTCCGGCGAGGGTCAGCGGCAGCGTGATGTTCTCCAGCGCGGTCAGCGTCGGCAGCAGGTTGAACGCCTGGAAGATGAAGCCGATCCGGTCGCGGCGCAGCGCGGTGAGCTGCCGGTCGCCCAGCGTGCCGAGTTCGGTGGTGCCGATGCGCACGGAACCGGAGCTGGGCGAGTCGAGGCCGGCGGCGCAGTGCATCAGCGTGGACTTGCCGCAGCCGGAAGGGCCCATGATCGCGGTGAACTCGCCCTCCCGGAAGTCGATGCTGACCTGGTCCAGGGCTACGACACGGGTGTCGCCGCTGCCGTAGACCTTCGTCAGGTCGGTGGCGGCGGCCGCGACTCCTGGCGTGGTGTGCGGCGCGTGCGAGGCAAGGGGGTGGGCGGTCACGGGGGCTCCTCTTCAAGTACGGGAAGGCGCACTTCGAAGGGTGTCCGGGGAACGTATCGGGGCCTGGGCCGCTGTGTATCAGTGTCCGCGCCGCTTGGTAGCGGTTGTGTAGGGCGTGGGGAGTCCGGTGGCCGGGCGGGCAGGCGCGTTTGTGGTGTCCGAGGTGGAGGGGCGGCCGCATCCGTGCCGGTCGAGCGTGCCCGAAGCGGCGAGGCACACGCGGGGCCGCCCGGCCCGGGTAACAGTGGCGGGGCGGAGACATACACGTCAGGCGAGGACTCTCGGCGCACCTGTGAGGGACAACAGGGTTGCTGCCGAGAGGTCCTGGCCCGTCGGAGTGCTTCTTTGCTTCCCCCGACCGCTAAGCGATCAGTTCAACCACGGGCTCTTATCGGCGCTCCGACTTCGTCACGACGAATCGGGCCAGCGTACCGACGGTCAAGAGCGTCCCGCCGAAGCACAACGCGATCAGTCCGAGCAGGGCGGCGGGCTGCCCCGACTCACCCGCCCGCGGGTTCGCGGCGAAGGCACCGATGATCAGCAGCACGGACGCGATGACGGCGAGTGCGCCGACGGCCCACACCCCCCTGAACATGACGGTCTGCGCGCGGGAAGCGACGCCGCTCCGGCGGGAAGGAACAGGGGATGTGTTGCCGGAGGTGTTCACTGTTGTCTCCTCACGATTCGGGTGGACCGCTCCGGTCACGGACAGAGGTGACCGGCCGGGCACAGGGCTCTTCTCCAGGTGCGGAAGGGCACGCTTCGAAGGATGCCGGGGGAACGTATCGGGGCCTGAGCCGCCGCGTATCGGCGTTCCCGCCGCCTCGTAGCAGTCCCGTAGCGGCAGGTCCGCAGGCGCCGGGCCCTCATGCCGACGCGGCGGTCCTGCAGGACTCGGCTGGTGGGAACGGCAGGCGCAGGGTGGCGACGGCGCCGCCGTCCGGGGCGTTTTCCAGATGCAGCCCGGCACCGAGGAGCCGGGCCTGGCCCAGGGCGATGGTCAGGCCCAGGCCGTGGCCCGTGCCGCGCTCCGTCGCACCCGTCTGGAACCGGCGGGGACCGTTGAGCAGCAAGTCTGCCGGGAAGCCGGGGCCGTGGTCGCGCACGACGACCGTACGGCCCTTGACGGCTACCTTGACCGGGGGGCCTCCGTGCCGGTGGGCGTTGACGACGAGGTTGCTGACGATCCGCTCCAGGCGGCGCGGGTCGGTCTCCACGGTCTGAGCGGCTTCCGTCTCGGCGCCGGTGACCTCGATGCGGAGACCGGTGCGTGCCACGGCCTCGGCGACGACGGCGCCGAGCGGCACCCGGGCGCGGACCGGCTGTTCGGCCCCGGCGTCCAGTCGGGAGATTTCCAGCAGGTCCTCAACCAGCGCGCGCAGATCCCGCACCCGGGCCCGCACCAGATGCTCCGTCTCACCGGCCGGGAGCAGGTCGGCGGCGGCCAGCAGACCGCCGATGGGGGTGCGCAGCTCATGGGCCACGTCCGCGGTGAACTGCCGCTCGGTGCACAGCAGTTGGCCGAGGCTGTCGGCCATACGATCGACGGTGGCGGCGATCTCGGCCACCTCGTCGTGGCCCTTGGTGGGCCCGGTGCGGGCATCGAGATCCCCGGCGGAGATCCGGCCTGCGGTCTCGGAGACCCGCCGCAGCCTGCGGGCGAGCAACCCGGCCCCGTAGACCGCCAGCGGCGCGGCCGCTGCGAGTGCGACCAGCGAGGCCACCGCCATGGTCACGTCGAGTTGGCGCAGATTGTGCAGCTCCGTGCCCATTTGGTAGTCCACGGCCAGCACGGGGCTGCCCGGACCACCCGTCCGTTGAGCGGCCCAGAAGACCGGGATGTCGTAGGCCGTGTGCTGCTCGCCGTCAGCAGGGTGGCGCAGTGCGGCGGGCAGGTCGGCCGGATCGAGTTCCGCGCCCTCGGCCAGCGTGCCGGTACGCCGGTAGACGTCCATGGCCGAGTAGAGGCTGTTGAAGGCTTGCGCTTCGGCCCGGTCGCGGATGTCCCGCGCGGTCCACGCATGCACCAGCACGCCCACCGCCGCCACGACCAGGAACGCCGTGGCCGCGGCCAGCGCGGCAATCTTCCAGCGCAAGGACGAGAAGTCCGGCCGCAGGCGGGGGAACATACGCACCGGCCTCAGCGCCTGAACTTGTAGCCGAAGCCGCGGACCGTCTCGACCCTGTCCCGGCCCAGCTTCTTGCGCAGCCGCTGCACACACAGGTCCACGACCCGACTGTCACCGTCCCAGCCGTACTCCCATACGTTCCGCAACAAGGTGTGCCGCTCGAGCACAACGCCGGGATGGGCGGCGAACTCCAGAAGCAACTTCAATTCAGTCGGAGTCAGCGCCACCGGGCTTCCGGAGACGAACACCTCCATGCCGGCGGTGTCGATGCTCAGGTCCCCGAACACCAGCATCTTCCCCTCGGACGGCGGCCCCTCGTCGGTGGCCCGCTCGGGTCCCGGGGCGGGCGCGTAGGTCGCCCGCCGCAGCAGCGAGCGGATGCGCGCCACCAGCACGTACGTGTCCACGGGCTTGACCACGTAGTCGTCCGCCCCGGCCTCCAGACCTGCGACCACATCGAGCCCGTCGCCGCGCGCGGACATCATCAAGACGGGCACCAAGCTGGTCTCCCGGACCCGGCGGCACAGGCCGATCCCGTCCAGACCGGGCAGCATCACGTCCAGGATCATCAGGTCGAAGCTCTCGTCGCGGAAGAGCTCAAGCCCCGCAAGACCGTCGGCCGCGGCCTTCATCTCGTAGCCGTAACGCTCCAGGGCGATGGTGAAGGACCGACGCATCAGGTCGTCGTCCTCCACCAGCAGCACGCGGACAGGTCGCGAAGAGGCCCCGGCCGGGGCGGACGAGGACACGGGCGAATGACTCCTGTGGGGACGGTCCGGGTGAGGCGGCGGTCCCGGCTGCACTCACGACTCACGCGCAGGCGGCGACCCGAAAGGAACGATACGACAGACACCAGGCGCGCCGACCGCGTCGCACAGCAGACACACACCCCACTCCCCACAGCCTCTCCCAGCCGCGAAACCCCAGGTCAGCACCGGTAACGCCGGCCCTGATGCCTGCCGGGTCCAGAGCATCGCGGCCCCTGTGGGTGTCGCTTCGCCATGGCCCGGCGCACTGATTCGATGCGCAACCAAGCGCTCCCTGATACCCACCGGATACAAACCCCAGGGCAGTATGTGACGACCTGGTCGGCCGACGGTGTGTCACGGTCACCAGCTGTCGGAGTCGCTGAACGTGACCTCGATCCTGTCGTCCGGCTTGATCCATACGGTGCCGCCCTTGACCAGGAGCTCGAAGCTGCCACCAGCAGCGCGGGCTTGCCCGGGGGCACTGTGGGCTTGCCCGCGTCGTCGGCGGACGACTTGACCGGTCAGGCGCGGAAGCGGGAGAGCCGGCCGCCGGCCTTCTGCGCCGCCTGCAGGGCTTCCTGCTCCTGGCACTCGCGTTCGTCGGCTTCGGCCTACTGCTCGGCCGCGACCGTCCGGCTCTGGCAGTCCTCGCACAGGTGCGGGTGCAACTCGCGCGGGTGGCTCCAGGCGCCCGGTGCCCGCCCCCGAGGGCGTGACCCTGCGGACCCTGATCAGGGAGGACGTGCGTGCCGCCCTGTCCGAGCGGCATCCGCCCGGCGACCGCGGGACCGTCGAACCACAACGTGGTCGAGCGGTCCTTCGCCCTGCTCAAGCAGTGGCGGGGCCTGGCCACAAGGTTCGACAAGCTCGCGATCGTCTACCGCTCGGCTGCGGTCCTCGCCGCAGTGCTGGTCTGGGCTCGCATTTAACGGACACGCTTTAGACCGCGACCCGCTCCCCTGGGACGCGTCCGCATAATGGCACAGAGCGCTGGCAGCAAGGCCGGCCGGGCGGCGGTGTGCAACTGGCCAACTGAAGCACTCAGTCACATCCTGTTCCAGGTCCTCACGTTTCAGAAGTCGAGCTCCACGTAGTCGATGTCGGTGAACTCCACGAGCAGGCCGCTCGCGCGGCGGCCGCGGTCCTTGAAGTAGATCTCCTGCAGGCCCTCGGCAGCGATGATCTGCAACTGCTGCTCGGTGGCACCGGCGGCCTGGGCGTCGAAGAGCCGGGCGGCGTAGGCGGGCGGGAGGTGCTGGGTGATCAGGCGGATCCGCCCGTCATCGGTCGTGCCTGGTGCAGCGGTGAACCCGAACCTTGCCCGCGTCTCGATGGTGAGCCCGGTGCGCTGGGCCGCGCGCTGCTGGGCCCTCTGGCGCACCTTCGGCTGCCAGCGTTTTCGGACCTCACGCTCTGTGCGGGCGGCGAGTTCGCGGCGGGGGCGTCGAATCTGGTCTTTGACGTACCGCTCCACGGTGCGCTGCGAGATACCCAGGAGCTGGGCGACGGCCTTGGTGGAGCCTTTGTGCTGCTTGACCAGGTACCGCATCTGCGCCCCTGCGCTCTTGGGGATCGGGCGGGTGGCGGTGGCGGCCGATGCCTTCTCGATGCTGTCGCCGATGATGCCCACGTCGGTCTCCTACTCTCCGTCGAGTGCGGCGTCGGCGCCTTTGATGTGCCGGGCGGGGTTGTGGCCTTCGTCGAGCATCTGCACGGCCCGCAGCAGCTCTTGGGTGCCTTCGTGCTTGACCATGCCGGGCGAGACGCCGAGACGGAAGCTGCCGGGGCCGGCTTGCCATCGCCGGTGCGCGGCAGGAAGTCCAGCGGGCTGGGGCCGTCGGAGAGGTAGACGGCGCAGTCCGGCAGCAGGGCGATGGGGATCAGTGCGTCCAGGCCGAGCGTCAGGTGCCCTGTGGGCGCCGGGGCCTGTGGTGTGGCCAGGGCGGTCTTGAGGATCTTGCGGTGCATGTTGACGCGGGCGGCGGAGATGACGGCGGCGCGGATGTCGGGACGCCAGGTCGGCCGTGCCAGCGCCGGCCACGGCTCGCCGAACGCGTGCTTGATGCTCTTGGGCCGCTCGCGCAGCTTGCCGATGCCGCCCTTGAACGTCGACTTGATCGCGGACAGCACCGGTGCCAGGGCCGGGTCGGCGGCCTTGTGCTGCTCCATCGCCACGAGGAACTCCTCCTCCGACAGGCCGGAGGTGACGCCGAGGTCGGCCATGGTCGCCTTGTACGCCTCACCGATGCGCTTGTACCAGGGGTCCAGGTAGGCGCCGGAATCGGTACGGACCCACGCCTCCAGCGGCCGGATCTGCGCCGGTAGGCGGTAGGTGTCGATGAGCTCCTGGGCGTAGGCGACCGTCGGCGTCGCGTACCAGGCCGGGCCCTCGGGCTGGATGCCGTGCGGGGTGAAGGGATTGGGCAGGCGAGAGTTGAGTTCGATGCCGGACAGGTCCACCAGCCACGAGCCGGGCGTCTTCTTGTCGAAGGCCGGCGCCCGCAGATGCACCGGACCCGACAGGCCGACGAGCAACCGGTTGGCGGCGGCGAGAAAGGCGGTGTTCACATCGATGCCGACCGCAAAGGACCGCTCGCACTCGGCGTCGGTGAGCAGCTACGGGTCACGGATCCACTCGTACGCCTCCTCGTCCAGGACTTCGGCGGGGGTGCGCTGGTGGCCCCGGGGGTAGAGCGCGGCAACGACAGGGTGCTCGTCCGGAGCCTCCACCGGGGCAGGATCGACCGCCTCGGTCAACGAGCCGGGCATAGGGCCGGAGACCCAGGTGCCGGAGTCCTCGTCTTTGACGGCCCGGGTCGGCGGCCGCAGGGCGGTCATCGCCTCAAGGCCGGAGACGGCCGTCGAGCCTCGCGGGGTCAGGACACGGGCCGCGTAGGTGCCCAGGACGCGGGCGATGTCCGCGGGCGCCAGCTGGTCGGTGCTCCCCCACGAGCGCTCATCGAGCGCCGCCCAGGGCAGGACCGCCAGTTCGAGGTCCGCCTGCCCCATGGAGGCGAGGCGATCAGCGACGCGGTGGGCGACGGCTCTCGAGTGACGAGCCACATCGGAAAACATCCGGCAGGGCGACCCTGTGGACGGGTCCGTCTCGATGCAGACGGGCGCAGGTGGGGTATGGATCGTTGAAGAACTCTTGGCCAAAGGGCCGGCGGAGACGGGGGCCGAGGTCTGCTGTGTCATCAAGACCGTGCCAGCGGGCTCGTGCCGTCCTCTGCTCTCGGGGGTACTTCCCGAAGACGGCTGAGCACCCGCGCGGTGGGGCTGCCGGGCGGGGCGACGTAGGCGACGAGGGAGTGGCTGGAGTCATCCGCCGGATGAAATGTTTCATACTCGAGTTCGAGCACTCCTGCGGTGGGATGACGCAAAGGCTTGGGACCGTAAGTTTTGCGGGCCACGCCGTGTTCTTCCCACAAGCGCCGGAATTCTTCACTACCGGCCGTCAGGTCTTTCACGAGTGGTGCCAGCTTTCGCGGCTCGCGGCCGAATTCCAAGCGCAGCAGCGATGCCGTGTGCCGCGCCTTTTCGGGCCAGTCCGCGTACCGCTCGTGGGCGGCCGAGTCGAGGAAGACCAGGCGTGCCAGGTTGCGTTCTTGCGGCGCCAGGGCCGGGAAATCAGCGATGAGAATCCTGGCCAGCCTATTCCATGCAAGGATAGTCAGGCCAGGGCCGAGGATGTAGGCCGGAGAATTCTCCAAGGCGTCCAGCATGGCCTGCAGCCCCGGACGGACGCCTGGGCCGCTTCCGTTTCCGCGAGTAGGGGGCTCGTGGGGAACTCCGGTCAGCGCATACAGGTGTAGCCGCTCGGCTTCGTCGAGATGTAGTACGCGTGCGACCGAGTCCAGAACGGCAGTCGAGACATTTTCGGCTTTACCCCGCTCCAGGCGAATGTAGTAATCGACACTCACGCCGGCCAGCAGCGCCAGCTCCTCCCGGCGCAGACCAGGCACACGCCGTCGCCCGGTACCCCCACAGATGCCCGCCTTCTGCGGGGAAAGGCGCGCACGTCGCGTGCGCAGAAACTCCCGCAACTCCTGCCGTCTGGTCTGATCCATGCCCCCAGTATCTATTACGAGCAGGGGGGTCCTCCCAGACCCTGGGGAAGACCGGGCCTCCCTCGTCGCGTCACCGTGCCGCACAGTCGTGGATGAAGCGGTTTGCACGAATCCGAAGGAGTACGTGATGACGCAGAAACTGACCATCGCACTGGGCGGCGACGAGCGCGCGCTGGATTACAAGGACGCCCTGCGCACTTACCTGGCCAAGGACCCCCGGGTCACGCGGGTCATCGATGTAGGGGCCGACCGGGCGGATCCGGCCGGCTACCCGCATGTCGCCGTCGACGCCGCGCAGCTCGTCGCCTCGGGTGAGGCCGACCGGGCCCTGGTGTTCTGCGGCACCGGGCTGGGAGTCGCCATCAGCGCCAACACCGTTCCCGGTATCCGGGCCGTCACGGCACACGACCCGGTTTCCATCGACGGCGCCATCAAGATTAACAATGCTCAGGTCCTGACCATGGGCTCGTTGATCATCGGCTTGGGACTGGTACACACTCTGGTCGACCAGTGGCTGGACCTGCGCTACGACCCCGATTCCCCCTGGGCCCCCCTGGTCGATGCCATGGAGGAGTACGACAAGAAGTTCAGCCCCCCGGCCAGCTGATCAAGTGACCGTCGGGCGACAGGAGCGAGCCTAAGAGGGTGTCCTACGTGGTGAGTGGGGAATTCTTTCACCATGGCGAGGAATCGCTGGGGGTGGATCGTCCCGGACGGGTTGTGGGAGCTCACCCAGCCGCTGCTGTCGCCGCCGCGCGTCCGTCCGCAGGGCGGCGGAACTGCGAATACCGACGATGAGGCGGTGTCCGCCGCGCTGCCGCCATGCTTCGGCATCTCCAAGTTCACCGCCCACCGCCGGTTCGTGATCTGGTCACGAACCGGCGGTGGGCCCGCCTGCCACAGGCCGTCCTGGACCGGCTCGCCGCCCGCGGCCTGCTCGACCTGAGGCGTTTGGTGCTCGACACCGCCACGAATGAGGCTTTCGGCAGGCTCTTCCATGCATCGGAGGCTCTCGCAGCCCAACTGACACCGACAACGAATTATCGGTTGCCCGTCACTCAACCAGGCACGGTTGAGACTCCTCGGCCAACGGCGACCTCATTTCTCGTGAACATCTGCTGAGGCTTCGACTCTCCATCGCCTCCCAAACCGGTGGCCAAACGCTGCTACCGAACGCGAACGAAGCCAATCCTCTGTTTGCCGGTCGCAGGTGCCGGTGCGGGTGAAGCCGGCCTTCGTCAGCACGCGGCCGGAGGCCGGGTTGTCGGGGTGGTGCATGGCCTCCAGGCGCTCCAGGCCGCCGATGGCGAAGGCGAAGTCGACCACGTGCTGGGCGGCTTCGATGGCGTAGCCGTTGCCCCAGGTGTCCTCGCGCAGGATGTAGCTGAGGGTGCCCATGGTCGGGGTTCGTCGCCGCAGGGCGATCAGGCCGCTCATCTCGTCGGCGGTGATGCCCCAGCTCCACTGTGCCCGTGGTGTCTCGGCGGCTCGGGCGAGGGCGGCGCGGATCTTCTCGTGGGCCTGGTCGAGGGTAAGGGGCTTGCCGGTGGTGGGCCGGATGGAGGCGCCGCTGTAGATGCGGGCGAGGGCCGGGGCGTCAGGGTCACCATGCGGGTCAGCTCCCTTTCCGGTTGTCGGCCATCGGGCTTTCGACTGGCCGCCCAGGCTCCGTACTGCCGCTGGATGTTCGCGCGGATACCCGGCTTGCTTCCGCCCTGGATACCCGGATGCAGCGGCGCGCAGCGGATACCCGAATGCTTACCCCGCCCCGGATACCCGGCGGTGAGCAGTGCGTATTCGCCGCGCGCCGTAAACGGCCATCACCGGGCCGGGGCATCGGCCACCTCGCTGTGCGCTTGCACGCCGCATAGTCATGGGTGACCGGCCGCCGTCGGCCATGGCCGACGGCCGACGTCGGTATATCGGCCGTCGGCCATGAAGCGGTGGCCGGTGGCCGATGCACCGCGAAGTCGGCCACCACCGGTGTGCTGCTCATCGGCCATCGGCCACCGGCCACGATGCCCATGGACGCCGGCCTCACGCCGGTGGCTGACGTCTCGGCGCGCGGGTGGCCGATCGGCCGAGCGGGGAGCCGAGGTGGAGCAGTGGGCGGCACTTCGCCGGGCGTCGGCGCGGCCGATGGTGGCGCCTGCCGTCCACGATGAGCACGGTGTCCTTGGCGAACCGCTTGCGGGGCTGAGGCGCGAGCATCGGCGCGCGGTGGTCGATGATGCGGTCCGCCGCCGACTTCGACACCCCGAACAGCGGCGCGAGCTGCCGCATCGTCAAGTTCGTGCGCCAGTACGCCGCGACCAGCAGTGTTCGGTCCTCCAGGGGAAGGCTCCACGGCCGGCCCTTGCGGACCGCGTCCGCACCCTCACGACTCAGCATCGTCACCAGCTTTCCGAACGCACGCGGGCTCAGCCCGGTGAACGGGGCTATCCAGGAAGGCTCCGACGCCGTGATCACACCAGCCACACCAAGATCATCGCAACTCGAGCAGCACAATCACTCAGTTGCGGGAGCTCAGCCGCAGCGTTAGCAGGCGGCGCAGACGCGCAGAGGACCCTCGAAGAGTCCCGAGCCTCCTCACCTCGTCCGCCTCAAGCTCTAGCCGACCTGCGAGAGCAAGCACGGCGGCGTAGGGTCGTTCACCCTCCTCAAGCTTCGCTGCAACGTCATCGAGCACAGCTCGGAGAACGATGCGGTTCGCACCAGGATGTTCAGCCAGGAGACGAAGAAGCCGGTTGTCGTTCCAGACACTGTCGCGAGCCTTGCTCAGTTCCAGGAGAGCCGCGGGCGGGGTGTGGGGATTAGTGGCCAGAGCCTGCCAGACGAAGGGGTACGGACATTGAACGAGGCGATGTAGGGCACAGCCGTCTTTCTCCGCACGTGCGAGTGCGAGGTAGTCGGCAGGCGTGGGCATGCGGATGGCCTCTCAGGATGGTCGGAGCCGACATCCTGCCATCGCGCCTGTCCATCAGCGGGCACCGGGACGGCCCTACCTGGGTTCGCCCCGACCGTCATTTACGGGACATCCCTTAGCGAGCCGCCCAAGTTTCGTCGGATCCAGTGGCCTTGCCAAACGCTCCCGACCACAACAGCTGAGATCCGCGTCCGCGGCGGCGAACCCACGGTGGAGGCAGTGTTCACCGGCGGGTATATCGAGGCGATCGCCTCCCCCAAGGGCGACCTCGACCTTCCCGGCCGCTGGGTGGACTGGGAGAACCGCGTCCCCGGCCCCTCCTGGATCTCCCTCGCCTGGCGCGCACAGGACGACCGGCTGCACACCGGCGCCCGCACCACCCTGGACAGGCTCCTGAACACCGCGCACACCGAACCGTACGACGTCGGAGAGATCGACTGGCCCAGCTGGCGCACCTTCGTCGCCTCCCTCGGCGACCCACAGCTCACGATGGCTGGACTTCGCCCGGACCTGTGGGCCGTAGGGCACTCCACCACGAAGACAGCCGCCGTCATCCAGCAGGACGGTCTGATCCTCGCCGACGCCCCCGACTCCCCGTCGCTTTCCACTCTCGACAGTCCGGCGGCCAGCTGCTTGTGCCGTCCGGTCCAGGCGCTGCGGGGCGGCTTCCTGACGCCTTCTCGGCACAAGCCCCGGCAGCGCGGCGGCCTCACAGACGAGGCGCTGGACCGCTCGGCTTCTCCGCCGGGCCGGGAGCGCGCCGCACCCGCCCGGTCCAGGAGCCCGGCGAGGGCGTGCCCGTGCTGCGGCGGCCGCTGGGCTATGTGGCGCTCATTCCGCCGGCGTGGGCGCTGTGGATCGTCACCGGGGTGATCACCCACTCCGGCTGACCCGCCTGGTGGGTCCCGTGGTCACGCCAGGGTGTCGAGCGCTTCCTCGGCCAGGCAGGCCAGATACCGGGGACAGCCCCAGGCCTCGCCGCCCCGGGCTTCCTCCGGGGCGGCGAACTCAGCCGGTGCGTAGAGGTGGTTGAGGTGCGCCTGGAAGTCCGGGTAGGCGGGCGGATGGGCCTCGTCGTGCGCACACACCGCGTCGGGCGCGGCGGTCCTGACGCCGACGAGCACCTCCCGGATCTCCTCGCCGACGTCCGGGGCCAGTTCGACGGCCTCTGCGCACCACAGGACCAGGAGCAGCAGCACCAGACGCTCCCGCGGGCTGTTGTCCCCGGTGGCCGCGTACCGCCGCGCGGCCCAGCGCACGGCGTTCTCGGCCTCCCAGGACTTGTCGTACTCCGCCGCGTCGAAGCAGTGCGTGAGCGCGCCGATGTCGAGCCGTCCGTCGGCGCGGGTGTACGCGCCGTCCAGGAGACGGTCATCCCGGGCGCCGACGAGGGAGTCCCGCGCGTAGCGCAGATTGCTCAGTGCCTCCTCGGCGAGGCCGCGCAGGAAGCCGTGGCACAGCCACCCCTTCAGGAGCTCGTCGGCGCTCCATGCCCGGAGCTCGGCCCGGCCGCCGGGACTGCGCAGGAAGAAGCCGGTCATGGCGTCGCCGCTCGGGTCGCCGGACAGCTTCGGGTGCTCGGCGGCGGTGTGCGGGCAGGAGGTGCCGCGCAGGAGTGGCAGCGCCGCCTCCAGGCCCGTGATCATGTCGTCCAGCACGGACTGCTCGGTGATCAGGCCGGAGGCCGCGTACCACTGGCTCGCGTGCAGGGTGACGACATACCCGGCGAGCACCCCCTTCGTCGGATGGCAGGGGAGGGCGCCGGCCTGGCCGGACAGCTCCTCGCCGGGGTCGCCGTAGGGGTAACCGTTGAGGAGCGACGACAGCCTGCTCAGGCTGCTCGTGTGGGCGGCGGGGATCCGCTCGGGGAGACCGTCCACCGTGAACGGGTCGAGGACGTCGGCGGTGAGCCGGGCGAAGCCGGCCACGTTGGCCGGGCAGCGCCAGGTATCGCCCTCGGGCGCCGGGCCTACCAGGCTCTTCAGCTCGGGCCCGGCCAGCCACACCTCGTCCGCCAGGAGTTCCTTCAAGGCGTCCTCATACGGGTGGGAGGTATGGGGGCACGGCATTTCCTTCAGGGCCCGGTCGACGGCGAGCAGCGCATCCAGCGCACTCCGGGCAGCCTCCGGCCCCGGCCGCCAGGCGAGGTAGCCGGCCATCCGCACCAGCCCGAACGTCCACAGATGCACCTGTTCGCCGCCAGGGTCGGCGAACAGGTGGCGGGCGCAGTCCCGTACGAGCGGATCCGCTGCGGCGCCGTCAGAGGCCGCCGAGACGCGCCCCCACGCCTCAATGAGCCGCTGGTTCCGGGCGGCAGGAGTATCGATCATGTTCGGTACGACGATGCGGTGCCCGTGCGGGGTTCCTGGCCGTCCGGCGGCGGGCCGGTGCCTCGTGGCCGGGATCGGCGACCATCAACGCATACCTCGGTAAGCGTTCATAGATGACCGTAGCGGGCGCAAAGCCACGACCAGGTACAGCGGAGAGGCCTGCCCCCCCGTAAGCAGGGGCCTCGCTAGAGCTGATGCCGTCCTCTTCTCGGCTCGCGCCCGGCCAGCAGCGCCGCGATCCCCCAGGTGATCGTCCGCGGTCGTCCCCCACGCGCCCGGGTCGAACTGAACCCGCACTTGATATTCGCCAGCGCAGGGTCGTCCCCTGGTGCGCAGACTCGTCGATGAGGACGATGAGCATGCTGGCCTCCCGAGGGCGTGCCGGAGTAGCTGCATCCGGGCTCTCGGGCTGCCGGATCTCATGCTGGCGTATTTCGCGAATCAGCGTCGCAGGGTGCTGCATGGCGCGGAGCTGCCTTGCTCGGCTTGGTGCGCTGGGGCCGGTGAGCCACGGGACCGGGCGGATCGAGTCGGCGGCCAACGCCACGCGGCTCGTTGTGCTGGCAGGTCGTCCGCCAGCGCATGTCCTCCAGCGGCGGCCGCTCAGAACAGGCTCGACGCGCCCACATGACGAGCGCGTACAGGCCCGTCCCGACGGTGCAGATGATCGCCAGCCACACCAGGGCGCTCCACGAGTTGACGGCGGGCCGGGTAGAGGCGAGCGGGCCGAACATGCGCACGGCCTGGGAGGTGGCGGCTACTGCGGTCGACGGTGAGCGCCCGGGTGGTCTTGCCCTTGCCGGGTCGGCCGGTGCCGGCTGCACCCCGCTGGACTTGCCGGCGGGGTGCAGCGTGTCAGGCCTGGGTCAGTGCCCCGCCACAGGCCCCGGTGCGTGTACGCCGACCGGGCCTACGACTTCGGCAAGTACCGTCGCCTGCTGTGGAAGCGCGGCATCAAGCCGATGATCGCCCGACGCGGCGTCGCCCATGGCTCCGGGCTGGGCAAGGTCTGTTGGGTCGTCGAGCGTTCCTTCGCCTGGCTCCATCAGTTCAAGCGACTGCGGATCCGCTACGAACGACGCTCCGATCTCCACGTCGGTCTGCTCCAACTCGCGTGCAGCATCATCTGCCTGCGCCGGCTCCGTGCATCAGGATGAAGAAGGCGTCAGGATGGTGGGCGCCGAAGGCCAGTCGAGCACGGTCAGCTCGGGCCACTGCTGGCCTATCGGGGGGGCAGCACACAGAATTCGTGACCGTCGGGGTCGGCCATCACCACCCAGTCGACGTCCCCTTGGTCGATGTCGATGCGCGTTGCCCCGAGGGAGACGAGCCGATCGACCTCCGTCTGCTGATCGCTGCCGACCGGTGGAGCGAGGTCGAAGTGCAGCCGTTTCTTCCCCGTCTTGGGCATCAGGGGTGGACCACCCCACGTGACCTTCGGACCACCGTGCGGTGAGCGGATCGCGGTCTCCTGTTCCTGGTCCCAGACCAATGGCCAGCCCAGCGCTCGGCTCCAGAAGTACCCGGCCTCCTGCGAGCCATCGCCCGCCAGCGCTCCAATGAATCCGCACTCGGCGAGGAAGCTGTTGCCCGGCTCGATGACGCAGAACTCATTGCCCTCGGGGTCGGCGAGCACCACATGCCCCTCCTCCGGGCGTTGACCGATGTCGATGTGCCGGGCGCCGAGTTCGAGCGCCCTCTCCACCACCTGCATCTGGTCGTCAAGGGACGTGCTCGTCAGATCGAAGTGCATGTGGTTCTGGCCTGTCTTCCGCTCCTGGGTCGGTAGGAAGCGGAGCCGGAACCCGGTCTCGTCGCTGGGGAGCAGCGTGATGTTGTCGGAGGAGTCCTCGGATGTCTCCCAGCAGAGAAAGTCCGCCCAGAAGCGCGCGAGACGGAGCGGGTCGTGCGCATCGAAACAGAGAGCGTGTAGGCGAGACGGCATCCGCAGGTCTCCCAGTAGGGGCAGGCGGCTCGTGCTGGAGCCTGCCCAGCCGTTGCCACCTGGTCAACCGATTAACGCTCGCGCTCATCCGCTGTCGAGCATGCTCGACGCGGCAGTGCGTCCACGCCCTCACAGGCTCGCGAGGAGGTCATCGAGCGGAGGCGGTGTCCGGTCCGGTGCGAGGGCATCGACAAGGAGACGGCCATAGCGGATCTTGCGGCCCTTCTTCATACCGAGGAAGCGCCGCACCTGCTGATGCCGGGGCCGACCGTGCTGTGCGGACTGACGCTGGAAGGACTGCCAGGCACGGAAGTCACCCTCGGCGCGGAGGACCTCCTCGACTCCCGCCGTGCCAAGCGCGCGGATGAGTTCGTCCTCCAAGGTGCGGTGCATACGTGGATGTCCTGGAGCGAAGCCTGTGAGCGCGTCAGCCCGCGCTCGTAGAAGCCCTTCTCGCCCTCATCACACAGTCCTGTCAGGCGCAGGCCGAGGCCGGGCGGCCCGAGGAGCCCGGCATAGCGGCCGACGTTCATCGCCCCGCCCATCGACACGACACACACTCCCTCCGCGGCCAGGTTTCGGCCGCGCCGGGCGCCAAAGCACTGCCAACGGCCGTGCGCGTGGAGGACATTGAGCGCATGGGGTATCGCATGGCAGGACGACGGCCTTGGCCCACGATCGTCATCTACTACCGTGTGACGGCGACCAGCTCCTCGGCGCCTCGCTGTTCCGCCATACGAAGTGGAACCTCACCAAGGTGAAGGTGCCCCAAAGCGTGGACGGCCTGCGTATCGTCTTGGAATCGCTGCGCACCGCCAACGGCATCCGGGTCGACGTACCCGATCCGCCGTACACCCCTGGCACGCTCGTGCTCACCCGCAGCCGAGACAGAGGGGTGCTGGTCGAAGGATCACGCTCGCCCGGAGCGGCGAACCGCATCGCCGATCTGATGCTGGATGCTCTCCGCCGCCACGAGAAGACCATCGAGCAGAGGAAAGTCGCGGACGCGGATACGCGCAGCAGAACGCAAGCAGCTCGCGGACGCCGCGTGGGCAGAGCGCCAGAGGGTCGGCGACCGCGAGCGGTCGGTGAGCCTGCGGACGGTCTCGGGAGGGCTGCCCACTCTCAGCCGGCGTTCTTGTCCGTCGGCGGCGACAGCACCCGGGCACGAGCCGCTGAACAGGACGCCACCGACCGACAACCCCTCGCAGGAATCATGTCGCAAATGATCTGGTCTGCGTCAACGGCTCCGACCTGCAGCGACCCCGCTTGCGCTTCTTGCGGCCCGTCTGGCCGAGGGGCTCGCAAGACCACGTAACAAAGCCCTACTAGGCAGTGTCCTGTTGATCTCGGCTGTCAGCGGTCACACTCCGATGAAGCTCACCGTTTCTGTCATGTCCGCCCGCCCGGTACGTAGCCGTGGCACGCCTTCCTTCTCAATTCCCACTGAGATGCCGCAGAACAGCACGAGCTCGTCATCGGCGCCGACTGTTCGGCTGACGGTCTTGCGGAACATGGTCCACATCACCTGGGGGCAGCTGTGCAACCCTTCCGCCCTCAGCAACAGCATGACCGTCTGCAAGTACATCCCCGCGTCACCCCACTGGCCGGGCCCCATCGTCCGGTCGAGGTAGCAGAACAAGACGACCGGCGCCCCGAACGCCTCCGAGTTCAAGGTAGCGATCTTCTGGGGTCGGTCGGGGTCGTCGCGCTCTATACCCAGCGCTTCGTATCGCTGAGCTGCCGCAGCGGAGAAGCGGTCCAGATACGGCGAGGTCAGTTCGTCCGGGTACATCGGATACTCCCGCTCATCACCCGGGTCTCCCGCCAGTGCCCTGGCGGTCGCGTGTCTCTTCAGTTCGGCCAAGGGTTCGCCGGTCACGACATACACATGCCACGGTTGGAGGTTTCCGCTGGACGGAGCCCGTGTCGCTGCGGTCAGCACTCGTTCGAGTACCTCCCTGGGCACCGGCCCATCGCTAAACGCCCGCACGGCCCGGCGACTGTCCACGGCCTCATACACATCCACGTCTTCGCGTCCTCTCATCAACCGGGCCCCTCCACCGTATTCAGCGGTCAGCACCGAGCATCGCCAGGGGCTGGACAACGTCCCGACGATCAGTCCAGTCGTTGATAGGGCTGTGGGACGCAGAGGTGACTTGACGGATGCTCAGTGGGAGCGGCTGGAGCCACTTCTACCGGTGAGCAACGGGCGTTGCAGCCGGTGGCGGAACCGCCAGGTCGTGAACGGGGTGCTCTACCGGATACGCACGGGCGTGCAGTGGCGTGATCTGCCTGAGCGGTACGGACCGTGGAAGACGGTGCACGAGCGGCATCGCCGCTGGTCAGCGGATGGAACCTGGGAAATGCTTTTCCAGCGGGTCCAGGCCGAGGCGGACGCAGTCGGCGAGATTGACTGGGACATCTCGGTCGACTCGACATCCGTGCGCGCGCACCACCACGCCGCCGGCGCCCGGCAGGCTCCGCCGCCCGCCATCAAAAGGGGCTTCGCCTGGGCGGTCAAAGCCGTCGGATCCGGGCGGAACTGATCGACCGGCTGGCGGAGGTGGTGCGGGAGGTGAGGCGCTCGGCCGCTCACGCGGCGGGTTCACCACCAAGATCCACCTGAGTGCGGACGGCCGCTGCCGGGCGCTCTCGCTGGTCATCACGCCCGGGCAGTGCGCCGACTGCACCCAGTTCGAGCCGGTCATGGACAAGATCCGCGTGCCGAGGCTCGCCACCGGCAGACCGCGTACGAAGCCAGACAGCGTCAGCGCCGACAAGGGCTACAGCAATCGCCGAACCCGTCGCTACCTGCGCAGACGAGGAATCCGGCACGTCATCCCGGAGAAAGCCGACCAGGCCGCCAACCGGGCCCGGCGCGGCAGCGCCAGCGGTCGGCCGCCCGGTTTCGACAAGGCCCGCTACAAGAAGCGCAACACCGTCGAACGGGCGATCAACAAGCTGAAGGCCTTCCGCGCGGTTGCGACCAGGTTCGACAAGCGCGGCTACGTCTACCTCGGCACCGTCACCGCAGCCGCACTCGTCATCTGGCTCCGCTCGTGATCGCCAGGACACTGCCCAGGTGCGCTGTCCGGTCCGTGCACGGTGGACAGGTCCGGGCCCGTGCACTCCGGAAGCCGGCCGCGGTAGCCGGCACGGATCCGGCCGGCCGGTACAGCCCGGCCGGCCGGATCGCACCGTACGGCGGCGCGTGGCCGGTCGGCCGGCACTACTGGTCCACGGGCGGCGGTGCCTTGCGCGCGAGTGGCATGACTGCGCTGGGGCGGGATCGGACCGGTATCAGGACCGGCATCAGGACCGGCATCGGACTGACACCGACCTCAAAAGCTATGTGTTTGCTTTAACCTGCTTCGACCCGTACCCTGAGGCTAACGCAAAGAAATTGCGTTAGCCTTTCTTTGTTTTGTGACGCTGCTTCACCACTGCACTGACCGACCGGCACACACAGACGCCAAGGACATGCCATGACATCCGTCGAACTCACGGCTGGAGAAGTCGCCCGATGGGCGCTCCATGCCGGACTCCCACTGCCGGACGAGCGCCATACCGACGTGGCCGCCACCGCGAACCACATCCACCGCGTCATCCGCACCCTGCGCGAGCTGGACTTCGGAGAGACGCCGCCCGCCGCCGCCTACGTCGTCGATGGGGAGGCGGCCAATGGAGCTCTTTGAGCTGACACTTGCCGAGGCGGCCGCCGCCGTGGAGGAGAGAAACCTCTCCCCGGTGGAGCTGACCGAGTCCGTGCTCGGGCGGATCGACGACGTCGAAGAACGGTTGCAGGCCTATGTCACCCTGGCCGGCGAGGCGGCGCGCGATGCGGCCGCGCGAGCGGAACGCGAGATCGCCGCGGGCGGCTACCGCGGCCCCCTGCACGGCATACCCTTCGGGCTGAAGGACATGATCGATGCTGCCGGCATGCCGACCACGGCCAGCTCCCGGGTCAGGGCGGACCACCTCGCACAGACGGACAGCGCCGTGGCCGGACGCCTGTCGGAGGCGGGCGGGGTCCTGATCGGGAAGACGCATACACATGAGTTCGCTTACGGGCTGACGACGCCTCAGACGCGCAATGCCTGGGCCCAGGACCGGATTGCGGGCGGGTCGAGCGGTGGCTCGGCGGTCGCCGTGGCAGCGGGAACCGCCACCTATGCCCTGGGCACGGACACCGGCGGTTCGATCCGTGTGCCCGCGGCACTGAACGGGCTGGTCGGCCTCAAACCGACCTACGGCCTCGTCCCCCGGCACGGTGTGGTCGCCTTGTCCTGGTCGCTGGACCACGTCGGCCCTCTCACCCGCACCGTACGGGACGCGGCGCTCGTACTGTCCGCGCTGGTGGGCCATGCCCCCCAGGATCCGGCGAGTCTCCGCACCACGCCGACCGCCTACCCGCTGCCCCCGGGGGATGGTGACCTGACGGGCCTGCGCGTCGGCATACCGGTCAATTACTACTTCGACCGCGTGGCCCCAGAAGTCGAGGCCGCCGTGCGCGAGGGCCACACGCAGCTGGCGGCCATGGGGGCCGAACTCGTCGAGGTCGAGATACCGATGACGCGTTATGTTCAGGCCACCCAGTGGGGTCTGATGGTCCCCGAGGCGACCGCCTCTCATGAACGCACGCTGCGGTCGGTCCCGGAGCTGTACGCGCCGGACGTGCGGATCCTCCTGGAGGCCGGCGAGCTGGTCTCGGCGGGCGACTACCTGCGGGCCCAGCGCTCCCGCACTCTCATGCGCCAGGCGTGGTTGAGCATGTTCGACCGGATCGATGTACTCGCGGCGCCCACGGTGCCGATGACCGCCACGAAAACAGACCAGCCCTCCGTCTCATGGCCGGACGGCACCACGGAAAGCGTCTCCGATGCCTATGTCCGCCTCAGCGCCCCGGCGAACATCACCGGACTGCCGTCCCTGAGCCTGCCGGTCGGCCGCGATCATGCCGGCCTGCCCATCGGCATGCAGCTGATCGGGCGGCCGCTGGGTGAAGCCGCGCTGCTGCGCACCGGGCACGCGTACGAGACCGCCCATCCATGGGTGAGGCCGCCGGCATGAGTGCGAGCCATGGCCGTCGTTGCGGGTCGGCGCGCCGTGCCCGTGCGTGATCATCAACAGGCCGGGGCCGCCGACGTTACTGTTCCCGGTGTCCGCCGCTCGCCCCTGGTGAGTGGCGCACCTGGAGCCTTTTCCGCGCGGACGACGCGGAGCAGTTGGAGCAGGTGCTCGCGTCGGTGCCGCTGCGGGTGTGGCGGCACGACACGGTGACGCCGCTGCCCGCGCACCCGAATGACCCGGGCCGTTGAGGAGCAGCCACCTCGGCTCCGGAGCGGCGGCCTCGGCGGCGCGTCCGCGGCGGGCGACCCGGCGGCGTCGTCATCGAATACCCGAGGAGGCTTACCGGGTCTCGCCCCCTCACGGTTCCCGCCCGGTCCGCGCAGACCGCCGCCGTGCCGCCCCCACAGGAGAGCCCTGATGAACAGCACAGAAGACAGCGAAGCCGTCCTGCGCGACGTGCTCGACCGGTGGAAGGCAGCAGTCGCCGCGCACGAACCGCAGCGGGCCGCCTCCCACTTCACCGAGGACGCGATCTTCCAAGGACTGCCCCCCTACAGCGTCGGGCGGCAGGGCATCGCCGAGTACTACGATTCCCAGCCCCCCGGGATGACCGCCGAGTACCGGATCCTGGAGACCAGGCGGCCCGCCGACGACCTCGTACTCGGCTATCTGGGCGTGGACTTCTCGTTCACCGACAGGCCTGCGATCGCCGTGAACCTCACCGTGCTGCTCCAGCAAACGGAGCACGGCTGGCACATCAGCCACTATCACGTCTCCCGCCGCAATTAGGCCGCATCGTTGCGTTGTTCAGACCGGCTTGGCTCCGCACCGGAGAACGCATCGCGGCGAAGACATCGGCCGGCACCGGGGCGGTCAGTTCACCGGACAGCTGGATTCACGGCGGACCGCTCGCAGGTGAGAACACGGGTGCTTCCGCCGTACGCCTCCTCTGGCCGGGTGAAGTCGGCGAGGAGCCGTGTCCGCCCGGGCGCCGGTGCCGTTTGTGAAAGCGTGATCTCCACTCGACGCATGTATGCAGCACTCGTCCTGACCGCCGGCGCCTCGGGCCTCGCGGTGTCCTCCGCCTCGGCCGCGCCCACGGCCCCGGCCGCCCCTCCCATCGCGCCGGGAATCTCCGTGCTCAGCACACTCGACAGCCTCGGTGTCGCGCCCGTACCCGCGAAATACCAGAGCCGGATGCCCACGGTCACCGGGCAGCTCACCGGCCTTCAGCACCTCCATGACCTCGGCCAGCTGCACCAGGTGACCGACCTGGCCGCCCCGGTGGCGGGCCTGCTGCCCGTCGTGGCGTAGCCCCGTTCCGTACGGTTCGCGGCTGAAGCGGGAAAGGCTTGAGGCCGCGAACCACCAGGGGGCAGCTCGTCGCGCCGCAGCTGGTTCAATGGTCGCCGAGGTGAGAGACATGGTGTCGACCGACCGGCTGCTTGCGTTCGCGGCGATGTCGTTGCTGGTGATTGCGATCCCGGGGCCGAGCGTGCTCTTCGTGATCGGCCGGGCTCTGGCGCACGGCCGCCGCACAGCACTGGCGACGGTAGTGGGCAATGTGCTGGGCTCGTATCTGTTGGTGACCGCGGTGGCATTCGGACTCGGCGCGTTGGTCGAGCGGTCCGCCGGTGTCTTCCTCGCCGTGAAACTCGCGGGCGCGGCCTACCTCGTCTTCCTCGGTGTCCAGGCGTTCCGGCACCGCAAGGAGATGAAGATGGGTGCCGTGGACGTGCCCGCGCAGGCCGCCCGCGGTGATCTGCGGACGATCGCCGACGGCATCCTGGTCGGCGTCACCAACCCGAAGGGCATCGTGTTCTTCGCCGCCGTGCTTCCCCAGTTCGTGGACCACGCGGCAGGCGGGCTGCCCGCCCAGATGCTCGTCCTGGGCCTGGTGCCGATCGGCATCGGCCTGGTCACGGACACGGTGTGGGGGCTCACGGCCTCGGCGGCCCGCGCCTGGTTCGCGCGTTCCGAACGCCGGCTGTCGATGATCGGTGGCGCGGGGGGCTTCGCCATGATCGGTCTGGGCGTGACGGTCGCGGCCACCGGCCGCGCGGACTGACCACACCGCGCCCGGCCGGACAGCCGCCCTGCGGCCCACGGCGCCGTCGAACCTCCGGGATGCCGCGCGCCGGACCGTGCGAGGGCGCGGCGACAGGCGTCCGCCGGCCACTCCCCTCTTTCCATTCCCCGCTCCCCACTCCCCGCCCCCCCACTCCCCGCCACCCGCTCCCCGGTGGCGAGTCGGGGCCGCGATGCCCCCGCCGGTCTCCGCTCGCTGCCGCTTCGGACGTCACCGCGGCGCACGGTGCACCCGGGCGAGCAGCAGGACCGTGTCGTCGGCCGGGGAACTCGGCAGGAGGCGGGCGAGAATACGGTCCGCCGTGGCTTCCAACGAGGCGGAGATCCGGCCCAGTTCCGTGCGGAGGGCGTCCAGGCCCTCGTCGATGTCGTGGCCTCGTGACTCGATGAGGCCGTCGGTGTACAGCACGAGGGTGGCGGCGTCGGGCAGCTCGATCTCCGTCGTCCGGAAGGGACAGCCACCGACGCCGAGCGGCACTCCGAGCACGTCGTCGATGAGCTGGATCCGGCCGTCCGGGTGGCGGACGAGGGGCGGAGGGTGGCCGGCGCTGGCGATCCGGGTGCCTCCGGTGGCGGGGTCATAGCGGATGTAGAGGCAGGTCGCGAGCTCGATACCGGCCTCTTGGGCGCACTGGTCGAGTTCGGTGAGCAGCCCGTCCGGTTCCTGGTCGTGCCGGGCCAGCGCATTGGCGGCGATACGCAGCCTGCCCATCGCCGCGGCGGCCGACACTCCGTGTCCCATGACGTCACCGACGACCAGGGCAATCCGGCCGCCGGGCAGGGGGATCACGTCGTACCAGTCACCGCCGACTTCGGTGACACGGCTGCCGGGCAGGTAGCGGTGAGCGATGTGCAGGTACGGGCCGGTCACCAAAGCGGCGGGGAGCAGGGCCCGTTGGAGGGTGAGCGCGATGTTCCTCTCCCGGTTGTAGAGCCGCGCGTTGTCCAGGCACAGCGCCGCCCGGGAGGCGAGCTCACCGGCCAGGCTGAGGTCCTGTTCGGTGAAGGCCACTCTGGCCGCCGACCGGCCGAAGACCGCGATCCCCTGGACCGTTGCCCGGGCGATGAGCGGAGCGAGGAGGAGACAGGTCAGACCGCTGTCGGCCATCAGCCGGGCGCGGGTTTCGTTGAGCATGGTGCGGACCATGAACTCCTGGTCCACCTCGACGCACAGCGGACGGCCGGTCCGCAGCATCTGATGGATGGCGGAGCCCGGCGGGTAGTGCACGACGTCCACCCCGCCCACCAGTTCCGTCGCGGGCGGGGGAAGGACAGTGCCGTAGGCGATGCGGTGGGTGTCCACCGGCAGGGCGGGGTCGAACGCCGCGTGCTCGTCCCCCCACTCCACGAGCTCCACGACGGCCGCGTCGGAGAAGTCCGGGACCGCGGCTTCGACCAGTTCCTGGGCCGTGACCTGCACATCCAGGGTGGTGCCGATCCGGGCGGAGGCGCGGTTCAGCAGTGCCAGCCGCTGACGGGTGGCGGTCGCCTCCACGATGGCCTGCTCGCGGTCGGTCACATCCACCAGCAGGCCGCCCACCCCCTGGTGGGTGCCCACGGCCTGGGTGAGCGGGAAGAAGCTCACCGACAGGACCTTGTCCCGGTCCGGGTGGCCCCGGGTGCGCATCCCCACCCGCACGCCGGTGACGGGTTTGCCCTCCGCGGCGACGGCGCGCAGCATGCGCTCGTACTCACCACCGTCCGAGGTGATCATGATCTCGGCGAGGCGCCGTCCGAGATGTTCCTCGATGGGGAGTCCGTTCATGTCGGCGAGCGCCTGGTTGACGTGGAGGTAGCGCAGTTCCGCGTCGAACATGGCCAGGCCTATGGGGCAGGTCTCGAAGAGGGCGTCGAGGAAGGCGAGGTTGGTCTTCACCCGGTCCAGCTCGTCGCCGCGGCTGGCCAGCGCCATGATCACCGAGCGTCCCGCGGTGCCGGTCACCGGGAAGACGCGGAACCCGCAGTCGAGAACCGTGCCGTCCCGATGCAGGGCGTGCAGGCGGCCACGCCAGTACCCCCGGGTCCGGCCCCGCTCCGCCATACGGGCGCAGGCGTCGGGCCCTCCCCCGGGCGGTCCGGGGAGAAGGAGGGCGCCGGGCTTCGTCAGCGCCTCGGCCGCGTCGTAGCCGAAGAGATCCCGGGCGCCCGGGCCCCAGTAGCAGATCCGGTCGTCGTCATCGATGCCGAAGACGGCGACGGCGACATGCTCCAGCAGCGAACCGGGCTCGGACCAAAGCGGACCACGAGCCCTCGCGTCCCTCGGCCGATCTGCTGGCACCGGCTTTCCCTTCCACCCGCCGCACACAGTGGCGGTCCGCCCGCCGGACGGCAGAGCGGCTCCTTTCATTCTGCGCTTGTCGCTCAGGCGCGGACACTCCGGCGAGGGGTACCGGGTTCCAGCACGACACCGCCTAAGAGCTGCCGGTCCGCGTCGGCGGGGAGCGACGCGGGCCCGGGACCGATGGCGGCAGGACGAGCTCGGCGACGGCTCCGCCTTCCGGCGCGTTGGAGAAGCGCAGCGTGGCACCGAGGACGCGGGCCTGTCCCATCGCGATGGTCAGCCCGAGGCCGTGACCGGTCTTCCGGCCGCTCCCTGCCCGGCTCCGGAACCGCTGGGGGCCGTGGTCGAGGAGGTGGCCGGGGTAGCCGTCCCCGTGGTCCCGTACGGTGATGACGCGGCCGTCGACGGTCAGCAGTACCGGCGGGCGGCCGTGCCCGTGGGCGTTGGAGACGAGGTTCCCCAGCACGCGCTGAAGCCTGCGCTGATCGGTCTCCACCCGGGTGTCCCGCTCGGTACGGACCTCGGCCTGCAGCCCGGTGGCCAGCACCGCACGCTCGGCCAGCGGTCCCAGTTGATGCACCTCGATATCGGCCTGCTCCACTTCCGCGTCGAGGCGGGAGATCTCCAGCAGGTCCTCGGTCAGCCGGCTCATGGCCCGGATCCGGTCCCGCACCAGCTCGGCCGGGCGGCCGGGGGGCAGCAGCTCCGCCGCCAGGTGCAGTCCGGTCAGCGGGGTGCGCAGCTCATGAGCCACATCGGCGGTGAAACGCTGCTCGCTGTGCAGCTTGCTCTGCAGTGTGGCGGCCATCGCGTCGAGTGCGGCCGCCACGGCGGCGGTCTCGTCCTGGGCGGAGGCGGCACACAGGACGCGGGGGTCGTCCACCCGGGCGTCGAGATCGCCGGTGCTGATTCTGCGGGCCACTTGGGCGGTGTGGTGCAACCGACGGGTAATACGGGAGACGCCGAACAGTCCGACGGCGAGAGTGAGGGCGATCGCGAAGGCAGAGGAGCCGACGATGGTCCGGTCCAGTCCGCGGATCGCGGCGGCTCGCCGGCTGTAGTCGAGATGGACCGCCAGCGCCTTGCCGTCGGCGGGGGTGACGGCCCACATCGCCGGGCGGCCCTGGTGGTCGGCGAGCTGTGTGCCACGCTCGCCCCGCAGTGCCATGGCGTGGAGCGGGGCGGGGAGGTCCGCGGGGTCCACCGCGGCGTCATGACCGAGGGGCTCCCCGGCGACGTACGCCTCCGCGGCGGAGTCCAGCTGTGACAGCGCCGCACTGCGGGTCTGGCTTTCCGCCTGCCGGCCGACCAGGACGTGCACCAGGACCCCGACGACCGTCGCGAGGACGCAGCACATGACGACGACGAAGGCGGCGAACTTCCCGTGGAGCGTCATCGTCCAGGCGGGCAGGCGCAGCCGCTTCCGGGGCCGGCCGGCGCTCATGGTGTGCGCTCCGGGGCGGGGGTGGCGGAGTGCGCTTGGTCGAATTCCATCGACCGCAGGGCCATGGTCTGCGTCCGCGAGTCCCATGCGTAGACCGTGCGGGTGTCGTAGCCAGGCGTGCCGGTGGGCTCCCGCAGGATCAGATCGCCGTTCGCGATCTCCACCGACAGCGGTGTCGCGCCGGCGTCCATGACCCGGGTGACCTGCCCCTGGTCGAGCGTGAAGACCCACAGTGCCAGGGAGTGGTCCGGCGCCTCGATACCGACGATGAGTTCGTCCTTGCCGTCCCCCGTCAGATCCCGGTACTGGGGCTTTCGCACCGGACAGTGCGCCGGCTCCGCGGCGCAGGCGTTGATCTTCCTCGTGGTGGCGGAGTCGAACTGCGGCCCGCCGCCGAGCGCGGAACCCGCGGCGGTCTGTGCCTTGACGACGGTGAACAGATCCGCCTTGCGGATGTCCCCGGACCGCACGGGCGGCACTCCGGGCACGGCTGCGGGAAGGTTCTCCCCCCTTCCGCGCTCGGGCTGTGGTGCGGGCTTCCGCTCGGGCCACAGCCGCACCGGGGCGGAGGCGGCCGAGGTGCGGCCGGCGCTCTGCGGCTCCCCGCTCTGCGTGCAACCGCTCAACAGCGCGACCAGGCCCGTCGCCGCGAGAGCGGACGACGCCATCCGTAGAAGCCCGGAGGGCGACAAGGAACGGTGAAGAGGCACATCTTTTCCCGTCGTGATGCACGCTGAGCCTCTTGGATCATAAGGCGCGTGACGCGCTGCCGGGACGGGTGCGACCGGGGGAACTTCGGTGGTGAGCCGGTGAGCCGGTGGGCCGCTGGGGCTCGTGAGTCCCGTGCGGCCGGGGCGCGGAACCAGGCGCAGTGGCCGGCTGTCCCGCCCCGCGGACTCAGCCGGCCGGCACCGTGGCGGCGGCCCGCTTCTCCATGGGGCCCGACCAGGTGCGGCGCGGAGGGCGGCCGACGAACTTCCCGAAGAGCAGCGCCGCCGCGGTGGCCGCGAGCACGCCGGGCACCATCTCGTAGATGCCCGACCGGAGCGGCCCGAGGAGCGGGTCGATCTGCTTCCACATGACGACGGTGACCGCCCCCGTCACGATGCCGGCCATCGCCCCGGCCCGCGTCATGCGCGGCCAGTAGAGCGACAGCAGGATGACCGGGCCGAAGGCGGCGCCGAAGCCCGCCCAGGCGTACGCGACGATGTCCAGTACGGCACCGCCGCTGAGTGCGATGACGTAGGCCACCAGCGCCACGACCACGACCGTCACACGAGCCGCCAGCACCATCGACGCGTCCGAGGCCCGGCGTTTGACGAAGGCCCGGTAGAAATCCTCGGTGAGGGCCATCGCCGAGACCAACAGCTGGCTGTCCGCGGTGGACTTGATCGCGGCGAGCACGGCGACCAGCAGGATGCCCGCGACCCACGGATTGCCCAACTGGGCGCAGAGCTCGATGAAGACGGTTTCCGGGTTGTCCAGCGGCTGGTTGAGGGCGGCGATCCCGACCAGCCCCACGAGCGAGGCGCCCGCCAGACAGACGACCACCCAGCCCACGCCGATACGGCGGGCCAACGGGATGTCACGGGTGCTGCGGATGCTCATGAAGCGGGCCAGGATGTGCGGCTGGCCGAAGTAGCCCAGGCCCCAGGCGAGCAGGGAGATGACGGCCACCGCGCCGAGCGGCTGACCGGACGTCCACCGGGTGCCGTCGAAGTGGGCCTTGGCTCCCATGTCCAGCAGGGACGACGTCTTGTGGGCGAGCAGCCTGTGCAGCGCGCCGAATCCCCCGAGCAGCCCGATACCGGTCAGCGGGAGCGCGACGGCCGCGCAGAACATCACCGTGGCCTGCACCGAGTGCGTCACACTCACCGCGCGGAAGCCGCCCAGGACGGTGTAGACGACGATCACCACGGCGAAGACGGTGAGCGCGAATTCGAAGCCGCCGCCGAAGATGTCCTCGAACAGCACTCCCCCGGCCAGGAGGCCGCTGGCCACGTAGACGGTGAAGAACACGACGATGACGGTTGCCGAGACCAGGCGCAGCATCCTGCTGCCGTCCTCGAAGCGCTCCTCCAGGTACGCCGACAGTGTCTTGGCGTCGCCGGCCAGCTCGGTGTAGGTACGCAAACGCGGTGCGACCAGACGCCAGTTGAGATACGTACCGACGGCCAGGCCGACGGCAATCCACGAGGCGCCGATCCCGGCCGTGTACACCGCCCCGGGCAGACCCAGGAACAGCCAGCCGGACATATCACTGGCACCCGCGGACAGGGCCGCCAGTGGCGCACTCAGCCGGCGCCCGCCCAGCGCGAAGTCGGAGAACGTCAACGTGTCCTGGTACGTCCAGATACCCACGGTCACCATGGCAAGCAGGAATATTCCAAATACGATCATGACCGGTACGATCAGGGGTGTCACCACTGCTCCTCGGTGCAGGCATTGCCAGGTATCGCGGGCCCGGAGGGGTTCCCACACGGAGCTTCCGGACGGGAAGGCTCCGGCGCGAGCTGACAATACGGAGCAGTCATCGGGAGCGGCACCCCTTTGGACGGATGTCCCTTGCAATCAAAGGCCCCACAGACCTGAGGCAGTCCTGGCGCCAGGGCCATACCCGGGCGCGCTTCCCCATGACATACCAAACCCATCAGACACCCATGAATTCCATGTTCCGGGTCAACGGGGCAGTGCCGCCGTGCGTCCCGCCCGGCAGCTACCGGGCGGGACTTGGCGGCCGCGAACCGGGTGTGAATGCGCTCTTCGCGTGAGGGGAGGTGCGTGCGGCGTACGCCAGGTGCCTGCGCCGTCGCGCTCCAACAGGCCCTGGTGAGGCCAGAAATGCCCTGAGTGGGCATCGCGGCGGCGAACCATACTGGTGACGCTTCGCAGCCGACCGCCCGTTGCCCGTCCGGCCCGGCGCGGCCTGGCTCTCCTACTCGTACGCGACCTTCCCCGCCGGTCCGCAGCGGCCCTGCCACTCGCCGGCCACCACCGAGGATAAGGAGTTCTTCCCATGCGCCGTCTTCGCTCGTTCATCGTCGCCGCGGCCGCCCTGACCGCCACCCTGGGCACCGTACCCAGCGCAACCGCGACCCCCATGGCGTCCGCCCGCCCGGCGGCCTTCCACTGCACCTCCGGGTACTTCTGCATCTACAGCGACTGGAACGGCGGGGGAACCCGTTGCCAGTGGTCCCAGTCCAGCAAGGCGAACACCGCCGACGACTGCTCCTTCATCCAGCGGGGACGGAATGTCCGCTCCGTATGGAACAACACCCGGCACCGAGTGCAGTACTACACGCAGACCAACTACCACGCGCGCGTCGGGTCCACGCCCTCCGGCGCGGGCGGCAACCTGCAGGGCAGCTACCAGATCCGTTCCTTCAAGCCTCAGTAGGAGGAACCAGCGCACTGCAGGAGCCGCCTTCCCCGTGGGCCGCCGCGCCCGGGGAAGGCGGCTCCTGTCGCCTGTCCGGGGCCACGGACCCGGCCCTCATCCGGGGCCGGGTCCGCATCTTGAGAGTGCCGTGCACCCCGGTCCGCCAGGTGAAGACCGGACGCCACGGTCACCCATTTCAACACTCGCCACAGTGGGGCGAGTTGCGCCGGGCGTCCGGCACGGCACGGCACCGTGAGGAGGAGCGGGAAACCACAGAAAGAAGAGCCCGCAGAGTGGTTTGCCGCGGCGCCGAAGAGGGCCAACTGCCCCCACATAAGCCATCCTTGAAGAATCACCAAGGACTGTTATGAGGGCAAATCACGTCGCATATCCGGTGCGGCGGGCGGCGGGAGAAAGCGGCCGGGACGCCTCGGCTCCGACGATCCCGGAATGGGCGCGCACCATAGCGGCACCCCAAGAGCCAATAGTCGCACATATATCCGTAATTGCGAAGTTCATACAGCGAATATTTCCGGCCTAACGCCGTCAAACGGTTGGTTGCGGGTGACGGGCTTCGACCACACGATCAGATTCCCGCGTGTCGCTCGGCCGGGCCCCGGCCACCTGACACGCCTGTCGTCGAGGAGGTCCTGTGATGAACGACCAGACGAGTCTCAGCCCGGATGCGGCACGGCAACTGGCGACCACCACCAAGACCAGCCCGCAGATGCGCGGCATCACCCCGCGCTATCTGCTCCGCGCCCTGCCATGGGTGGATGTCGAATCGGGTGTCTTCCGCGTCAACCGCCGCCGCACTTACGTCCTCGGCGACGACCGCATCAGCACCCACAACGACGGTGGTTCGCCGCGCGTCATTCCGGGAGACCTGAGGGAACTCCCTTACCTGCGGGACGCCGACGACGCGCTGCTCTCCGAACTGGCGCGCTCCTTCACGGAAGTCACCTTCGAGGCCGGAGAAATGCTGGCCCAGGACGGTGAGGCGCACGACAAGCTGTGGGTCATCGCCCAGGGACGTGCCGAGAAGCGGGCCAGTGGCCGGTACGGCGAGGACGCCGTACTCGAAGTCATCGGTGACGGCCAGTTCTTCGATCTCGACGCCTGGACCCGCTCCGAGCCCCTGCCGTACCGTGTCCGGGCACTCACGCCAGGCGTGGCCCTGTGCGTCGAACGGAGCGTGCTCACCGGGCTCTGCGAGCGCGACACGGCGGTACGGGGAGCGATGGATGCCTACCTCTCGGCGGACGGCGTCCTGCCGGGCGCCGAGGTACCGGTCGATCTCAGCGCCGGGCACGTCGGCGAACCGGAACTCCCCATGACGTTCGTCGACTACGAGGACACGCCCCGCGAGTACCACATGACGCTCGCCCAGACGGTGCTGCGCGTCCATACCCGGGTCTCCGACCTCTACAACGGGCCCATCGACCAGACTCGCGCCCAGTCCAACCTCACCGTGCACGCCCTGCGCGAGCGGCAGGAGGCCTCGCTGCTCAACCACCCGGAATTCGGCCTCTTCAACAATGTGGCCGCCGGGCAGCGGGTGCAGGCGCGCACCGGCTCCCCGACCCCCGATGACCTGGACGAACTGCTGACCAGGGTCTGGAAGCAGCCCGGCTACTTCCTCGCCCACCCCAGGGCCATCGCCGCATTCGGCCGGGAATGTACGCGCCGGGGTGTGCCCCCGGTCATCGACAACCGCTTCGGCAGCCCCCTGCTGACCTGGCGCGGCGTCCCGCTGCTCCCCTCCGACAAGGTGCGGTTCTCCGGCAGTGCCGGCATCGGCACCACCGAGATCCTGCTGATGCGCACCGGTGAGGCGGAGCAGGGCGTGGTGGGCCTGCGTCCCGCGAAGGTCGAGGACGAGGTGGAACCCGGCCTGTCGATGCGGAACATGGGCGTTGACCAGAAGGGTGTCACGTCGTACCTGATGACGGCGTACTTCAACACCGCGGTACTGGTGGAGGACGCACTCGCCGTGCTCCAGAACGTCGAGGTCTCCAACTTCCATGACTATTCCTGACGTCACCGGGAGCCGGTGGCCGCACACGGCTCCCCCCGCGAACCCGCCGACGGACGGCCTGACATCCACCGATCCGGCCACGGCACTCACTGCGGCGCTGGCCACGGCACTGGCTGCGGCGTCGGCCATGGGCACGGCCACGGACGCGCCCGCGGACCCGGTCACCGCCGCTCCGGCCACCGCCGATCGGGTCAGCACCGATCCGGTCGCCACTGCCCCGGTGAGCACAGCCCCGGTCGGCACTGCCCCGGTCACCGCCGCTCCACTCAGCACCGATCCGGCCGCCCACACCCAGCCCACCGACCACCCCCTGCACCCCACTACCCCCCAGCCCCTGCAATCCGCCGTCACCCAGCCCGTACAACCCACCGGCCTCCCCGGCCAACACGTCGCCTTCTCACCCGAGATGGCGCGCCGCGACTTCCCGATCCTGCACCGGACCGTGAACGGGCACCCCTTGGTCTGGCTGGACAACGGGGCCACCACACAGAAGCCACGCCAGGTGATCGAGACGCTGGCCGGCTTCTACGGATCCGCCAACTCCAACATCCACCGTGGTGCGCACACCATGGCCCGGGAAGCCACCGAGGCCTACGAAGCGGGCCGGTCGGCGGTCGCCCGGTTCCTGGGCGCACCGTCACCGGACGACATCGTCTTCGTACGCGGGACCACCGAGGCGATCAACCTCGTCGCCCAGAGCTGGGGACGGGCCCATCTCGGCCCCGGGGACGACATCCTGGTGCCTGTACTGGAGCACCACTCGAATATCGTTCCCTGGCAGTTGATCGCCAAGGAGACCCGTGCCCGGGTGGTACCCGTACCACTGCGGCCGGACGGCCAGATCGATCTCCATGCGTACGCCAATCTGCTCTCCATGCGCACCCAACTCGTCGCGGTCAGTCAGGCGTCGAACGTGCTCGGCACCGTCCCGCCGGTGCGCGAGATGACCGCACTCGCCCACCGCTACGGCGCCAAGGTGCTGGTGGACGGGGCGCAGGCGGTGGCCCACTTCCCTGTCGATGTGCAGGACCTGGACGCCGACTTCTATGTGTTCTCCGGCCACAAGCTGTTCGCCCCGACGGGCATCGGCGTCCTGTACGCGAAGCCGGAGATCCTGCGGAACATGGCGCCGTGGCAGGGTGGCGGCAACATGATCGAGTCGGTCGACTTCAACCGCACCACCTACGCCCCCGTACCGCACCTCCTCGAGGCCGGAACCGGGAACATCTCCGGCGTGGTCGGTCTGCTGTCCGCGCTGAACTGGCTGACCTCCTTCGACCGGGACGCCATCGCCGCCTACGAGACCTCACTGATGGCGTACGCGCAGCAGGCCATGGCCACGGTCCCCGGCCTTGAGCTGCTGGGTTCAGCACCCGACAGAATCGCGGTACTTACCTTCACCCTCGCCGGCCACGACCCGTCCACGATCGCCGAGTGGCTGGACCGCGACGGCATCGCCATCCGTGCCGGCCACCACTGCGCCCAACCGGCGCTGGCGCACTACGGCCTGGAGAGCGCGGCGCGTGCCTCACTCGCGCTCTACAACACATCCGAGGAGGTGGACAAACTGGTGGCCTCGCTGCACCGATTGCAGCAGACCGCCTGACCCCGCTGCCCGTACGGGTTGCCGACCGCACCTCCGGTCGGCAACCCGTACGGCGACGCCGGTCAGCAACCCGTACGGCAACGCCGGCACCGCGGCTCCGGCCGGCAGACGTCACCGGCCGCCGGATGCGCGCCGCATGTGCCAGTCCCGGGCCAGGACCGACCAGATCTCCATGTCGTGGCGAACGCCGCGGTAGGGGTTGCTCTCCCGCAGCACACCCTCCCGCACCATGCCGAGCCGCTTGGCGACATTGAGGCTGGCGGTGTTGGCGGAGGAGGCGATCCACTCCACCCGGTGCATCCCGCGCTCCCCGACCGCCCAGTCGATGAGCACCCGGATCGCGCGCGTGATCAGCCCGCGTCCGACGGCCGCCTCCTCCAGCCAGCAGCCGACCTCGCAGTTGCCGGACTCGGTGTCGAACGTCCTGAACAGGACGCCGCCGACGAGTACACCGTCCACCCAGATTCCGTAGAGCCGACCGCTGTCGGCAGCCGCCTTGTCCGCGTAGGACTGCAGGAACGCCGTGGCGGACGCGAGGTCGCCGGCCCGGTCCGTCAGTCCGATGTAGCGGCCGATGTACTCGCGGCCCCGGTCGATATGGGCGAGGTACTCCCCGGCCTGCCAGGGCTCCAGTGGCCGCAGCTCCGCACCGTCATCACCCAGCGATATCGCAAACATCCGCTTCTTCCCCGTCTCACTGCCACGTCAGCCTGTTGTGTGCTCGCGTTCGGGACGAGTCGCTGTGCTGTCGTCGCCCCGCGCTGCGCTGCGCCCGGAATCGTCCCACAGCGGCACGCGCCGCCCCGTGCCGCCCCGTGATGCGCCGTGCAGCGCAAGAGGCACAGGTCCTGGGCCTCCTGCGCGGGTGAACGGGCCTGGAACATTGGCGTGCCCGCGCGGAGCGGGTGGCTGCCTGGCCCCCTACCGGGGCCGGTAGATGCACGCCGCCAGCGGGGCGTGCACCTTCCAGCCCAGCGTTTCGTAGAGCGCGCGTCCGTCGTCGGTCGCACCCAGAATGCCGAGTTCCGCGCCCCCGGCCGCGGCATGGTCGGCGAGAGTACGCATCACGAAGTTGCCCAGGCCGCGGCGGCGGTGCCCCTCCTCGGTCGTGACGCGGTCGACGACCGTGGCCCGCCCGAGGACGGCCATCTGCCCCTCGGCGGCCGTGTCGCCCGCGGCATCCCGTACCCGGACGTGGACGACGCCGTCGACGGTCTCCACGTCCGCGGTGTAGCCCTTGGGCACCTCCGGGTCGGTGACCTGCAGGTCCACGGCCATCAGGTGTCCCGCCTCGTCCTTGTCCACCACCCAGCCCTGCGGCAGCCAGTGCCCGACATCCGCCGGCTCCATGGGCACCTTGAGCCAGGTGTGCGGCACCGTCACAGCGGCGGCGGCCTGGCGCACCGAGGACTCATCGGCGTGGTGCAGTACATGGCGCCCCACCTGGTCGGGCTTGCCCACCTCGATATAGAGCCCCCACGGATGCCCGACCGGCCGGGGCGTGCGTCGTGAAACGGCCCAGCCGGACGCCCAGATCCTGACCAGTTCCGGAACCATCAAGCCCTCCCGAAGTAAGCGATGATCTACCGGAGGGCACCTTACGCCAGGGGGTGGGGGTGCGGCCTTCCTCTTTTCGCGCCCTGGCCGGCCCGCCACCTCAGATCCCTGGTGAGGCGACCCGCGTGTAGGTCTTCGGCGCGCTGGTGCCGCCGGGGCTGGTGACGGTGACGGCGACCGGACCGGCGGCGCCGGGCAGGGCGTCGACGACGATGTGGTTGTCGGAGACGACGGTGAACCCCGCTGGGCCGGTACCGATGAGCACCTGGGTCGCCTGGGCGAAGCCGGTGCCGGTGAGGGTGAGGGTGATACCACCGGCGATGGGCCCCTGATTCGGGACCACGGTCGTGACGACCGGTGCCGCCAGGTAGGTGTAGGAGATCCCGTTGCTCGTTCCCCCGGCGGTGCTCACGGTGACGTCGACCGGACCGGCGGCTCCGGCCGGAACCACGGCGGTGATCTGGGTGTCCGAGACCACCGTGAAGCCCGTTGCCGCGGTCGTCCCGAAGCGCACCGCGGTGGCTTCGAGGAGGTGCACACCGGTGAGTGTGACGGTGTTCCCGCCCGAGAGCGGTCCCGAGAGCGGGGCGACGCCGGTGAGGACCGGGGTGCTGACGTAGAAGTAGGCACTCTGGAGGGTGCTGGTGCCCCCCGGGGTGGTCACGGTGATATCGACCGGACCCGCGGTCGCCGCGGGGGCCACGGCGGAGATCTGGGTCGGGGACAGGACCGTGAAGGAGGTTGCGGGGGTGGTGCCGAAGGTGACCGAGGTCGTTCCGGTGAGGTTGGTGCCGGTGAGTGTGACGGTGTTCCCGCCGGACGTGGGCCCTTGGTTGGGGCTGACGCCGCTCAGGGCGGGCGTCACGGAGTAGGTGTAGGAGACGCCGTTGCTGGTGCCGCCGGGGGTGGTGACGGTGACCTGCACCGTGCCGGTCCCGGCAGGGGCGACGGCGGTGACGTGGGTGTCGGAGACAACGGTGAAGGAGGTTGCCGCCGTGGTACCGAACCGTACGGAGCTGGTGGTGGCCAGGCCCGTGCCGGTGAGAGTGACCGTATTGCCCCCGGCAGCGGGACCAGAGGACGGGGTCACGGACGTCAGGACCGGAGCGGAAACCGTCGTGTAGGTGAACGCCACACCATTGCTCGTACCCCCCGGCCCCACCACGGTGACCTGCACCGTGCCCGACCCCGCCGGCGCCGTCGCCGTGATCTGCGTAGCGGAATTGACCACGAACGAAGCCGGCACCGCACCGAACCGCACCACCGACGCACCCGTAAAACCCGAACCCGTCAACGTCACCGTCGTACCACCCGACGACGGACCCGAAGCAGGAACCACCGAGGTCAGGACCGGAGCGGAGGTGGCGACATAGGAGAAGGTGACGAACTGGTTGCTGGTACCGCTGGGGGTGGTGACGGTGACCTGCACCGTGCCGGTGCCGAGCGGGGTGGTGGCGGTGATCTGGGTGTCGGAAACGACGGTGAACGACGGCGCCGGTGTGGCACCGAAGCGCACGGCGGTGGCACCGGTGAAGCCGGTGCCGGTGATCGTCACGGGGGTGCCACCCGCGGAGGCACCCGAGGTGGGGGAGACGGAGAAGACTGCGGGTGTGGCTGCGGCCGGCGTCTGCGCGGCGGAAGCGGTTGGCGGTTGTGCTGAGCGATTCACGGCCATGGTCCTTCGAGAGCGTGAGCCCCGGCCGTCCGCTGAGGAGAAGCGCCGGGCCGAGGCTCGTCAAGTGAGCTGGGGGACGGCCGGGCAGGGCAGGGCGCGCCCTGTCCGGAGTGATGGTTCGGTTGGCTGGTCGGAGGGACCAGGCCGTCAGCGGCTCGGGGTGCCGGTCAGATGCCGGGGCCGGCCAGGTAGGTGAAGCCGCCGGTGAGGGTGGCGCTGCCACCCGTGGTGGTCACGGTCACGTCGACGGGACCGGGGGTTCCGTCGGCCGCGGGCGGGGTGACGACGGAAACGGTGGTGTCGCTGAGGACGGTGAACGGTGCGGGCGTGGCGCCGAAGGTGACCGACTGTGTGCTGCTGAGGTTGGTGCCGGTGAGGGTCACCACGGTTCCGCCGCTGACCGGGCCGGAGTTGGGGTTCAGCGTGGTGAGGGTCGGGGCGTCGACGTAGGTGTAGGACAGGCCGTTGTTGGTACCGCCCGCGGTGGTGACGCTGACGCTCACCGGCCCGGGCCCCGTGCCCGCCGGCACGGCGACGGTCAGCTGGCCGTCGTTGACCACGGTCGGGGTCGCCGTGGCGGCACCGAAGTTCACCGAGGTGGCGGTGGTCAGGCCGGTGCCGGTGATGGTGACGGTGTTGCCGCCCGCGGTGACGCCGGAGACCGGGGAGATGCCGGACTTGAAGGGCGCACCTACGTAGAAGAACGACAGCGGGTTGCTGGTTCCGCCCGGGGTGGTCACGGTCACGGGAACCGTACCGGTGCCCGAGGGGCTGATGACGGTGACCGAGGTGGGCGTGTTGCCGGTGATGGTGGCTGTCTTGGTGCCGAAGTGCACGGCGGTGGCGCCGCCGAGGTTGGTACCGGTGATGTTGACGGTGGTCCCGCCTCCGGTCGAACCCTGACTGGGAGAGATGGGCATGGCGAAGCTCCTTCGGTGGAGTGTGTGAGTGGGAGTGATCAGCCGAGACCGGGCGGCGGTGTGCGCCGCCGGTGTCGGGATGGGGTGTGTGGTGCGTGGTGGCCGATGCGCCGGCCGGCCGTCAGGTGCAGCCGATGACGCTGCCTGACGGAGCACAGTTGTCCGGGGTGTTGCCGCTCACGGTGGTGCCCAGCAGAGTCACGCCCCCGGAGTTGACGTAGATGCCGCCGCCGCTGGACGTGGCGGTGTTTCCGGTGACGGAGCTGGCGGTCAGCGAGACGGCACCGTTGTCGTTGTAGATTCCGCCCCCGGCAACGGCGGTGTTGCCGATGACGGCACTGGTGAGCAGGGAGACCGTGCCCCCCAGATTCGAGATGCCGCCTCCCGGGAAGGGAGGCACGGCACTGCCGCCGCGTACGGTGACCCCCACCAGGCTCAACTGGCCTTTGGTACCTGGCACGTTCGCGGCCCCCTGGACCTGGAGGACCCGGAAGGCCGGTGCGCTCGGGTCACGGACGATGTTGACGCCCATACCCACCAGGGTGATCGACGTGGTGATGGGCGGTAGCCCCACCGGGCCGGTGGGTCCGTTCCCATGCGCGCTGGTGAGCTGGTAGGTGCAGAACGGGATCAGCGCCAGGGTGCCCCCGTCGGCCGCATTGGCCGCCGTGATCGCGTTGACCAGCGAGGTTTCACTGCACAGCACAGGCGTCTGGGCGTGTGCCCCGGTCGGGACGGCGACCAGCCCGGCGGTCAGCGCCACGGTCAGGGCGCAGACACCGAGGATGGCGCGCAATGTACGGACAGTTCGCATGGCGTCCCCAGGAAGAGGTGATGTGAGCCGCCACACCAGCCGGTGCCGACGAACGGCACCTGCCTGGTGTCTTCACGCCTCTGCGTGCGAGGGCATCCGTCGCGGCGCCAGTGCTGCACCGCCGCCCGCCCTCACGTGGGTGTGTTGTCGAGGTAGGCCGACTGCCACTCGCCCGAGAGGGTAGGCGGCCCACCGGATTGGATGGCTCCCAGTAATCCACCCGAGTGAGCACGCCTGCAACGCTCTTGACGCCCCGTCACCCGGATGGCAGAGCGCGCATCGACTGTGGCGCACAACGCCCGAGGCAGCCCCCGGACGCGTGACCTCGCGGCCTCTTCCCGCCACGGCTCCGGACACGGCACCGTGGCGCCGCGACCCGGCCGAGGGCAGTTGCTCACCCGGCTCCGGCAGGGCCGGGGCCGGTCCGCCGGGTCCGGTGCACTCGGCCCCGGTCCGCCCGGCCGCGCTTCACTCGGGTCCGGTTCACCGGGGTCCCGTCCGCCCGGGTCCGGCCCGCTCGGGTCCGATCCGGTGACTACTCCCCCAGCGGCCCCCTGCACGGGTGGCGATCACCTCGACACCATCTGTGACCGGCGCTGCGCCTGCCCGGTCGAGTACGGCCGGTTCGATTGACGGGCCGGTTCACCAGGGACCGGACGGCCGGTAGAAGCGGCGGATTCCCGCCCGGTACCGAGCGCGTCACGCGAGGGCCACGCCGGATCAACACCGCGGTCATGGCCGACCTCCCAGGCTGGTCTATCGACGGCCCGTCCACTCAAGAGGAGGCATCATGGCGACAAACATCCGGAAGCGAATTCCCCACGTGATCGGTGCGTCTTTCCTGGCCGTGACACTCACGGGAACGGTCGGTGCTATCACCGCGATGAGCAGTGAAGCGCCGCAGACAGCGAAGGCTTCGGCCCCGACCAGCACCGAACAAACCACAGGAGCCACCACCACCGGCGCCACGATCGGCGGCGGCGTGGGCGGCACGACCGGTGCCACCACCACCGGCGCGACCATCGGCGGCGGCGTGGGCGGCACCACAGGAGCCACCACCACCGGCGCCACGATCGGCGGCGGCGTGGGCGGCACGACCGGCGCCACCACCACCGGCGCCACGATCGGCGGCGGCGTGGGCGGCACGACCGGCGCCACCACCACCGGCGCGACGATCGGCGGCGGCGTGGGCGGCACCACAGGAGCCACCACCACGGGCGCCACGATCGGCGGCGGCCTGGGCGGCACCACCGGCGCCACCACCACCGGCGCCACCATCGGCGGCGGCGGAGGCGTGCTCTGCAAAGTCCGTATCGTGAACGGCAGGATCCAGCTGGTACCGGTGGGATGCAGGCTCGGCGGCGGCACGACCGGTGCCACCACCACCGGCGCCACCATCGGCGGCCGCGTGGGCGGCACGACCGGCGCCACCACCACCGGCGCCACCATCGGCGGCGGCCTGGGCGGCACCACAGGAGCCACCACCACCGGCGCCACCATCGGCGGCGGCGCGGGCGGCACGACCGGCGCCACCACCACCGGCGCCACCATCGGCGGCGGCGCGGGCGGCACGACCGGTGCCACCTCCACCGGCGCCACCATCGGCTGAGACCAGCCACGCGCTGCGCGGAGCTCTCGGCGGCGGGGGCGACCTGACACCCGCAGCGGGCACCTCGGACGAGGCCCCGCTCAGGGCCCCTTCAGAGGGAGCGTGGGCAACGGTCTCCTCCGCCGGCGAGGCGGGTTGGTAGCCATTCCTCCCCAGACCGTCCGAGTCCCCCGTCGGGACGGTGGTACCGACGGGGGCGCGGCCCGGCCGACCGCTGCTTCGCCGTGCCCTGCGCCGTACATCTGGGCACGCGCTCATCCCGCATACCGCATCGCCGCATCTGGGGGCGGTGAGGCGACCCCCTTGTCTCCGGCTCCCCGGCGAACGGGCCCGCCCGCGCCGGGGAGTCCGGGGGAACCGGACGCCTCCGCAGCAGCCGCACACCGCATTCACCCCGGCATCGGAATTCACCCCGGCGCCACGCTTGTTGGCGTGGGTGGAAGGATGCTGGCCATGTCATCTCAACTGCCGTTCGGAGACGGATTGCGGGCAGAGCTGGGGACGCCCACGAGGCACCGCAGACTGGACAGCAGCCCGCGCTCGCGCGTCTGGCGCATCGAGCTGAACGGGATACCGGCGGTCGTCAAACAGATCGTCGGCGTCCCCGACGCCGCTCAGCGGTACGCGCGCGAGGTGACGGCGCTGCAGCTCGCTTCCCGGGTCGAACCGGCTGTCGTGCCGCGCCTGCTGGGCACCGACGACGAGGAGCGCGTGCTGGTCCTGGAGCATCTCGAGCCCCGCCGGCCGTCCCGTGAATGGATCGTCGGCTATGCCACCGCACTCGCCCGGCTGCACGCCACCGGCACCCCCGAGGACGTCGGCCTCCTGCCGGCCTGGTCCGGCCCGACACAGGACGACATCGGCTCCTTCCTCCGCCTCGCCGAGGCGCTGGAGGTGTCCGTGCCGTCTGGCGCGCCCTCCGAACTCGAGGCCCTCGCGGACCGGATCGGCCAGGCACCGGGGCACGCCCTGCTCCATGGAGACCCGTGCCCGGGAAATGACCTGCACACCGCACAGGGCGTCCGATTCATCGACTTCGAACAGGCCGCGCTCGGTAACGGGATCATGGAACTCGCCTACCTGCGCATCGGCTTTCCCACCTGCTGGTGCTCCACCGCGGCAACCGCACCGCTCATGGACCGCGCCGAAACGGCCTACCGCACGGCATGGACCACCGCGACCGGCACCGAGCCGCACGGCGATCTGACCGACGCCTGTGCCGGCTGGCTGCTGCGCGGCGACGCCCTGGTGCAGCGGGCCCACCGCGGCACCGTCGACCACCTGGCCCGCGTCCCGGATCATGACTGGAAATGGGGCACCGCCACGGCCCGGCAGCGGCTGGTCCACCGGCTCGGCGTCGTCGCACAGACGACGGCCGAGCGGGCCGATCTGCGCGGTCTGCACCGGCTCGCCGCGGACCTGCGCCATCGCATGCTGGACCGGTGGCCCACGCTCGGGCCACTGCCCTCGCTGCGTCCGTAGCGGCCGGGAGCGGACCGGTCCGCCCGGCCCGGTCCGCCCGGCCCCTCAGATCAGCCGAGGTGAGATCCGGTCTTCTCCAGGGCCTCGCGTACGGGCTGGTAGAAGGACTCGCCGCCCAGAAGGCAGTTGCCCCTGCCACCCGAGGTCAGGCCCAGCGCGGTGTCTCCGTCGAAGAGCGACCCGCCGCTGTCCCCGGATTCCGCGCAGATGCCGGCCTGGACCAGGTCGTCGACCGGCCCTTCCTGGTAGTTGGCCGTCACCTCGACGGCGGTGACGTCACCGGTCCGGACATGCGTGCTGCTGCCGCTGCGCCGCACCCGCTCCCCCACGATGGCATCGCCCACCTTGCCGATCGGCTGCAGGCTGCCGTTGTAGAGGTCCACCCGGCTGGGGTGGGCGATACCGGCGTCGGTGTACTTCGCGATCCCGAAGTCGTCACCGGGGAAGGCACCGGCCTCCGTCACCGCGATCTCCGGACCCCCTTGTGAGGCGGACCAGTTCCGCACCGCGTTGGCACAGTGGCCGGCGGTCAGGAAGTACGGCTGACCGTCCCTGATGACGTTGAAGCCGAGCGAGCAGCGCGCGCCGCTGCCCCAGACGGCATTGCCGCCGGCGATCAGCGGCCGGAGCGTGCCCGCCGACTGTCTGAGGACGACCCGGTCGCCGAGCGAAGCGGTGACCTTCTTGAGCCGGTTCAAGCGCTCGCCCTGGACCGTACGGTCGGCGACGACGACCACCTGGTTGGTCCTGGGGTCCATCGCCCAGGACGTCCCGGGGATGGTGGCCTTCTGCTTGAGGGTCGCACGGGCCGCATTCAACGAGGTGAGGGAGTGCTTGACGATCTTGGCCTCGGCGCCGGCCCCACGGACCTTGGCCACGGCAGCCGCGGTGGTCACATTGACGATGAGCTGGTTGCGCGGCGCGTCGTAGTAGAAGCCCGCCGCGCTGGCTCCGAGTGCGGAGCTGATGGTCCGGGCGCGCTGAGCGGCAGCGGTCGCTGACGGGGGCTCAGGAGCCTTGGCCGGGGCGGCTTGGGCGCACTGCAGGGTGAGTGCGGCGGCGATCAGAACCACGGTCCCCGCACTGCCGAGGACGGTGCGGGACTCAGATGCGCTGGTGTGCTTCAACTCAAGACCTCTGGTGTGGGAGTGGGGCCTGCGGTGGATATCCGGGCCCGCCGGAGGCAGGCGTTTCCCTCCCCCTCGACCCAGCCGTTTCCGCGCCGCCCGGTCCTTCGCGCAGGGCCTTTCCCGCACGCGCGCAGCGACGCATCAGTTCGCTCCTATATCGCGGTACCGCTGTTACCGAGCACCCTGTGCACCGGAATGCGTTGCCTCGTCATATGCCCTGCCCTTGAGGGTGATCGGCGCCCCAGGCAGCCGGTGTGCATGGCACGGCGGAATGACGTCATTCTTTCCCGCGGCCGCTTCGCGCTCCACCCGCCCGGCCACAGGTCCGCAGGAATCACCTGTACGGCCGGGGCGCACCTGAGGGATGTCACGTAGGCCACCACCGGATACGGGCGTTGCTGCGGGGGCTTACGGCGCACCAGGGTCCGGCTCTGGGCCGTATGAGTGAAATCGGGTCACCTTCCCTAGGCACGGGCGTGGAGCGGTGGGTCAATCGAGGTATCCGCGCGACGGGCCGCCCATTCCTCCGCACGGGCCGGATCAGTCCTTCCCATCGATCCCCCGGCGACCCCTTCCGCGCACCCCTGTGCATCTGCGTGGTGGTCATGGGCCCGGTCGTTCCCGCAGGAGGCCACTCGTGCACGATCTCCCCAGGCCGTCGTCCCCCTCCACCGCGACGGTCGGCCGCGTCGTCGGCCGTATCGGCGCACAGGAGCCGTCGGCGAAGGACGGCACACGATCGGGCCGGCCCCGGCAGTTGCCTTCTCTGACCGGTCTGCGGTTCGCCGCTGCGGGCGGGGTCGTCTACACCCACAGTGCGCTGCTGATCAACCCGCACCTCGCCCGGACCCTGGGACCCGAAGTATGGGTCGGGGCGAGTTCGGTTTCGCTCTTCTTCATTCTGAGCGGCTATGTGCTCACGCATTCCGCCCGCCCGACCGACACCGCACGCGCCTTCTGGCGGCGCCGTGCCGCCAAGATTCTGCCCAATCACGTACTGACCTGGTGCGTGATCATGGCCGCGCTCGTCTGCGCCGGAGGGACGGCGACACACGGTTCCGGATGGACGGCGAACCTTTCCAGCCTCTTCCTGGTGCACACCTGGGTTCCCAGCCAGCGCTTTGTCTCCGCGGGTAACCCGGTTTCCTGGTCACTGGCCGCCGAAGGGTTCTTCTATCTCCTCTTCCCCCTTCTTCTGCCGTACGTCGAGCGGCTGTCACGTCGTGGACTGCTGATCGGGGCGGGCGGGGCCATCGCGCTCGTCTGGACCTGCCCGGTGCTCTACGAGTTCGTCCTCAACCCGGGTGGTCCGTCATTTCCCGGATACTGGTCCTTGTACATGCTGCCGATCACGAGGCTGCCCGAATTCGTCCTCGGCATGATGCTGGCCCGGATCTCCTCGACGGGAATGCGGATTCCGCGCATCGGCATTCTCCCGGCCGCTCTGGGCGTCATCAGCACGATCGTGGTCAACGCCGCCTTTCTGCCGCGCAGCTTCCTGTACGCGGCCTCGACCGTGATCCCGCTCGCCACGCTCGTGTACGCGACCGCCGAGCTGGACCTGCGCGGCAGAAAATCGCTGCTGCGCACGCCCGTCCTGGTGTTCCTCGGTGAGATCTCCTACGCCATGTACCTCGTCCACTTCATGGTGCTGGGGTTGCTGTACCTGTCTTTGACGGGTCATGGGTGGAGCAACCTCGCCGTGGTGCTGGCCGGGCTGCCCGTCGTGCTGCTGACCTCGTGGCTGCTGTATGCGGGGGTGGAACGCCCGTGTGTGCGGCGCTTGTCCGTGCCCCGCCGTGCCCGCCCCCGTGCCGCCACCCGTTCGTAGTGCACCCAGCGTTCCGGCGTCCGTGCGGTGCGCGCCCGGTCCCCGGAGCGGCCCGGCGTGCCTCGCCCGCCCTCCGCACCGGTGGCAGCGCTCCCCTCTCAGGACCACATCGGAAAGAAGCCCCCCATGATGAGTATGCGAAGCGAGCAGATCGCCGCCCACCGGCACCGTTACCAAGACGAGCTGGCACACGGGCTGGAGCGGTTCTTCGAACCACGGCGCACCACATGTCCTTGGTGCACCTCCTCCCGGCTGCGCGGGCGCCTGCGCACCACCGACCATCCCCAGCACAAGCCCGGGACGTTCGTACTCGACCAGTGCCGCAGTTGCGGGCACGTGTTCCAGAATCCCCGGCTGAGCGCGGACGGGCTGGATTTCTACTACCGGGACTGTTACGACGGCCTGGGCGAGGCGACAATGGCCCGGCTGGCCCGCTCGCCCCTCGCGGTGCGGCTCTACCGGGCCCGCGCCCGGGCGCTGCTCCCCTTCGGCCGCCCGTCACGGTGGCTGGACGTGGGAACCGGTCACGGCGACTTCTGCGCCGAAGCCCGAAAGATCCATCCGGGCACGCAGTTCCACGGGCTCGACTGGGGCGAGGGCGTCGAGATCGCCGCACGCAACGGCCGCATCTCCCGGGCCTACCGGGGTTCCTTCGTCGGGCTGGCAGGCCAGTTGGCCTGCCAGTACGACGTGGTGAGCATGCATCACTACCTGGAACACACCCTGGCGCCACGGCAGGAACTGGCCGCCGCCCACACCGCGCTCCGGCCCGGCGGTCACCTCCTGGTGGAAGTGCCCGACCCGGAATCCGCCTCCGCCCGGCTGCTCGGCCAATGGTGGGGGCCGTGGCTCCAGCCGCAGCATCTGCACTTCGTCCCCCTGGACAACTTGTGCAGTGCACTGGCCGAGCAGGGATTCACCGTCGTGGCCACCGACCGGCACGAGCCCCATGTCCCCACCGATCTGACGTCCGCGGCGGTGAACATGCTCAAGTCCGTCCTGCCGAGCGAGGATCTGCCCTGGCTGCCCCGGAGGCCGGGGCCGGTCAGCCGCTGGATCCGCGGGCTTTCCCTGCTGGCCGTCGCGCCCGTGCTCCTCGTCCTCATCGGGCTCGACCTCCTGCTGGCGCCCTTCACACGGCGTACCCGGCTGTCCAACGCCTACCGGGTGATCGCACGCCGCGACTGACCACCGCGCCGGGGTGCCGCGCAAACGCCCGCGAGGAGGCCCCCCGGCCCTCGTCCACCACACCACTGCGCGGGGTTCCCACGCGTCCGGCCGCACACGGAAATACGGCGGTTACACCGCCCGGGTGAAGCCGGTCGCTGTCGGAATCATCGCAGCCGACGAAACGGGACACTGCCGACCATGCACATCCTGATCGCCACCGCGGGTTCGCACGGGGACGTCGCTCCTTACACCGGCCTGGGGGCCCGGCTGCATCGCGCCGGACACCGGGTGGTGATGGCCACCCATGAACGCTCGGCCGAGGTCGTACGCCGCAGCGGCCTGGGCTTCCATCCCCTGCCGCTCGACCGGTACGCCACGTCCGGAGCGGAGGACACGCCGGGGCACAGGCCGGGGAAGGGCGCCGGCCTGTCCAAGGCCGAACAGCTGCGACTGGCACGGGAATTGGCGCCGGAGATGGCCGACGCGGTGGCCGAGGCCTGCGCCTCGGGCGCCGAGGTCCTTTTGTTCTCCAGCAGCCTGGCTCCCCTGGGGCTCGTGGCGGCGGAGGGTCTGCAACTGCCCTGCGCCGGCGTGTTCTTGCAGCCCCTGGAGCCCACCCGGGAGTTCCCGCCGGCCATCCTCGACGTGCCGTCGTGGGGGCCGCTCGCCAACCGGGCCCTGGGACAGTGCGCACAGTCGTTGCTGGCCCGGGCCTTTGCTCCCGGGGTGCGCCATCTGCGGCGCCGGCTGGGCGTGACGCGGGAGGCCCTGGTGCGGCGTCGGGACACCTGGCCCGTCCACCACGGATTCAGCCCGGCGGTGGTACCCCGGCCCGCCGACTGGCGGCCGGGCATGGAGGTGGCGGGCTACTGGTGGCCGTCGGAAGTCCCCGGCTGGACACCGGAACCCAGGCTGGCGGATTTCCTCCAGGCCGGTCCGCCACCGGTCTTCGTGGGCTTCGGCAGCATGGCGCCCAGTGACCCGGAACGGCTCGGACGTCTCCTGGCACGCGCCTTGCGGCTCGCCGGGGTACGCGGTGTCGTCCAGTCGAGCCGGGCGGGCCTGTCGGTCGAGGGGGACGACGTCCTGACGGTGGGCGAGGTCCCGCACGCCCAGCTGTTTCCGCAGATGGCAGCCGTCGTCCACCACGCGGGTGCCGGAACCACGGCGGCCGGCCTGCGCGCGGGCGTGCCGGCGGTCCCCGTTCCCATGATGCTGGACCAGCCGTTCTGGGCGTCACGCCTGACGTCACTCGGAGTCGGCCCCGGGAGGATTCCCTTCCAGCGGCTGACCGCGGAAAACCTCGCGGCTGCCATGGGGAAGGCCGTGCGCGACCCCCGGTACCGCCATCGCGCCCGCCAGGTGGCGGCGTTGCTCGGCACGGAGGACGGCGCCGGCCGGGTGCTGGCGGCGGTCGAGCGCGGGGCGGGAGGAGACCGCAGGGGTGATCGAGACCCAGGCCGCTGAGGGTGCCTGGCGGGGGCCTTGCGCATCACGGTGCACGACCCGTGAACCGGCCGGCCCCTGACCTGCCGAGCCATGTCCCGCCGGGCCCTGGTCCGCCGGGCCCCCGAGCTGCCGGGTCCGCCTCCGCACCCCTTCGGCCGGGTGCCGGTGCACCTCAGTGCGCGGAGTCCAGTGAGTCCACGGAGTCCACTGAGTCCAGGAAGCTCACCATCCGGCTGTTGACCGACTCCGCGTGGTCGATCTGGGGTGCATGGCCGGTGTCGGCGACGATCTCGACCCGGGCGCCGGGCACCAGCCGCGGGACACGCACCTGCTGCCGTCGGGGATGCACCATCAGGCTCCGCTTCCCGAGCAACAGGTAGAGCGGAGTGCGGATACTGCACAGTTCGGCTTCGGTGAGAGGGAGCGGGGCGGGGCGGCGGATGCGGTGGGCGCGCACGCCGAGCCGTATCATCGCGCGCAGTTCCGGCACCACCAGGACCGGCTGGTCGAGCCAGGCGGCGAGGCGTGGACGCAGTGCTTTCGGCGCACAGGTCGCGAAGAGGCTGACGAAGATCCAGGCGAAGAACCGGAGGCCCACCTTCTCCAGGCCGCCCGGATCCAGCAGGGTGACCGAGGCCAGTCGGCCGGGCCGGTGCAGCGCCTGGTTCAAAGTGAGCCATCCGCCGTACGAGGACCCGACGAGGTGGACCCGGTCGAGTCCGAGGCCTTCGAGCGCCTCATCGAGCCACTGTGCGGCACGTTCGGGCTGGTGGATCGGTTCGTGTTGCACGCTGCGGCCCGGGTCGCCGGGGGTGTCGATCGCATAGACCGGGCGCCGTGCGCTCAAGGCGGCGACATTCGGGTACCACTGCGACGAGTTGCCGCCGGCCCCGTGCACCAGGACCACCGGAGTGCGGGAGGCGGCGCCGGGCTCCGTCGGCCCGTACCGGTAGACGTGGGTGGTCCCGAAGCGGGTCTCCACGTCGCACTCCCCGGCCGGGGCCGGCCCCAGGGCGTAGACGGCGTCGCACGCGGCGAAGTACCGGTCGCGCACCGCCTCGTTCACATAGCGGCCGACGGCGGGGTTGTGGTCTTGCGTCTTGGTGCCGGGCACGGCAGGCCACCTCCTGACAGCGAATTTAGTGATACCACCGTATCACCAAAGTGGTACAGCGGTACCATGTAGCCGATCCCGCAGACCGGAACGGAACGAACGAGGCGGAGGGCACGGGCTGATGCCGAAGCGCGTGGACCACGAAGAGCGGCGCACCCAGATCGCCGAGGCACTGGTCCGGGTCGCCGGGCGGCGCGGCTTGCACGCCATCGGGATGCGCGATGTGGCAGCCGAAGCAGGGGTGTCCCTGCGACTGGTGCAGTACTACTTCGAGACGAAGGAAAAGCTGCTGCTCCACGGATTGCAGCAGCTGACCACCGGGCTCGGTGCCCGTATCGCCGACCGGTTCCGGGCCGCCGGGGACACCCCGGGACCACGCGGGATGATCGAGGCCATCCTCCTCGAAGCACTCCCCCGCGACGAGGAGAGCCGGACCTTCCACCTCGTCTACACCTCCTACGCCGTGCTCTCCGTAACGGATGAGGCCCTGGCCGCCCAGCCGTTCATCGACGGCCCCAATGCCGCCGAGGACTTGGTGGCCGACCAACTGGAGCGGGCGCGCGAAGCCGGCCTGACCGCGCCCGGCACGGACGTACGCACGGAGGCGATCAGCCTCCTCGCCCTGTCGGCGGGCCTCGGCACCAGCGTCCTGGTGGGCCAGCGCACCCCGGAGGCCGCAGCAGCGGTCCTCCGCCACCACCTGGACCGGCTCTTCCCGGACGGTGGCTGAAGGGGCCCGGGAAGACGGAGCCGCCGCCCGGACAATTACGTCGACTCCCGCGGCGTCCGCAGTTAGCCTCGGCCTCCATGACCACCCGCCAGACCATCGATGACGTGCCCCCGGGTCGCCTTCCTCGGCGACATCTCCCACCACACGACGGCCGGTTCGGCACTGCGGGATATGTCCCCCACGAGGGCAACCGCGGGCGGCAGGCGTGGTGCCTCGCCGATGCCGGAGAACTGCGGGAACAGTGACCGGAGGGCCGGGGCCGGTCCCGATGACGCCCCCGAGGAAGGAGGCCGCATGACCAAGTCGTTGACCCAACGACTCATCACCGCCGTTGAGAGGGGGCGGGCGCACCGGGTGGACGCGCTCTTGCGGCAGGGGGCTTCTCCGTCCGCCGCGAGCGCCGACGGGGAGACGCCGTTGTACCTTGCCGCGGTGAGCGGTCACACGGACCTGGTGCGACTGCTCCTGGAAGCGGGCGCCCCACCCGATACGGAGAGCCGCGGGGAGCCGGGCAGTTCGGGTCTGCCGCTGTGTGCGGCGGCGTGCTGGGACCACTTCGAGGCAGTGCGCGAACTGCTCACTCACGGTGCCGACCCCGACCGGCGGGAGGATGACGGCACCGGCTACTCCCCCCTGATGTGGGTGGCCGCCGGCGGCCACCAGCGGACCGCCCGGCTCCTGCTCGAGGCGGATGCCGATCCGGACGCTCGCCATCGCGGTCGGACCCCGTTGATGCTGGCAGCCGAGCGGGGATCGATTGCGGTGGTGCGGGCCCTGCTCTGCCACGGCGCCGACCCCCGTCTCACCGATACGTGGGGCCGGACGGCAGGGGACCTGGCCCGCGAACAGTGCGGCAAAGACATCGAGGGTGAACTGCGGGAGAGGGCGCGCGCCGCCCGTGACAGCAGGTGCCAGGTCCGGCGCAGTCCCCGTTCCGAGGGCACGGAGCTGGTCGAGGTGACAGTCGGCTCACCGGGCGGAAGGGGCGCAGCCCAGTGGCAGGGGGAAACGGGGCATGCGCTGATCGCCGCGCTGCTGCAGGACGCACCGCGGGGCTGAGACGCGTCGGCCGGGTTATACGGTCACGGGGCTGCGCCCCCCCCCGGACATCCCTGCTTCGTCACGGCGTGGGAGTGCGTTCGCATCGCCCCAGCAGCCGGGCAGGGTGTGAGGAAGGAACGGACCCACCGCGGCCGGCCCCCTGCGCCTCAAGGCCAACCTGCCGCCTCTGTAGAGTGATTGGCCTGGTGAGCACGACCAATCCGGGGAGAGTGGCATGGCCGACCGGCATCGGTTCCCGCACGCGGACCGGGCGGACCGCGCCGACCGCAGCCTGGGGAGCCGGCAGCTCGCCGCGATGCTGCCCGACCCGGCGGAGGCGCGGCCGGCCTACCGCCACCTGGCCAGGGCGATCAGCGCGCTGATACTGGACGGACGCATCGCGCTGCACGTCAGGCTCCCCGCCGAACGGGAGCTGGCCGCGGCTCTGAACACCAGCAGGGCCACCGTCACCGCCGTGTACGACCTGCTGCGCGAGAGCGGCTACGCGCACAGCCGCCAGGGTTCCGGTACGTGGACGGCCCTTCCGGAGGGCCGGGCACCCAGCGGCATCGCACGGCTCCTCGGGCCCCAGGACACCGCGATCGACCTGGCCAGCGCCGCCCCCGGCCTGCCGGAGCGGACGCTCCTCGATGCCCTCGCCCAGGTCACCCCCCGGCTGGCCGAGCACGCGCACACCCCCGGCTACCACCCCTACGGCCTCCCGGAACTGCGCGCCTCCGTCGCCGAGCGTTTCACCCGGCGGGGCCTGGCCACCATGCCCGAACAGATCCTGGTGACCGCCGGCGCCCAGCATGCCCTCACGCTCGTCCTGGGGCTGCTGTGCCGGCCCGGTGACCGGGTCATGGTCGAGAATCCGTCCTACCCGAACGCCTTGGAGGCCATGCGCCGCGCCCGGCTGCGCACCCTGTCGGTCCCGGTGACCGACACCGGCTGGGACATCGAGATCACCGAATCGACCTTTCGCCAGGCCGTGCCCCAACTGGCTTATCTGCTCCCCGACTTCCACAATCCGACCGGCTGCCTCATGCCCGATGAGGAGCGCGTGCGCATCCTGCGCGCCGCGGAGCGTTCCGGCGCCTGGCTGGTCGTCGACGAGACCCTGGCCGACCTCGCCCTCGATGTCCCCGCCCCGCCGCCGTTCGCCTCCCTCGCCACCCCCGGCGGGGCCGGCCAGGTCATCACCATCGGCTCGATGAGCAAGACGCACTGGGGTGGTCTGCGCATGGGCTGGGTGCGCGCCCCCGCGCGGCTCGTCACCGAACTCGCCGGCCAGCGGGTCGCCACCGACATGGGCGGCTCGGTGCTGGACCAGTTGCTGGCCGTTCCCCTCCTGGCCCGTGCCGGGGAACTGTTGCCGGCCCGCCTGGAACAGCTGCGCCGGCAGCGCGCGGCGCTGGCCGCGGCCCTGGCCGAGCACCTGCCGCAGTGGACCTGGCAACTGCCGCCCGGTGGACTGTCGCTGTGGGTCGACCTCGGCGCACCCCTCGCGTCGGCGCTGGCCGAACGGGCCCTGGACTACGGGGTACGGATCGAGGGCGGTGCGTACTTCGGCACCGATCCGGGCCTGTTCGAACAGCGCCTGCGCATCCCCTACACCACCTCGCCGGAGACCTTGCGTGAGGCCGTGCGCCGCATGGCCGCCGCCCTCGCGGGGGGCCTTTCATCGTCGTCCGCCACCCGCCGAGCGCGCTGGGTTGCCTGAATCGGGCACGGCGTACGAGCGGCCTCCTTCGGTGTCGGCGCTTCCAGCCGGGTTGCAGCGCACCGGAGTTGACGCTGCCACGGGCACCCGCCCCCTCGGCCCGCCGTCCGCCATGGCCACCACGCCGCGCTCACCCCCTCGCCACCCATTAGTCCGATAATTACTCTCTTTCACACTCCGTCTGCATTGTGTAAAACCTTTGGTGTTAGCCGCATATGGAGGGCGCCATGGGTGCATGGTCAGTGATGCCCGGCCATCGGCTGGGCATCTCGCACCATGGCCACGCGCCATGGCAATGCAGAAAGGCACGATCCATGACTGACGGATTCAAGCGCGCCCTCGCTCTCGGCGCCGCCACCGTTGCTCTCGCCGGAGGCACCCTGCTCTCCTCGGTGGGTGTCGCCTCGGCCACGCCGTCGCACCACGGAGACCACACGACCTCCCGGCACGTCGACAGGGGGCGGTGTCACATGGTCCACGGACACTGGACCCGCACCTGGCACCCGGCCTGGCGTGACCGGCACGGCGTGCGCCACCCCGGCTACTGGACCCGCACCTGGCACCGGGGGCACCTGGTCTGCCACCGCCACTGACCGCTCCCCCCAGTAGTTGCCCGTAGGAGTTGCCGGGCCCCCGAGTCGACACGGACTCGGGGGCCCACCCGCGTCCGGGTTCAGCGCACGCCGTGGGGCCGGAACTGGACACTGATCCGCGGCCCCGCCGCACGGCCGGTCTTGGGGATCGCATGCTCCCAGGTCCGCTGGCAGGAGCCACCCATCACGATCAGGTCGCCGTGCCCCAGCGGGCGCCGTACGGTGCCGCCGCCGCGCCGCGGGCGGAGCAGCAGATCGCGAGGCGTGCCCACCGACAGGATGGCGACCATCGTGTCCGCGCGCCGGCCACGGCCTATCCGGTCGCCGTGCCAGGCCACGCTGTCGCGGCCGTCGCGGTAGTAGCAGAGCCCGGCCGTGGTGAACGGTTCGCCGAGCTCGGTGGCGTAGTGGGCGGACAGCGCCTCCCTCGCCTCGACCAGCACGGGGTGCGGCAGAGTGTCTCCGGCCTCGTAGAAGGCGAGCAGCCGCGGCACGTCCACCACCCGCTCGTACATCCGCCGGCGCTCGGCCTGCCAGGGCACCTCGTCGGCGAGCCGCGCGAACAGGGCGTCGGCCCCGCTCAGCCACCCGGGCAGCAGATCGATCCAGGCCCCGTCACCGAGCTCGGTCCTGCGCACGCCGCGCAGCGGGCCGAGACGGACCTCGTCGGTCTGGTCGAAGAGCGAGCCTTGAAGGTGCATGGCCATGCTTCCAGAGTACCCACTATTCGAATAAATGTTCTGTACGTGGCTGCCACCCGCGGGCACGCCCTGCGCCACCGATCGCGCTCCGGAAACGCTCCGCACACCCCGGCACACCCCGACGCGCGCCGGCACGACCCAGCACGTCCCGACGCGCACCGTTCGCCACGAAACGCCAGCCGCCACGGCACGGCCTTGCCTCCCCGGGACACCGGGAGCAGGCTGAAGACATGGGCAATGGAGAAGGCCCTACGCTCATCACTTCCGTCCAGCGCGCCTTTCGCTTGATGGAGGCCGTGGGTGCCCACGAGGGCGGCGCACCGGCGAAGCAGCTGGCACGCGAGACAGAGCTGCCACTGGCCACCACGTATCACCTCCTGCGCACGCTGGCGCACGACGGGTACATCCGGAAGCTGGAGGACGGCGGCTTCGTCCTGGGCGACAAGCTGGGCACCCTGCACGCCGGAGGGCGGGGGCAGGCGCTGCTCAACCGGGTCCGCCCCGCGCTCGCGGCACTACGGGACGACCTCTCGGCCGCCGCCTACCTGACCTTCTACGAGGACGGCGAGATCCGGGTGGCCGAGATCGTCGACGGCCCCCGGGCACCGCGGGTCGACCTCTGGGTGGGCTTCGAGGACGCCGGGCACGCCACGGCACTGGGCAAATGCGTGCTGCGTGAGCTGGACGACGAGGCCCGCGACGACTACCTCTCCCGGCACCCCCTTGCCGACCTCACGCCCCGCACCATCACCGGACGGGCCGAACTGCTGCGCAAGCTCGACACCCTGCCCATGGCGCCATTCGTGACGGATATGGAGGAGTACGCGCTCGGCACGTTCTGCGTCGCGGTGCCGGTCTACAGCGGCGAGACGCTCGGCTCCCTCGGCGTATCGCTGCGGGCGGACCGCATCTCACGCATCGAGGAGATCCGCGGCCGACTGCTTCCGACCGCGAGCCGCGTGACCAGGGGACTGTCGCTCACTATGTGAAATCCCGGCCCTTGCCACTCCCCCGCATATACCGCTTTCCTTGATGAAACGGACATTTTCAGGTGTCAGTACCTGAGCCCAGTGCCCTGAGCAGGGAAGCGAGCCGCGGACCAGTACATGCGCCAAGCCCGGATCCATCATCACGACCGTCTGCCGCGGTGGCAGGTTCCCAAGCCGTTCTCCACGCTGCGGATAGCGGTCCGCCGGCCCGCGCCGCCCCGGGGTGACACACCGGTCCGTGCGGCAGACACCCGCCGCCACTACACCTCCTGCCTGCCGGTTCTGATCATCGCGGCCGTCGCGATCCTCGCCTTTTCCGGCGGAACCGGCATGAGCTGGCTGCCGCTGCTCGCCGTGGGTCCCGCGCTGGCAGCCGCCACCAGCGGGCCGTGGGGAGTGCTCCGTGTCGGTGTCCTGGCGGTGGCGCTGGGTGCGGCGCTCGGTCTGCATGACGGTGCGCCGGGCAGCGACCAGGCGATCGTGCTGTCCACACTGTCCGCCGTGACGTTGGCCAGCAGTCTGGCCGGCGCCCTGCGCAGGCGCCGCGAGCGGGTACTGGCCGCCGTCCGCTCGGTCGCCGAGGCCGCGCAGCACGCCTTCCTCAAACCCGTGCCGGCGACGGTCGGGCCCTTCCAGACGGCGGTCCACTACAGCGCCGCCGCTGCCGAGGCCCGGATCGGCGGGGACCTCTACGCCCTGGTGCCGACGCCGTACGGGGTCCGGCTGATCGTGGGCGATGTGCGCGGCAAGGGGCTGCCGGCGGTGGGAATCGCCGCGCTGGTCCTGGGCGTGTTCCGGGAAGCGGCCTACGACGAGCCGGATCTGCTCGATGTGGTCCACAGGATCGAGCGCAGCCTGGCGCGCAACCTCGGTCCGGACGACTTCGTCACCGCGGTGCTGGCCGGATACCCCGAAGCCGGCCGCATGGAGCTGGTCAACTGCGGGCACGCCGCTCCGCTCCTGGTCCACGACGCGGGTGTGCTGCCCGTCGAGCCCGTCCGTCCGGCCCCGCCGCTCGGTTTGCGTGCCCTGGCCGACGAGGCCCCCGGCCTCCAGGAAATCACCCTGCACGAAGGGAACCAGCTGCTCTTCTACACCGATGGCGTGACCGAGGCCCGGGACCACGGCCGGCAGTTCTACCCGCTCGTGGAGCGGCTGTCACAACACATCTCGCCGGAGCCTTCCCGCACTCTCGCCGCGCTCCACGAGGACCTGCTCGCGCATGTGGGCGGCGAGCTGCACGACGACGCCGCCATGCTCCTCCTGCGGAAGGCGGCCGACGCCCCCTCGGAGGTCCCGGACGCACCGGACCTGCCGGCCGGACGGCTGCCCTGCCCTCCGGTGGCCGCCGAACAGGAGCACCGCACCGACGGTGTGCGGTGTGGCGGCGCACCGGGAGGCGGGTACCGGTGGTGAGCTGAGTACGGTCGCTCGTAGGGATCGCACCGGACGGCGAACAGCACCGCCGGCACCGCATGCACGCAGCGACCCGAAAGGACCACAGCACCGTACCCACGTACCGAGGAGCGCCTCGTATGTCGAAACCACCGCTTCCCGACACCGCAGCCGCCCTGTTGAGCAAGCCGAATCCGGCCGTCATCACGACGCTGAGGCCGGACGGCCAGCCGGTGTCCACGGCCACCTGGTACCTCTGGGACAACGGCCGGATCCTGGTCAATATGGATGAGGGCCGCAAGCGGCTGGAGCATGTCCGCAACGATCCCCGCGTCACGCTGACCGTGCTGGACGAGGGCAACTGGTACACGCATCTCAGCATCATCGGCCGGGTCGCCGAGCTCCGTGACGACGAAGGGCTCACCGACATCGACCGGCTGGCGCAGCAGTACCTCGGCACGCCGTACCCGCGGCGGGACCGCCGCCGGGTCAGCGCCTGGATCGAGATCGACCGCTGGCACGGCTGGGGCGGCATGAAGGACAGCAGCCAGGCGGGCTGACGACGACCGCAGACCGGCCCTGACGGGGGCCCTCCTTCAGGCGTTGCCCCGGCAGCGACAGGCGCGTTCACGTCCCGGCCAGGAGCCCCTTGCGCAGAGTGGTGCACACGCGGGTCAGCAGGCGCGAGACGTGCATCTGGGAGAGGCCGAGCTCCGCACCGATCTCGGACTGGGTCATCTCCTCCCCGAAGCGCAGCTGGAGGAGGGTACGTTCGCGGTCGTCGAGCGCGGCCAGATGCGGCTTGAGGGCCTGGATGTCTTCCGCGAGGGCGAGGGAGGGGTCTTCGGTGCCGATGAGGTCGGCGACGAGGCCGGTGGTCTGCTGCTTGCCGCCGCCGGCCTGGACGGGACGGTCTATGGAGTCGCTGTCGTAGCCGTTACTGGCCACGAGCCCTTCCGCCACCTCGTCCTCCGTCAGCTGGAGGCGGGCTGCGAGGTCGGCTACGGACGGCTCATGGCTGCCCTCGCTCTCCAGCTCTTCCCGTGCGCGGGCGAGGTCGATGCGGAGTTCCTGCAGGCGCCGCGGCACGCGCACCGACCAGGTGGTGTCGCGGAAGAACCGCTTGATCTCCCCCTGGATGTACGGGACGGCCAGCGTGGTGAACTCCACGTCACGCGAAGGGTCATAGCGGTCGATCGCCTTGATCAGACCGATCGTCCCCACCTGCAGGACGTCCTCCGTCGACTCCTTGCGGCTGGAGAAGCGGCGGGCGACATAGCGCACCAGGGAGAGGTTCATCTCGATGAGGGTGTTGCGCGCGTACTGGCGCTCCGGGGTCCCCTCCTCCAGTTCCTGCAGCCGCAGCAGGAACTGCTTGGACAACTCCCGTGCGTCGGACGGAGCAACGCGCAGCGGAGCCTGGATCTGCGGCAGCACCTTCGGGGCCGGCGCGGCGCACGCCTGCGAGGTGGTCTCCGACTCCGTTCCCACGTTCATGGTGCTGTTGCTGCTCATGCTGCCGGCTCCCGCCTGTTGCTGAGCCCCCGTCGCATGCTCCCCTACCCGACGCTGCCGCAGGCATGTCAGGTCGTCCTCCCTTGTCCGGCCCGCCCGTCGGCGCGCCTCCATGCGCCGGCTGTCACCCGACGCGGTGACCGGACCCGTCCGGCAGGCCGTCTCACGGCCGGGCCGACGTCTCCGGGCGGGTGGAGAGGAACAGCGGGGTGACCGAGGCGCAGAGGTGCACGGTGCCGCCGTTCGGTTCGACGGGTATGCGGGTGCCGAACGCGTCGAGCGCGTGGACCGTCGCGTGGGGCCATGGCCAGTCGACGGGTGTCCCGGGTTCGTCCTCACCGGTGAAGGCGTCCCCGGCCACCCACAGGACGTGCAGCGGCCCGCGGCCCTGGCGTGTCACCTCGAACGCGTACAACTCCGGGCGGCCACCGGCGTCGAGGCGGCGGACCTGGGTGGTGCCGTCGAGGCAGGCGGCGACGAGGGCGAAGGTGTCGGCGGACGGGTGGCGTCGGGTCAGGCGGCCGGTGCCGTCGTAGTCCATCAGGGCGAGCCTGCCGAAGAGGAATCCCATCATGTTCAACCGGTCGCGGTAGCCGGGGATTTCGGGCGCCAGATTCCAGCATGCCGTGCGGGTCACTCCGGCGGCGAGGGCGAGGATGTTGCGGGTGACGACCTGGCGGCAGTTGATCCGGTCCCGCTTCGCGGCGAGCCCGGGCGGGCAGTCCTCCATGAACATCTGCAACTGCGGCGGGAGTTGGGCCATGCGGGCGTAGAGGGAGCGCATGGCCGTGCGGTCCGGGGGCTCGTGGGAGGCCTCGTCCAGCAGCTCGTGGGAGGCCTGCGGGGCCTCGTCCGGCGATCCGCCCGGGGCCCCGTCCGGCACCTCGTCCGGCGATCGGTCCGGGGGCGCGTCCGCCGGCAGCGTCTCGGGGGCGGACTGCTCCGGTCCCGCGAAGGCCGCCATCATCGTCTGCTGGAACGCGGCCTGGGCCTCGGGGAACTCGAAGAGCGTCGGCCCGTTGTACTCCCCCGCCACCACCGGCCGCTCGTAGCCGTGCCGGCGCATCATCTCACGGACGGATTCCACCTGTTCGGGGATGTGGTGCGGATCGCCGTAGAGATGAACGGAGAACAGGTCGAAGGCATCCCGGCCGTGCGCAACGACATGGTCGAAGAACTGCCGGGCCGGGCTGCCGGGCGGACCGGCGAGCACGTCGTAGCCGCACCCCCCGAGGACGACCCTCGCTTCCGGGTCCGCGCCGAGCACACCGCGGTGGAAGGAGGTGAGCTGATCCACGTACTCCGGCGCGGTACCCGCCCACAGGAGGCCGGTGTTGCTGGGCTCGTTGTTGCACTGCCAGTAGTGGACACGGCCCCGGCAGCGGGCCACCAGGTCGCCGACGAAGCGCTCGTACTGCCGCCGGTCGTGGGCGGGTGACGACGGCAGAAAGCCCGTCGGGTGCCGGGTCGCCCACGGGGAGCTGGAACACACGGTCACCCATACCTCGTCGGCCGGATCCAGCTGGCCGAGGATCGCGTCGACGACCGTCCAGTCGTAGCGCCCCGGCTCCGGTTCGATCTGGCCCCAGTAGACATAGACGCGCACCAGAGTGCCGCCGAGTTTCCGCATCTCGGGCACGAAGCTGTCCGGAGCTCCGAACATGCCGTAGCTGATCCCCCTGACGACACCCAGACGGACGCCGGGCGGGGCGACGGGCGGGTACTGGTTCATGCGGCTGCTCCCTTGGCTTGCGTATATGACATATACCTTACATTGACGAGATAAACTCACGCCATGAAGGAGAATCCGAGCAGCGCACCGGCGCCCTTGATCTGGACCCGGCCCTCACCCTCGCGGCGCCGGAGCCCGCTGGAGCGGGACGACATCGTGCGGGCCGCCGTCGCGGTCGCCGACGAGGGCGGAGCCCAGGCGCTGACGATGACGGCGGTCGCCAAGCGGCTCGGGCCGTACACCCCGATGGCGCTGTACCGCTACGTGCTCAGCAAGGACGGCCTGATCGACCTGATGCTCGACAGCGTCACGGCGGAGATCCCGGTGCCCGACGAGCCGGGCGCCGACTGGCGCGCGGACCTCCACGCACTGGCCTCGCAGAGCTGGGCGACGGTCAAGCGCCACCTCTGGTACGCCCAGCTCATGCCCACGCGCCCACCCCTGGGCCCGCACTTGATGCGCCGCACCGAGTTCATCCTCCGGGTACTGGTACGGCAGGGCTTCACGGTCGGCGAGGCCATGACCTACGCCGCGCTCCTGGACCGGCACATCCTGGGCAGCGCACAACAGGAGGCGGAGGAGCTCGCCATGCGCCGCAGGCACGGACTCCACTCGCCGCAGCAGCTCAGCGAGGCCATCACGGCCGCCCGGGACCTGGCGGCCGAGGGCGGGCGTCATCCGCTGCTCACGGAGTGGATGACCGCCCCGTCGGGAGCCGGCATGGACGAGCAGTTCGAGCTCAGCCTGGCGTTCCTCATCGACGGCATCGCGACGCGCCTGCCGCGCCGGAACGCCCCCGCAGGAGGGGGCGACGACGGGAGGAGGTGAGGCGGGAGGGGGTGAGGGCGGGAGGGGCGAGCGGCGCGTCCCGCGCAACTCGCCGCTCGCGCCCCGGCGCAACTCGCACAGCGGCCGCCGCACACGCGGCGGATCGCACCGAAATTCCGTTGCGTGAACGGAGGCGCCATGCCATGCTTTCCTTAACGCAACATTCGTAGCAGTAAGTGCAAGTGCCACTGGGGGAAGACCGCCGATGTCCCGCCGCGCCGTTTCGTTCGAGGAGATTCCGGTCTCCGAAGCCAGCTCAGGTCCCTATGCCCTCACCACGGGCCCCGACGACGCGCTGTGGTGCACTCTGGTCCACGCCGGGCAGATCGCCCGTCTGGCGCCGGGCGGGAAGCTCGACCGCTATGCGCTCGACTCCGCCGCCTGCGGCCCCTGTCTCATCACCTCGGGACCCGACGGGGCGCTGTGGTTCACCCGCAGTCAGGACCATCGGATCGGACGGATCACCGTGGACGGGAAGGCGACCTCGTTCCCCCTCCCGAGTCCGGGCAGCGGCCCCTTCGGGATCGTGGCCGCCGGCGACGGAGCCCTGTGGTTCACCCAGCTGCACACCGACCGCATCGGGCGTATCGACACGGACGGCCGCGTGACGGAGTTCCCACTGCACCTGCCCGGTGCCTTCCCCTCAGCCATCACGACCGGCCCCGATGACGCCCTGTGGTTCACCCTCAACCAGGCAGACGCGATCGGTCGCCTCGGTTTCGAGGGCGACCTCACCCTCCACCGGCTCCCGACCGAGAACGCCGCGCCGGTCGGCATCACCTGCGGCGCGGACGGCGCGCTCTGGTTCGTCGAGATAGGTGCCGGCCGGATCGGCCGTATCACCACACAGGGTCGGATCGACGAGTTCCCGCTGCCGGACCCGGCATCCCGGCCCCATGCGATCGTCGCCGGCCCGGCCGGTGACTGCTGGTTCACCGAATGGGGAGCCAACCGCATCGGGTCCATCACTCCCGACGGCCATATCGAGGAGTACGACCTCCCGAGCCCCGCCTCGGAGCCGCACGGCCTGGCCTTCGGAGCTGATGGCGCCCTCTACGTCGCACTGGAAATCGGAGCGATTGCCCGCGTGGCGCTCTAGGCACACCGCGGTGTCGTTCTCGGCAAACCCTTCTCGGTGTCACCATCGAGAGATAAGCATCGCCGCCGGGAGCGGGAGCAAGAGCGACCGACGGTGCCACGGCATGGACAGCCCACGGGGCGAAGGCTCGGCGAGCTGCAACCCGAGGAGAGGTGCCTGAATGAGCAGTGCGGCTGCCCGGGCCCGCATGCTGGGTGACCTGATCACCGCCAGCCACGTGATCACGCTGGAGCAGGTGCCGGACCTGGTCGTCAAGCACGCGGCCAAGGTCGGCTGGCCGGGCGTGCTGATCTACCTGGCCGATCTGCAGCAGGAAGTGCTGTGTCTGCTTGCCGGTCAGGGGCCCGGCGCCGGCGGCGGCGCGGACCCGCCGCCGGACGTGGTGCGGGTGGAGGGCACCCTCGCCGGGCGGGCGTTCCAGACCGGGGGCATCGTCGGGAGTCCCACCCCCGGGGCCGAGCACTGGTGGGTCCCGTTGCTCGACGGCACCGAGCGGCTGGGCGTGCTGCGCGCCTCCGGCCCCCCGGGCACGGAGATGGACTCCCAGGCGGCCCAGGACCTGCGCAACCTCGCCGGGCTGATTGCGCTGATGATCGTCAGCAAACGGGGGGCGAGCGACACCTATGCCCGGCTGGTGCGGCGCCGGAGGATGAATGTGGCCGCGGAGATGGAGTGGCGCATCATGCCGCCGCGGACCTTCGCCACCGACCGGGTACTGGTCAGTGCGGTGATGGAGCCCGCCTATCAGGTCAGTGGCGATGTCTTCGACTACGCCATCGCCGGGGAGACCGTGCACCTGGCGCTCTTCGACGCCATGGGCCATGACACGGCCGCCGGGCTGACCGCGAACCTCGCGGTCGCCGCCAGCCGCAACCGGCGCCGGCAGAGCCCCGGAATCCTGCAGATCGCCGAAGCCGTGGAACACGCACTGGTGGAACAGTTCGGCTGCAGCCGCTACGCCACGGGCATTCTGGCCGAGCTGCACACCGGCACCGGGCTCCTCACCTGGACCAGCGTCGGGCACCCTACGCCGGTCATCATCCGCAAGGGACGCACCGCACTGAGCCTGACCTGCCCGCCGGCCCCTCCCATGGGCACCGATCTGGGCCTGCCGCCCACCGTGGTTCGAGAACAGCTGGAGCCCGGCGACCGCCTGCTGCTCTACACCGACGGCATCACCGAAGCCCGCAACCAGGAAGGCCAGGAATTCGGCCTGGCGGGCTTCACCGACTTCCTCATCCAGCACCACGCCGACGGGCTGCCCGTCCCGGAGACCCTGCGGCGCCTGATAAGGCGTCACCTGGCCTACCACGACGGCCGGCTCGACGACGATGCCACGGTCCTCCTGCTGGAGTGGAACGGCCCCACCCCCTACCGCCCCGCACGGGTCGAAGCCCTCGCCGGTCTCCCGGAGCACACCACCGAAGACCCGCCCCTGGCCACTCCCTGGAGCACACCCGACAGAGACGTCCTGTGAGGCGCCGGAGCCACGCATCGCGCCAGGGCCACGCATCGCCAGGGCCACACCACGCGGTCCGGGCCACGCAACGCGCCCGGGCCACGCAATGCGCCCCACGCCACTCGATGCGCCGGAGCCACGGAGCCCCCTGCCGAAGACGGGCGGATGACCGGCGGGCGGGATGTCCTCGGCAGCGGTAGCGGGCTCTCCCCGGCGGCGCCACGCGGTCTCCGCGGCGGCGGCAACGGGGGCCCCTCGCCAGAGGCAACCGGAGTGCACCGCCGACCGCGGGGCAGAAGTATCCCGCTCTCGTCGGTCCTGGAGACCGGCCGGGTGCGCCCCCGACGGCGGGGCAGAAGCCCTCTGGAGGTCACACATGCCATCGACTCTTGCGGTACCGCACTTCGGACGACGCACCGCCCAGCGCGCCGCGCGCAGCCCGGCGGTCCGGGCCGCGGCACGCGGCGGGTTCGCGGCCCGGGGCGTGATCTACCTGCTCGTGGGGGTACTGGCACTGCGGATCGCGTTCGGCGACCCCGGTGAGCAGGCCGACCGGGGCGGGGCGCTGGCGGAGATCGCCGCCCGGCCGTTCGGCAGCGTGCTGATATGGGCGCTCGGTCCGGGACTGGCCGGGATGGCGCTGTGGCGTCTGTCCGAAGCGGCTTTCGGTGCGGCAGGGCCCGACGGGCACAAGGCCGGAACGCGACTGCTGTCGCTCGTCCGCTGCGTCTTCTACGCCGTGGTGTCCTTCTCCGTGCTGTCCTTCGCGGCGGGGAAGAAGGGCAGCGGAAGCGGGGCGAGCGACCAGCAGTCCCGGGACGCCACGGCCAAGGCTCTGGAGCTGCCCGGCGGTCCCTGGCTGGTGGCCGCCGCGGGGGTGGGCATTGCCGTGGCCGGCGTCTGGATCGCGGTGCGGGCCATCCTGCGCACGTTCCACAAGCACCTCAACAGGAGCGGCATGTCACGGTCCGCCCGGCGCGGTATCGATGTGCTCGGCGTCTCGGGAGGCATCGCCCGCGGTGGAGTGTTCGCACTCGCCGGCGTCTACGTCGTCAAGGCCGCGGTCACCTACGACCCCGGCCGTGCCAAAGGCATGGACGATACGCTCCGTTCGTTCGCCCATACCCCGGCCGGCCCCTGGCTGCTGGCCGCGATCGCCGCGGGTCTGACGCTGTTCGGCGCCTTCTCGTGCGCGATGGCCCGCTGGCGGGACGTCTGAGCCCGCGGGGCCTGCCCGTCGTCCCCAAAATCCTCACCCCAAGTCCCGCACTCCCGCCCCACGACACACTCCCACTCCATGTCAGGAGCTCTCTTCGGATGACCGAGACCCATCAGAATGCCCCGGCCGCACGGTCCGCCTACCGCGCCGAGGCCTTTGTGCGCAACGGCCGCTGGCACCTCGAAGTCGCCAGCCTCGACAGCGAACCCGACGCCGGCGACACCGAAGCCCTGCTCGTCACGCTGTGGCCCGTCGAGGAAGCGCCTAACGGCAGCGGCTTCCCCGCCGCCTCCCTCGGCGCGCAACTGCGCGACAGCGGATTCGACCTCGCCGACCCCGACCGGGGCACGGGCGGCTGGACACCCACCGGCGACCGAGACCGCTACACCGCCTCCTGCTACGCGACGGACGAGACGCCCGCTTGACGTGGCACCGGAGGGGCGAGGCGGATTCTGCCCCGCCCCTCCGGGCCGTCGGTCAGCCGGTCTGCAGGGTTGCGTCGTCGATGACGAAGCTGGTCTGCAGACTGGAGTCCTCGGTGGCGGTGAAGGTCAGGGTGATGCGCTGTCCGATGTAGGGGGTCAGGTCCAGGGTCCGCTGGGTGTAGCCGCTCGCTGCCGCGGTGTTGGAGAGGGTCGTCAAGGTGGTGCTGCCCACCTTGACCTTGAAGGTGTCGTAGGCGACCCGGTCGGTCTCATCGGTGTCGAGGTGCAGCCAGTAGCTCAAGGTCGCCTTGCCGCAGCCGGCGGGCACTGTCACCGACTGGCTGAGGGTGTCGGTGGCGGAGGATCCGTAGCCGCCGAGCCAGGCGAACCTGCCGCCGCTGTGGGCGGACTGGCCGGCGTGAGCGCCGATCACCCCGGTGTCGCCGGTCCAGGGTGTGGTGCCGTTCTCGAATCCACCGTTGGCGATCAGCTGTTGAGCGGTGCAGCCTCCGGCGCCCTTGATCGTCAGGGTGTACTGCGTGGTGTGGGTGACGGACCCGGTGCCGGTGACGGTGAGGGGGTAGGTGCCGGGCGCCGCGCTCGACGTCGTGGCGATGGTCATGGTGGAGCTGCCGCCGGAGGTCACCGAGGCGGGGCTGAAGGAGACCGTCACACCGGCCGGAGCACCCGAGGCCGACAGGGCCACCGTTTGTGGGGGCCCGCTGGTGGTGGTCGTGGAGAGGGTGCTGGTGGCCGACGCGCCGGGGTCGACGCTGCCGGTGGCGGGGCCGGCGGTCAGGGAGAAGTCGTTCGCCGGTGCGGTGTCGGCGACGGCGATCTTCCACAGGGTGGCGGCGATGCCGTCGACGCTACGGTTCAGTCCGGTGGTGTTGATGTTGCTGGTGGTGTCGCAGGACTGGTGGTAGCAGGAGTCGTAGGCGCGGTTCGCGGTGCCGCCCCACTTGGCCGCCTGCGCGGAGGTCTTCCGGGCACTGGCGCCCATCGCATATCCGGAGGTGGGTATGCCCGCCTGCTCGAAGGAGTAGTCGTCGGAGCGTCCTGCGCCCTCGGTGTTCTCCTCGGGCTGCAGGCCCAGGGAGTCCCAGTAGGCCTTCATCGGCTGGGCGGCCGCTGAGGACACGTGGTTGATGAAGTAGCCGCCGTTGAGCGAGGCGATCATGTCGAAGTTGTAGTACGCCTTGATCTTCGACCGCTCGGCGGAGGAGAGCGAGTTGACGTAGAAATCGGAGCCGTTGAGGCCCTGTTCCTCGTCCGTCCACCAGCCGAACCGGACGCGGGAGGCCATGGCGGGGTGCTGCTGCGCGAGGGTGAGTGCGGTCTCCAGCAGCGCGGCGGAGCCGGAGCCGTTGTCGTTGATGCCGGGCCCCGCCCCGACGCTGTCGAGGTGGGAGCCGAACATGTACACCTTGGTGGCGTCGCCCTGCGGCCATTCGGCGATCAGGTTGGGACCGGCCCCGGTGGCGCAGCCGGAGGTGCAGGGCTGCTCGGTGACGGTGTAACCGGCCGCCTGGAGCTTGGCCTTGGCATAGGCGACCGAGTCCCGGTAGCCCTGGCCGCTGGATTTGCGGGTGCCGCCGTTGCGGGTGGCGATGGCGTTCAGCTCGGTCAGATGCGCCTGGACCTTGGTCACATCGATGTCGGGGGCGTCGGCGGCCCGGGTGCGGCCGGCGACGGGGCCTTCGGCGGGCGCGCGCGCCGGTCCGCCGGGCGCGTCCCGGTCGGCGGCCGCTGTCGCGGCGCCCGGCGGGTGGGGCGGCAGGGCGGTCTGCGAAGTGGCCGCGGCGGTGGGGGCGAGGGCCAGCACGGCGGCTTGGAGGGTGGCGGCGAGGGAGACGCCGGCCACCGCGAGTCTTCGTAACACCATGGCTCCTTGAGGGGTAGGGAGTGCTACCGGCGGAGGTTCTGGTGGAGCGCCGGGCCGTGGCGGCGTCTCGTCGGCCGGCCTCGGCCACGTGGGGCGGCGTCAGCGCGGTGCGAGAACGGCATGTCCATGACCCAGGCCGCCGTACCATCACACCGCGGCACCCACCGCGTCAACGGATGTCCCGGCGCAGCGCGGTGTTTGTCGAAAAACGGCAGGTGGCGCCCGATAACCGGGCACTTGGCCGGATCCGCGGACGGTTTCGGACGCCCCGGTCACGACGAACCCCCGCCCTGCGCGGGGCAGGACGGGGGCGGTCGAGGACGTGCGGCGCGGGCGCGGGGCCCCTCCGGTGCCTACAGGAAACTGACGTTCTGGGCGAGGGCGAGCCGGCTGGAGTAGTTGATGGTGTTGGTGGCGGAGCGCATGTACGCGCGCCAGGCGTCGGAGCCGGACTCCCGGCCGCCGCCGGTCTCCTTCTCGCCCCCGAAGGCCCCGCCGATCTCGGCGCCGGAGGTGCCGATGTTGACATTGGCGATGCCGCAGTCGGAGCCCTCCGCCGACAGGAAGAGCTCGGCCTCCTGCTGATCGCGGGTGAAGATGCTGGACGAGAGGCCCTGCGGGACATCGTTGTGCAGGGCGATGGCCTCCTCCAGGGTGTCGTAGGTCTGCACGTACAGGATGGGGGCGAAGGTCTCCTCGCGGACGACGTCGGTCTGTTCGTCGACGCGGACGAGGACCGGCTCGACGTAAGCGGCCCGGGGCGCGGCGTCGGCGAGCCGCCGGTTGCCGCCCGCGAGGATCTTGCCGCCCTCGGCCTGGGCCCGGCTGAGGGCGTCCTGCATGGTGTCCAGGGCGGCGGTGGAGATCAGCGGGCCGACGAGGGTGGTCTCGTCGAACGGGTCGCCGATGGGGAGCTTCCGGTAGGCGGCGGTCAGCCGGGCGATGAGGGTGTCGGCGATGTCCCGGTGGACGAGGAGACGGCGCAGGGTGGTGCAGCGCTGGCCCGCGGTGCCGGCCGCGGCGAAGACGATGCCCTGCACGGCGAGGTCGAGGTCGGCGGAGGGCGCGACCACGGCCGCGTTGTTGCCGCCGAGTTCGAGCAGGCTGCGCCCGAAGCGGGCGGCGACGCGCGGGCCGACCTCGCGTCCCATGCGGGTCGAGCCGGTGGCGCTGATCAGCGCGATACGGGGATCGTCGACGAGCTTTTCGCCGGTGGTGCGGTCGCCCAGCAGCAGGCGGTGCACATCGCGCGGGGCGCCGACGTCCTCGGCGGCCTGCGTCACCAGCCGGTCGCAGGCCAGGGAGATCAGCGGGGTGAGTTCCGAGGGCTTCCAGATCACGGTGTCACCGCAGGCCAGCGCGATGGCGGTGTTCCACGACCACACCGCGGCGGGGAAGTTGAACGCGGAGATGACGCCGACCACGCCCAGCGGGTGCCAGGTCTCGGCGAGCCGGTGGCCGGGGCGCTCGGAGGCGATGGTGCGGCCGTAGAGCTGGCGGGACAGCCCGACGGCGAACTCGCAGATGTCGATCATTTCCTGGACCTCGCCGAGCGCCTCGGAGCGGATCTTGCCCGCCTCGATGGTGATCAGGTCGGCCAGGTCACCCTTGTGATCACGCAGCAACTCGCCCAGACGGCGCACGAGTTCACCGCGGCGGGGCGCGGGGGTGGTGCGCCAGGCGAGGAACGCCTCGCGGGTGGCGGCGATGGCCTCCTCGGTGTCGGCGGCGGTGGCCGCGCGCAGGCCGAAGAGGTCGTCACCGGTGAGGGGGCTGCGGGCCGAGAAGTCGTCGCCTTCCGGGACGGTGACGCCGAGGGCCGCGAGGCTGCCGCGGGCACGGGTGCGCAGGTCCTCGGCGGTGGGGAGGATGGTGCCGGTCATGATGCTCCTCTGGGGTGTTGAGGGGGTCGAGGGGTGCGGGCGGCGGGGCCGGGGATCAGCCGGGCGTGCCGTCGAGTCCGAGTTCCCGGGCGGCTTGCGCGAGGGAGCGGTCCTGCTGCTCCTCGTAGAGGTCGAACGGGTCCAGGACGTCGCGGCCGAGGACACCGGAGAGCCAGGCGCTGTCGTAGGCGGCACCCTGCTGGTCGCTGTTCCTGGAGCCCTCCTCGCTGAGGTTGGACTGGAAGATGCCGGCCGCGGAGCGCGGCAGGAAGTCCTCATAGACCAGCGGTTCGGCCCGGAGCCAGCCCTGTTCCAGCAGGTCATGGAGCCCGGCGGGCGGGCGGCTGCCGTCACGAGGGCGGTCCGGCGCGGCGTGATAGGTGAAGTGCGCCAGGCCGGCCGCGGCGAGTCCCTGCTCGCTGTCGGGAAGCTCCTGCGCCCACAAGCGGCGGGCGAGTGCGGCCCGGTCGGCAGGGGACAGACCGGCGGACTGGTCGTCGACGCGGGCGAGCAGCCGGTCGTAGCGGGCCCGGCCCTCGCGGCTGAGGGCGATACCGCGGGCTTCGACCTCGCCGAAGCGCACCCGCAGGGATCCACTGGTCACGCTGCCGTCCGGGGTGCGCAGGGCGCGGGGCTCGGCGAGCGCCCGGAAGGAGGTCTGGCGCAGCAGGACGTCGGGGCCCTTCCAGCGGGGAGGACCCTGGATGGTGTCGATCATCTCGATGCCGCGCTCGGTCATCCGCCGGTAGAGCTCGTCGATGTCCAGGACGCGGGGGGTGAGGTGGTTGATATGGGTGCTGCCCACGCCCCCGATGTCCGCGGCGACGGCGGAGATCCGTTCCAGGGTGGCGTACCACGCCTGGTCGACGGGCTCGGGGGACAGTTCGAAGGCCTGGACGGCGAGGTGGAGGAAGCGTTCGGCGTCCGCTTCGGGCAGTTCCCCGGCGCCTTCCGCGCGATCGGCGAGGGCGAGCAGTTCCGGGGGGAAGAGCCGGCGGGCGGCGAGGAAGTTCTCCAGGCGGGCGCGCAGGTCGGGGTCGAAGAACCGGGGGTCGGCGGGGGTGAGCAGGGAGGTGAAGACGCGGAAGGGGTTACGGGCCAGTTCCCCGGCGTCGACGGGGCGGAACGCGGTCGACACGACGGGGATCGCGCTGGCGGCGGCCTCCCGCAGATCGTAGAAACCGACCGGGTACATCCCCAGGGCACCGAAGATGCGGGCGACCTGGCGCAGTTCCTCCGGAGTGCCGACGCGGATGGCGCCGTGCCGCTCGGCGGTCACCCGGCCGATGGACCCCAGGCGCTCGGCGTCGGCGCCCTGTGCCCGCAGCACGTCTTCGTTGACCTCGCGTGAGACGTCCACCAGCGTGGTGTAGGCGGGCACCTCCCGCCCGTACATGTCCGAGAGCCGCTGGGCGAACGCGGCGCGCAGTTGCCACTGGCTGATCATCGGCAGGTCGTCCTTCCGTCAGGGGGATTCACACCACGTGGATTTCGGGGCGGATCTCGGCACCGGCCGTGAAGCGGTCGGCGCTGAAGGGGGTGACATCGACGAACGGTGTGCGCTCCAGGTAGAGGTCGCGCACGATCTCGCCGACGGCGGGCGCCTGGAGGAAGCCATGGCCGGAGAACCCGGTGGCGTACAGGAAATTGTGCGGTGCGCCGGCCCGTCCGATCAGCGCATTGTGGTCCGGGGTGACCTCGTACAGTCCGGCCCAGCCGCCTGCGGTCTCCATCTCGGCGAGGGCGGGGGCCCTGCGCCGTGCGGCGGCACGGAAAAGTTCGAGCCAGTCCGGCGTCCAGGTCGTGTCGAAGCCCTCGTCCTGTCCGGGGTCGGCGAGGCCGAACAGCAGGCCGTCGTCGCTGTTGTGGAAGTAGGCGGTCGAGGCGAAGTCGATGGTGAAGGGGGTACGCGGGGCGGGCGGCGCGAGCGGCGCGGTGAAGGCGAGCTGGCGGCGTACCGGACGCACCGGGAGGTGGACGCCCGCCATCTCGCCGAGCCGCGCGGACCAGGCGCCCGCGGTGCAGATGACCGTGGAGCAGGAGATTCGGCCGTGATCGGTGTGGACGGCCGTGACCCGGTCCCCGGCGGTGTCGAGGCCCGTGACGGTGGTGTGCGTGGCGAAGGTGACGCCCGCGCTCGCGGCGGCGCGCGCATAGCCCTGGACGGCGAGTTGGGGCCGGGCGTGGCCGTCGGTCGGGGAGTAGGCGGCGGCCACCAGCCCGTCGGTGCTGACGTAGGGACACAGCCGCTGTGCCTCGCGGGGGCCGATCATGCGGCTGGGGACGCCGAGGCCGTTCTGGAGCCGGACGGCGGTCTCGAAGTTCGCGGCCTGCTGGTCGCTGGTGAGCAGGAAGAGATAGCCGACGCTGTCCAGCCGGATGTCGGCGCCGGGACGCTGTCCGAAGTCCTGCCAGGCGCGCAGACTCCTGCTGCCCAGGGCGATGTTGAGCGGGTCGGAGAACTGCGCCCGCACGCCGCCGATGGGCTTTCCCGAGCTGCCGCCGGCCAGCTCTCCGCGCTCGAGGACGACGATGTCGGACACCCCGGCCTCGGCCAGGTGGAACGCGATGCTGGTGCCCATCACACCGCCGCCGACGATCACGACGTCGGCAGTCGGCGGCACGGTGCGGGAGGTGGATGACATGGACAAGGGGCCGATCCCTTCCGGAGGCCGGCGCCCGCGCCGGGGGCATCCGTCCGGCGCGTGGCGGGGCTGTCAGTGCGTGGCGAGAAGAGCTGATCAGCTAGCTGCCCGTCATCGTGCAGCACGCGAACCTTTGACGTCTACGAACAGTTAGTACGTCCGATCTATTAGGATCTCTATATGGACTGGACGAGTGCCCAGCTGCGGTCCCTGGTGGAGTTGACCAGGCGCGGAACGATCACCGCGGCGGCCCAGGCCCTTGGATACACGCCCGGCGGCGTCTCCCAGCAGATCGCCGCGCTGGAGAAGGCCGCGGGCACGGAGCTGCTGCGGCGGGTCGGGCGGCGGGTGGAGCTGACCGATGCCGGCCGCACGCTGGCGAGTCACGCCGAGCGGATCCTGTCGACGGGGGCGGAAGCCGTCGAGGCTCTGGAGCGCACCCGGCACGAGATCTCCGGGGTGCTGCACGTAGGGCTGTTCGCCACGGCAGCAGCCGAGATCCTGCCGCCGGCGCTGCAGGAGGTACGGCAGGTCCATCCCCGGCTCGCGGTGCACAGCCGCGATATGGAGGTGGACGAGGTGCACGACGCGGTCGCTTCCGGAGCGGTGGACCTGGCGCTCGGCCTGGACTACCCGGATGTGCCCCTTCCGCGGGAGCCCGCCCTGCAGGTGCGGCAGCTCTACCGCGAGCGGTTCTCACTGGCGGTGCCCGCCGGGTCGATGGACGGCCGTGAGGTGATCGGCCTGGCAGATACGCAGGACCTGGGGTGGATCCTGCCGTCGGCCGACAGCTACTACGGCCGGGCGGTGCGCACGGCCTGCCGGCGCGCGGGCGTCGAACCCCGGGTGCAGCACGAGGTCACCGACACCGCGGCCACGCTGGCGCTGGTCGAGGCGGGGATCGGGGTGAGCACGGTGACGGATCTGATGCTCGGCCTGCGCGCGTCCCGCCTCGATGTCGTACGGCTGCGGGAGAAGGTCGAGCGGCACATCGTGGTGCTGTTCCGCTCCTCCGTCGAGCACCGGCCCACGGTCGCGGCGCTGGTGGACGTCCTGCGGGCGGTGTCGGGTGCCCGGCACGGCGCCCCGGCCCGCCGCGACCCGTAAGACAGCGCCCCGGCCAACGTCGCGCCGCGGAGCCCTGCCGTCGACAGGCGTGCCCCCTGGGCGAGTTGGCGTGCACCGGAACACGATGCCCGGTGCACGAGAGTCCGGTCCGCTCGTCCTGCGGAGCCCCTTCCCCAGTTCCGCTTGCCCTCAGCCACGCAAGTTGTCGCGCTGGGGTCCCTTTTGCCGGGGCGGATCCTGAGTGAGGGTTTCAGGCCAGTGGTGACCCCCGCCACGACGGTGGCCCGTCGTGCCGCCGTTGCCTGACAGGGAGCGAGCGATGTCCCCCCATCACACCCCGAATTCTCCCCTTCGCGCGTTGCTGGGAAGAGGCCCCCAGGGAATCTTCCGGCGAACGCTTCCCCATGAACAGCCCAGCGGTGAGCGCATGGTGCGCACGCTCGGTCTCACCCAGCTGACAATGATCGGCATCGGCGCCATCATCGGGGCCGGGATCTTCAGCCTGGCCGCGGCCGTCGCCCGGGACGTCGCCGGCCCCGCCGTCCTGATCTCGTTCCTGGTGGCCGGGGCAGCCTCGCTCTGTGCGGCCTTCGCCTATGCCGAGTTCGCCGGGATGGTGCCGAAGGCTGGCTCGTCCTACACCTACTGCGCCGCGGTCCTTGGGGAAATCGTCGGCTGGATCGTGGGCTGGGACCTGCTCCTGGAGTACACCGCCATCGTCGCCGTCGTGGCGATCGGGATGTCGGGCTATCTGGGATTTCTGCTGCAGGCGGTCGGCATCCATCTGCCGGTCTGGGCCCTGGGCGCCCCCGGCACCGGCACCGGCCACCGGGTGGACCTGCTGGCGATGGCGATCTGCCTGGGTGTGGCCTGGCTGCTGACCCGCGGCACCCGCACCTCGGCCCGGGTGGAGACGGTGCTGACCATCATCAAGATCGGCATCGTGCTGCTGGTGATCGTGGTGGGCTTCACCAAGGTCAAGACCGGCAATCTGCATCCCTTTGCGCCCTTCGGCTTCAGCGGGGCCTTCACCGGGGCGGCCACGGTCTTCTTCGCCGTGTTCGGCTATGACGCGCTGAGCACGGCGGCGGAGGAATCGATGGAGGCACGGCGCAAGCTGCCGAAGGCGATGATGCTGTCGCTGGCGGTCTCCATGGTGCTGTACGTGCTGGTCTGCATCGTGCTCACCGGGATGCAGCGCTACAGCGAGCTCAACCCGAACAGCGGGATCTCCAGCGCGTTCCGGAGCGTGGGGCTGAGCGGGCTGGCCAATGTGATCGCCGTCGGCGCGGTCATCGGCATCGTCACCGTGACGTTCTCCTTCATGATGGGCGCTTCCCGCCTGTGGTACGCGCTCAGCCGCGACGGACTGATGCCGGCCTGGTTCGGCGCCATCCACCCCCGGCGCAAGGTTCCGCACCGCGCCACCTGGCTGATCGGTGGCGTGTCCGCGGTGCTGGCGGGGCTGCTTCCCATCAACGCGGTCGCGGAACTCACCAATATCGGAGTGCTGCTGGCGTTCGTGGTGGTCTCCGCGTCCGTGCTGGTCCTGCGCTACCGCAAGCCGCACCTCAAGCGCGGTTTCCGCTGCCCGGGCATGCCGGTGGTGCCCGTCCTCGGTATGGCCTTCTCCGTCTGGCTGATGTCGTTCCTGCAGTGGGAGACCTGGGTGCGGCTCGGCGGCTGGCTGGTCGTCGGCCTGGTCATCTACGCCACGTACGGCTACCGCCGCACCCGCAGGGTCATGCCGGGAGGCTCGGTGGACCTCGACGCCCTCGACCGGATGTCCGACTCCGACGCATCCGAACCCACGCCCATCCGGTGACGGCCGGCCGGTCGTTCACGCGGGTGCTCCGCCGCTCCCCCGGCCCCACAGAGGCGGAGCCCGCCCGCGTCCCGGCCGGTCATGCGTCGCACGCGGGGTGCACGTACGGCTCGCCGTCGGGCACCGCGCGCCGCAGACAGCTGATCACTGCGGGGAGCAGCGGGTTGCTGTTCTCGCTGCGGTGCAGCGCCATCACCGTGCGGTGGGCGGAGCGCTGGGTGACGCGGGTCGCTTCGATCCCGTCGCCGGGAACGTGGCCGAGCGCCGGGACCACGGCCACGCCGAGTCCCGCGGACACCAGCTCCCGCACCACGGCGTAGTTGTTGCTGCGGAAGGCGACGGCGGCCTCGAACCCCGCGGCCGCACAGAGACGGACGAAGGAACGGGCCCCTGCGGTGTCCTCCCGGCTGGTGATCCAGCGGGCCCCGGCAAGCTGGGACAGCTGGGCGCCGAGGCCGCTGTCGCGTGCCCTGAGCAGCACCAGGTCCTCGCGCAGCAGTTGATGGCAGGTCAGGCCGTCGGGCCACTGGCGGGGGCTGAGCCCGTACTCGAAGACGAGCGCGACATCGAGATCGCCGTGGCTGAGGGCGGTGACGAGCTCTTCGGGCTCGCCCTCCTCCAACTGGATCCGTGCCCGCGGGCGGCTTTCGACGAGGGCGGACAAGGCGGCGGGCACCAGCCGCACATCGGCCGTGGGAAAGCTGCCCAGCCGCAGCCGGCCGGTGGCGCCGGTGGCGAGCTCCTGGACGTGGTGGTCCAGATCCTCCATGGCCGCCAGCACATGGGTACTGAGATCGACCAGGCGGTGGGCCGCGGCGGTGGGGCGGATCCCGTGCGCCTCCCGCTCGAAGAGCACCAGGCCGGTCTCCTTCTCCAGCGCGGAGATCTGCTGCGAGATGGCGGAGGCGGTGTATCCGAGGTCGCGGGCCGCGAGGGCGAACGAGGCGCTGCGGACGACGGCCTTCAGGGTGAGCAGATGCAGTGGCTTCAGCAACGCGGGCTCCCAACGACGCGGGAAGCGAGCATAAGCATCCGCCGCCCCCGAACGCGAGCCTCAGCATTCCTTGGTCTCAAGCATTGATTCTTGCGTCCTGCTGGGCCTTGTCCCCGGCCCCGGGAGCCCCACATCGTGGACGGGACCAGGCGGAACACGACCGGTGAGCACGAAGGAGCGAGCAGGGTGACCTCGACAGCCCAGGGCGCCGTCAGCCTCGGCGCGGCAGCGGTGGCCGAAGCCCTCGACCACGGGGACTGCGGCAAGGTCGCCGGCGACGCCGGTCACCGGGCACAGTACGCGTCCGATGCCTCGAACTACCGCCAGATCCCGCTCGCCGTGGTCTTCCCCCGCGAGCGGCAGCACATCCTCAACGCGCTGCGGGTGTGCCGGCGCCTGGGGGTGCCGGTCACCGCACGCGGCGCGGGCACCAGCACCTCCGGGCAGGCCGTCGGGCCGGGGGTGGTGCTCGACTTCTCCCGCTACTTCAACCGGCTGACGGCGCTGGATCCCCACGCCCGGACCGCGACCGTGCAGCCCGGCATCGTCCTGGACGACCTGCAGAGCGCCGCCGCCGAGCACGGTCTGGTATTCGGCGCCGATCCCTCCACCCACAGCCGGTGCACCCTGGGCGGCATGATCGGCAACAACGCGTGCGGCTCGCACTCGCTTGCCTGGGGACGCACCGCGGACAACATCGTCGAACTCGAAGTCGTCACCTACCGCGGCACGGTGGTCCGGCTCGGCGAGATGACCCGGGAGGAGATCGACGCGGCCGTGGCCGCGGGAGACGACCGCGGAGAGCTGATCGCCGCCCTGCACCGGCTCTCCCAGGGCAATCTGGCGACGCTCCGCACCGAACTGGGGCAGTTTCCCCGGCAGGTGTCGGGCTATGCGCTGGAACAGCTGCTCCCCGAGCGGCGCTTCCACCTCGCCAGGGCCCTGGTCGGCAGCGAGGGCACGCTGGCCGTCGTCCTCTCGGCGACCGTCCGCCTCATCTCGCCTCCCCCTGCGCGGGCCCTGGTCGTCCTCGGCTTCTCGGACGCCGGTGCCGCGGCCGACGCGGTCCCCGCACTGCTTTGGCATCAGCCACTGGCCCTGGAAGGCCTCGACCGCGGACTGACCGACATCGTCACCCGGCCCGCGACCAGGACCGCCATCGACACCCTGCCCACCGCGCAGGCCTGGCTGTTCGCGGAACTCGGCGGCCCCGCGGACGCGCTGCCCGGGCTGGCCGAAGCGCTGGCCGGGACCGCGCACGGGGCCGCGGGCTTCACCGGCAGCGAGATCGTCACCGATCCCGCCCGCGCCCGCAGTCTGTGGCGGATCCGCGAGGACGGTGCCGGTCTGGCCACCCGCCTGCCCCCGGGCACCGGGACCGAGAGCGGGGCCGAGGCCTGGCCCGGATGGGAGGACGCGGCCGTCCCGCCCGATCAACTGGGCTCCTACCTCCGCGAGTTCACCGCCCTGCTGGCTCGCCACGAGCTGCAGGGCGCCGTCTACGGCCACTTCGGCGAGGGCTGTCTGCACGTCCGGATCAACTTCGACTTCACCTCCGAGCAGGGCACCGCCGTCTTCCGCGCCTTCCTCGGCGACGCCGCCCGCCTGGTCGCCGCACACGGTGGTTCGCTGTCCGGAGAACACGGCGACGGCCAGGCCCGCTCGGCGCTCCTGCCCCTGATGTACGGCCCCGACGTCATCGCCCTGTTCGAGGAGTTCAAGAACATCTGGGACCCCGACAACGGCCTCAATCCCGGCATGATCGTGCGTCCGCTGCCCGTCGACGGCAACCTGCGCGTCAGCCCGCACCGCACTCCCCTGCCCCTGGCCACGGTCTTCCCCTTCCACTCCGACGACGGCGACTTCGCCAAGGCCACCCGCCGCTGCGTCGGCGTCGGCAAGTGCCGCTCCGCCGCCCACCGCGGCGACGTGATGTGCCCCAGCTACCGGGTCACGCGGGACGAGAAGGACTCCACCCGCGGCCGCGCCCGGCTCCTGTACGAGATGACCCAGGGTGAAGTGATCACCGACGGCTGGCGTTCCACCGAGGTCCGCGACGCCCTGGATCTGTGCCTGTCGTGCAAGGGCTGCAGCGCCGACTGCCCCGTCGGCGTCGACATGGCCACCTACAAGTCGGAGTTCCTTCACCACCACTACAAGGGGCGCCTGCGACCCGCCTCGCACTACACCATGGGCTGGCTGCCACTGCTCTCACGGGCCGCCGCCCGGATCCCCGGCCTGGTCAACGCGCTCACGTCCGGCCGCCTGGCCCCGGTCCTCAAACGGCTGGGCGGCATCGCCCCGCAGCGGGACCTCCCCCGCTTCGCCACACAGACCTTCCTGACGTGGTTCCGCCGCCGCGCACCCGAAGGTGACGGCCGGCGCGGCCCCGTCATGCTGTGGGTCGACTCCTTCAACAACCACTTCAGTCCCGAAGTCCTCCAAGCCGGCGTGGCCGTGCTGGAAGACGCGGGCTTCCGGGTGCAGGTCCCCGAGGGCACGCAGTGCTGCGGGCTCACCTGGGTCACCACCGGGCAGCTCGGCATCGCCCGCCGTATCGCCCGGCGCACCGCGGCCGCGCTGGCTCCCGCGGTCCGCGCCGGCATACCCGTGGTCGGGCTGGAGCCGAGCTGCACCGCGGCCCTCAAGAGCGACCTCCCCGAACTCCTCGACGGCAATGAAGACGCCCGCGCCCTCTCCCGGGCCACCCTCACCCTCGCCGAACTCCTCGTCCACCACACCCCCGGCTGGCAGCCCCCGCGGATCGAGGCCCGCTCGCTCAGCCAGACCCACTGCCACCAGCACGCCACCTCCGGCTTCGGTGCCGACAGCACACTGCTGGCCCGTATGGGTATCGACAACACCACGCTCGATTCCGGCTGTTGCGGTCTCGCAGGCAACTTCGGTTTCGAGCGCGGCCACTACGACGTCTCGGTCGCCGCGGGCGAACAGGTGCTGCTCCCCGCTGTGCGCTCGGCCGCTGCCGACACCAGGATCCTGGCCGACGGTTTCAGCTGCCGCACCCAGATCGCCCAGCAGACCCCGCGCAGCGGCACCCATCTCGCCGAACTGATCGCCCAGGCACTGCCCCCGTCCGACGCCCCTGCCTGACGCCTCCGCCGACGAACGCCCCTGCTTCTTCCTCCCTCTTCCTTCCTACCGACAAGGAACACACCGTGACTGATGCACTCTCCCTCGTCGACGAGTGGGGCCCCGAGAAGATCGTTGTCGTCTCGCACCGGCGCACCGGCATGAAGGGCGTCCTGGTGATCGACAACACCGCTCGCGGCATCGGCAAGGGTGGCACCCGGATGAGCCCCGGCGTGACCGTCGACGAGGTGTCCCGGCTGGCCCGCGTCATGACATGGAAGTGGGCCGCTGTCGACCTCTTCTACGGCGGCGCCAAGGCCGGCATCGTCGCCGATCCGGCGTCCCGCGACAAGGAGGCGGTGCTGCGCGCCTTCGCCCGCGCGCTGTCCAACGAGGTGCCCCGCGACTATGTGATGGGACTCGACATGGGCCTGACCGAAGACGACGCCGCCATCATCCAGGACGAACTGGGCGACCGCGGCGCCGCCGTCGGCACCCCCGCGCACCTCGGTGGCGTGGCCTACGACAAGCTCGGAGTCACCGGCTACGGCCTTGCCGAGGCGGCCGACGCCGCGGCAGGGCACCAGGGGCTGGCGATGGCCGGCTCCCGGGTGGCGCTGCAGGGCTTCGGTGCGGTCGGCAGCGCAGCCGCCCGCCGCTTCGCCGCCCTCGGTGCCACCGTCGTGGCGGTTTCCACCGCCCACGGGGCGCTGCACGACCCCAGCGGTCTCGACGTGGACGCGCTCCTGGCGGCGCGCGAGGAGCACGGCGACCACTTCGTCACCCGCCACCCCTCCGGCACCGTGCTCGCTCCGGGCCGTGAACTCACCGTGGACTGCGACATCTTGGTGCCCGCCGCTCTGCAGGACGTCATCGACCGCACCACCGCGCGCGACATCAAGGCGAAGCTCGTGGTGGAGGGCGCCAACCTGCCCACGTCCGCCGAAGCCCGGAGCATCCTCGCGGAGCGCGGCATCACCGTGCTCCCCGACTTCGTGGCGAACGCCGGCGGCGTCGTCGCAGCCGCCTTCGCGATGGACGCCCGCTACTCCGGGTTCCGGCCCGACACCTCCACCATCGTCGAGACGGTCTCCTCCCGGCTGCGCGCCAACACCGTGACCGTCATGGACGAGGCGCGGCTGCAGCGCATCACCCCGCACACCGCCGGCCGCCGCCTGGCCGAGGACCGGGTCCGCACCGCCATGCACAGCAAGGGGCGCATCCCACGCGCCTGATACGGCCGGCGGAGCCGGCGCCGCCCGCCGCTACCGGCACGACTCCGTGCGCTTGACCACGGTGAGCGTGACCCGCCGGCCCCGCAGAGCCGTGCCTGCCGCCGGATCCTGCGCACAGACCTTCCAGCCCGCCGGCCACAGCACATGGCGGCCGGCTCCGCGCCCGTCCTTGAGCCGAACGGAGGTGTCGTAACGGAGCGCCGCATAGGCGGAGACCAGCCCATGGCCCGCCACCTGCGGCATCGTCCGGGGACCGTCGGCATGGGCCGGAACTGCCGGAGCCAGGCAGCAGAGGGAGAGGACCGAGGCAGTGACGATTCTGTTCACCACCGGAGAACGATCACCCTGCGCAAGGGTCACCCTGCGGGGGTGTTGGCGGCGATTGCCAGGGCGGGGGTGCCTGTCAGAGAGCGGGGACGGGGCCGCCGGGCCGGAACTGTCCACCCCGACGATGTGCCGCACCTCGACCGGCCGCACGATCACCGCGACCCGCTGCTCTCCTGGCATGAGCCACTCGAAGCGTTCGCCGCCCAGGCCTCGCGGCAGCCGTGAATTCCGACGAGTGAAGCCGACACCGCCGGGAAGCCGTGGCCGCGGTCCCGCACGGAGCCGCAGAAGCCACCGCTGACGCTCACGGCTCCCGTTCCCCTTCACGTTCACCGGACCGAGGCCCGAAACCATCACTTCCCTATATAGGGAAGTGATATAAATGGACATACAGAGTAAATAGGGCGTGGCAGTGGATGGGATGGACGCCTTCTGCCCGCTGGTGCACCACCGCGGTGGTCCTGCGAGCGAGCCCGGCGCGTCCCGGTGGACGACGCCCGACGAGGTACGCGCCGACGTCACCTTCACCGTGACGGCCTCCGAACCCGCCACCAACGCCGTGGACACACCCGTCCACCACTCACGGCCACTCCCGGCATCCACCAAGAGGCCGGTCAGGCCTATCTACGGCGAAAAGTGATGCGACGAGCTCATGAACCGAACGCGTGCTGGTCAGAACCACGAAGTCATTGCCGACGCGCTGTTGGAGATGGCGATCCTCATGGTGCGGCACCTGGTCGATCGGGACCTCAGCCTCACCGCCGCCTCAACTCTCGGCAGGCTCGGACGTGAGGAGCCTGTCCGGCTGACGGCGCTGGCCACGGCGGAAGGCATTGCTCAGCCGTCGATGACCCAGCTCGTCAAGCGGCTGGAGCAGCAGGGGCTGGTGCGGCGCGTGAGCGATCCCGAGGACGGGCGGGTTGCCCTGGTCGCCCTCACGGACGCCGGGCAGGAACTCCGTGCGGAACGGCAGCGCGCCTACCACGCCCGCCTGGCCGGCCTGGCGGCAAGCCTGCCCGCCGAAGACGAAGAGGTACTGGCCACAGCCATGCGGGCAGCCCTGCCCGTCGTCCGGCAGCTGATCCACAACGCTACGAAGCGCCTCCGTCCCAGCGGTGCGCCGGCCGCGCCCTGAGCAGCCACTGGCAGGTCGCGACCGGGGCTCGCAGGAGCGGGGCAAGCACACGGCGCCCCAAGGAGGCACACAGCCATGACAGGCCTTCCGGTCGCGCCCCTTCAAGACCCTCAAAGGACAACAACCATGCTCACCAAGACACTTAGGAGCCGCCGGCTCACCGTCGCCGCCTTCACGGCACTCCTGCTTGCGCTGTCCGGCGCGGGTGCCGGGGCCGTTGCCGGTGCTGCCGAGGCGGCCACGCCGCTCGCAGCCCCCCAGACGATATCGGCCAACGCCGCCACCACGACGACGACGGCCGTGTCCTCTACATTCGGCAGCCACCACGTCCACAGCCACCACTCCCACCACAGTCATCACCACCACGACGACCACGGCAGCTCGGGCTACGACAGTGGCTACAACGACGACAACGGCTGATGATTGACTGTCACAATCCGGACACCCGAGGACTCGGGCACCCGGGCACGACCATGACCCGGCGCCCGCGCGTGTGACCGGCCTGGCTGTCGGTGTGCGCCGCAGCGGCCTCGGCGAGTGTGTACGACTTCTCGACCGGGATATGGAGTTTCCCCCTAGAGATGAGGCCGACGGCCTCGGCGAGCGCTTCCGGCATGCTCCCGGGCACGCCGGAGAACCGGACACCGAGCTCCGGCGCGGCGAGATCGGCGATGGAGATCACCTTCTGCGGATCCCCGGTCAGCCCGACGAGTTCGCGGATCACGCCCGAGCCGGCCAGATCGAGAGCCGCGTCGACAGGGCCGAGCTGCCGCACCCGCTCGACCCAGCCCTCGCCGTACGTGGTGGCGAGGGCACCCAGGCTGCGCAGATAGTCCTGGTTCGCGGCCCCGGCCGTGCCGATCACCGTGATGCCGCGGTCGCCGGCGATCTGCGTCACCGCCGATCCGACTCCCCCGGACGCACCGCTGACCAGCAGTGTCTGCCCGGACTCCACACCGACCTGGCGGATGATGCGCAGCGCGGTCTCCACCACGGAGGGGTACCCGGCCGCCTCTTCGAATGCCAGCCCCTCGGGCACACGGGCCCAGGCCGACAGCACGGCGAACTCGGCATACGTGCTCGAGCCTTCACCGAACACGCGGTCGCCGACCTTGACCCCTTCGACGCCCTCGCCGACCTCGTCCACCACCCCGGCGGCGTCCTGCCCGACCCCGGCGGGCAACTCGACCGGATGGGCCCCCAGGACCTGGCCCTCACGGACCCTCCAGTCGACAGGGTTCACGCCCGCCGCCCGCACGGCGATGCGTACCCGACCGGGGCCCGCGTGGGGCTCCTCGGCGTCTATGAGTTGCAGAACGTCCGGACCGCCGAACTCGGCGAAGCTCACTTTCTTCATGCGGTCGAACATAACACTAACGGTTAGTGTTTGAGAACAGTTCTGACTTTGTGCCTGATAGCGTCAGCGCATGACCGTGCAGTCCGGACGCCGTGAGCGCAAGAAGGCCGCGACCCGCCAGAAGATCGCTGACACCGCCCTGCGGCTCTTCCTGGAACGCGGGTACGACGCGGTGGGCATCCGTGACGTGGCCGCCGAGGCCGACGTAGCCGTCACCACGGTCTTCTCCCACTTCGCCTCGAAAGAGGCCCTGGTGTTCGAGCAGGACGAAGACTTCGAGCAACGACTCACGCAGGCGGTCACCGGCCGGGCACCGCACGAACCGCTCATCCCTGCACTGCGCCGCGAGATCCAGGCCCTGGTGCGGCATTGCACGGCGGACAGCGCCGCCCCGATCTGGCACATGATCGACGCATCGCCTGCCCTGCGGGAGTACGAGGAGTCGATGAGGCTGCGCCATGCGGAGTCGCTGGGAACGGCCATCGCCGCCGATCCCGACCTGTCACAGACCACAACAGCGAGCCGGACGATCGCGAGGTTCGTGATCGACGCCTATGCGCTGGCCCGTGAGGCGGCCGATCCGGAGGCCGCGGTGGACGAGATCTTCCAGATGATCGAGGCGGCCTGGGAAGCCACCCGCCCTTCTGCGGGCGGTCGTTAGGGTCGCCGTCGGTCGGTCTCTCAGACCGGGCTTGCTTCGCAGAATCCGGAGCGCATGCTCCAGTTCGGGTTCCGGCTCCTCGACGCCACACGCCATCAAACAGGCCTGCGCCGGGCCCTGTGCCGGGCCCGGCGCAGGGCCTTCGCGCTCTCGGGGTGAGTCGGGGTGAGTCGGGGTGAGTCGGGGTGAGTCGGGGCGTCTTCCCGGGGGTGCGGGCGCCGGGGGCCGGTCGGCGGCAGGGACCGCGCAATGCTTACGGGGAAGGCAGTCCGCTCCGACCGGCCCTCATGATCCGGTGGGCTGGTCCGCGAGGTCGCCGTCCTGGGCGCCGGCGGCAGCGATCCGGCGCGGCAGTTTCGCGGCCACTACGATCGTCACCACGCTGAGAGCGGCGGCGACGCCAAAGGCCAGCTTCATCCCGCTCAGCTCTGCCGGCACTGCGGCGACGCCGTCGGCGACCAGGTGACCGGTGCGCGCGGACATCACGGTCACCACAAGTGCGGTCCCGAACGCCGCGGCGACCTGCTGCAACGTCCCGAGCATCGAGCTGCCGTGGGAGTACAGGTGCGGGGGAAGCGCTCCCATACCGAGCGTGAAGACGGGGGTGAACGTCGCCGCCAGGCTCACCATCAGCAGCGCGTGCAGTCCCAGCACCTGCCAGTACGGCATCGTCATCGAGACCTGGGTGAAACCGCAGAGGGTGAGCACCATCCCGATCGAGCCGGGCAGCACCAGCGGCCGGCTGCCGAACCGGTCGAACAGCTTCCCCACGGTCGGTCCGAGCAGTCCCATGGCCAGGCCGCCCGGCATGACCAGCAAGCCGGTCTCCAGCGGGCTGAGCCCGCGTACGTTCTGCAGGTACAGCGGCAGAAGGATCATCGACCCGAGCATCGCCAGGAAACCGATGGAGATGAGAGCCAGGGAAAGGGTATAGGTGCGGTGCCCGAGGGTTCGCAGGTCCATCAGAGGCGTGCCGGTGCGTTGCAGCTTGAGCTGTCGGATCACGAAAACGGCGATTGCCGCGACGCCGGCGATGACGATGCCGATGCCGAGCCCGAACCTGCCGCCGGTTTCGCCGAGGAGGCTCAGGCCGTACACCAGGCCGCCGAAGCCGAGCGCCGCCACGGAGACACTGAGCCAGTCGATGGCGCTCACCTGCGGCTCACTGATGTTCTCCACCTTGCGCAGCCCGAACAGGGTCACCAGAGCCGCGATCGGCAGAACGACCACGAACAGCATCCGCCAGGAGCCGGCCTGCAGGATCAGCCCGGACACGGCAGGTCCGAGCGCGGGCGCGACCGAGATCGCCAGGGTGACGTTGCCCATCACCCGGCCGCGGTCCTGCTCGGGCACCACCATCATCAACGTGGTCATCAGCAGGGGCATCATCACGGCCGTACCTGCAGCCTGTACGACTCGCCCCAGCAGCAGCACCTCGAAGGAGGGCGCGACGGCTGACAGAGCGGTGCCCGCGAGGAACACTCCCATCGCGATGGCGTAAGCCTGGCGGGTGGTGACCCGCTGCAGGAACCAGCCGGTGATCGGAATCACGGCGGCCATGGTCAGCATGAACGCCGTGGAGACCCACTGCGCCGACTGCTGGGTGATGTGCAACGACTCCATCAACCGCGGGATGGCGTTGATCAGGATCGTCTCGTTCAGGATCACCACGAATGTGGCCAGCACCAGCAGCCGCACCACGGTGGGTATGCGGCCCGCCTGTACGGCCGGTCGTTCTTGGATCGCAGCTGTCATGGCAGCACCTCGCTGGGGGTTCCTGGGCACAGTCGCCTCGCAGCCAAGGGCTGTCGGCACGAACGTGGGTGGTGGGTGGTGATTGTAAAAAGAGACCGGCATGCCGGGTAAGACTCATCGGTCGGGGCGAGTGTTTCGCATCTTCGCACCGATCTCACCCGAATTTTCGCCCGCTCACGAAGGCATCCGAGCGGCGCCGGACCTGGCATGCCCGGACCTGGACGGGGCCGGCAGAGCAGTACGCCCCACAGCATTACCGGCCCCGGCGGCGCCGCGAAGCGGCCACTGAGCGCAAACGCGGACCCGCTCTTTGGGCTCGCAGGCCGAGGCGGGCGGGTGGGCGCCGCGGTTGCCTGAGGAGGTGGGCGGCTGCTGTCACCCGCGGTCGGTCGGGCCGGGTGCTGCTTTGTGGTGCCCCTGTGCGCTCGGTCCGGCCGGACCTGTCCGGAACCAAACCTGTGAGGCGTATGTGGACGTGGACGTAGACGTGGACGTGGACGTGGACGAGATCATCGGCGGTTGGAGTCTGGTGCACTGCTCGGTCGAGCGGGCCGGAAAGGAGACCCGGCCGCTGGGCGACCGGCCCGGCGGGATGCTGCTGTACACCCGCGGCGGCTGGATGAGCGCACTGCTGACGAGCGACCCGGCGATCGCCGGCCGGCCCTCGGCGCAGCCGGCAGCCGTCACCGAGGCGGGGGACCTGCAGCGGGGCGTCCGCAGCGAGCCTGACGAGCTGGTGCTGACAGCCGCCGCGCACGACGGAGCCCGCCAGCACCTGCGGTGGCGCAGGGGGCGGGGCTGACTCCGCAGCCGAAGCGGGCCGTTCCTCTCCGTACCGCCGCTGCGTCCCGCAGCGCTCGGCTTCCCCTTTCTCCTCGCTCCCCTTTCCTCGCTCTTCCCTCTCCTCGCTCTTCCCTTTCTTCTCCCTCCCCCTTTCCCTTCTTCCTTCCTGGAGGTGGTGCGCCATGCGCACAGCACATCTCGGCAACCGTCTGGTACTCGTTCACGAGGACGGGGTGGTCGATGTCGAGAAGGCCAGTGACGGTCGTTTCCCGTCCGACCCGCAGGCCGTCTTCGACCGCTGGGAGGAGTTCACCGTCTGGGCGCGGACGCCCGCCGCGCAGGAAGCCGAGCGGATGCCGCTGGAGGAGCGCCGGCTCGGCGCCCCCGTCCCCCGCCCGCGCCAGGTGTTCGCGGTCGCGCTGAACTACGCCGACCACATCGAGGAGTCCGCCCTCGACACCCCCGCTCAGCCGGCCGTCTTCACCAAGTACCCGACCTCACTGGCCGGTCCGTACGACACGGTGGAGCTGCCCAGCGCGATGGTGGACTGGGAGGTCGAGCTGGTCGCGGTCATCGGCCTCCGTGGCCATCGGGTACGCGCGGAGGACGCCTGGAAGCATGTCGCCGGTCTCACCGTGGGGCAGGATCTCTCGGAACGCCGTATCCAACTCCAGGGTCCGGCACCGCAGTTCACGCTCGGCAAGTCGTTCCCGGGGTTCAGTCCGACCGGTCCGGTCATGGTCACGCCCGACGAGTTCACCGACCCCGATGACCTGGCGCTCGGCTGTGCCGTCGACGGCGAGACGATGCAGGAGTCCCGCACCGGCCGGATGGTCTTCCCGGTCGCCCAGCAGATCGCGTGGCTCTCCGCCGTCTGCCCGCTGCTGCCCGGTGACCTGGTCTTCACCGGCACCCCGGCCGGTGTGGGAGGCGCCCGCACTCCGCGGCGCTTCCTGGCCCCCGGCGAGGAACTGCACAGCTGGATCGACGGCATCGGTGCGCTCCGCAACCGGCTGGTCGTCGGCGCGGACCACCCCGACGGCCCCGGCGCCTGACCGGGCACCTGACCGGGCACCTGACCGGGCACCTGACCGAGCACCTGACCCGGCATCCCTGTCTCTCCCCTGCTTCATCCCTGTCTCTCCCCATGCTTTCAAGGAGCCGTCATGCCCTTGCACCGCCTCGCCCGGATCACCATGGGTGTGCCCCATGTGGATGCCACGCACGACTACTACGCCGACTTCGGACTCACCGCCCTGGGCCGCGGACGCTTCGCCTCGGCCGACGGCGGCGAACAGCTGAAGATCGTGCACGCCGCCAGGCGCCGGCTGGACGAGCTGGTCGTCGCCGCCGATGACGCCGACGACCTCGGGCGGATCGGCGCCGCCCTGGACCGCCTGGAGATGCCGTACGTCCACGACGGGCGCTGCCTGCGCGCGGTCGATCCCGGCACGGAGGTGACCGTCACCGTCGAGGTACAGCCCCGTCTCGTGCAGCCGGCCGCCGAGCCGGTGCCCTGCAACGGGCCCGGCCGAGCCGAGCGGACCGACGGCCGGGCACCGGCCATCCTGCGCGAGGGCACCGTCCGGCCGCGCCGCCTGGGGCACGTGGTGCTGGGGTCGACCGACCAGGCGGCCTCGCAGCGGTTCTTCACCGACGGCCTGGGCTTCAAGGTCAGCGATCTGGTCCCGGGCGCCGCCTTCCTACGGTGCTCCACCGACCACCACAACGTGCTGGTGCAGCAGGCCCCGATCTCCTTCCTGCACCACTCCTCCTGGCAGGTCGACGACGTCGACGAGGTCGGGCGCGGGGCGACCCGCATGCTGGAGAGCCACCCCGAACGCCATGTCTGGGGTCTGGGCCGCCACCACGTCGGTTCGAACTTCTTCTGGTACCTCAAGGACCCGGCCGGCAACTTCTCCGAGTACTTCGCCGACATGGACTGCATCGTCGACGACCAGCTGTGGACGCCCCGGGTGTGGGAGGACGCCCGCTCGCTCTACAGCTGGGGCCCGCCGGTCCCGCCCTCCTTCCTTGCGCCCGAGGACCTTGCCGCGCTGATGACCGGCGCCCATGACGCGAGCTGACGACCCGTACGGCAGGAGGACACACACCATGCACCACAACCACACGGACACCGCAGCGGGTGGCACGCCGGACACGGCCGACGGCCCGGTCCCGGTTGCCGGCCCCGTCCCGGTATCCGGCCCCGTGACGGTTGCCGGCCCCGTACCGGTATCCGGCCCTGCCCCAGTTGCCGACGCCGTCCCGGCCGCCGACGCCGTCCGCGCGGGCGGCGATGAGACGTATGACGTGCTGGTCGTCGGCGCCGGGCCCGTCGGGCTCACCACCGCGATACAGCTCGGGGCCCGGGGGTGGCGGGTGGGCGTCGTCGAACGCTGGCCACAGCCGTATCCGCTGCCGCGGGCGGTGGTCTTCGACCACGAGGTGGCCCGCATCCTGGCCTCGCTGGGCCTGGCGGACGCGCTGCCCACGTTCAGCGAGCCGGCCGCGGACTACGAATGGCGCAACGGCGACGGCGAGACCCTGTTGCGGCTGGCGTTCGAGGACACCGGCGCCTCCGGCTGGCCGGCGATGAACCTCTTCACCCAGCCGCAGTTGGAGGCCGCCCTGGAGGCGCAGGCCCACAGCACCGCGGGGGTCGACGTGCTACGTGGCTGGGAGACCACGGACCTCGCCGAGGACACGGACGGCGTCTCGCTGACCGTCGCCGGGAGTGCCGGGGACGAACCGCTGCTCCGCGACGGTGTGCGCAGGCACCGCACGCTGCGTGCGCAGTACGTCGTCGGCTGCGACGGCGCCAACAGCTTCGTCCGCTCCCGGATGACGACCACGATGACCGACCGCGGCTTCCAGCACGACTGGCTGGTCCTGGACGTCCTCCCGCACGACCCGGACCGTGTTTTCGCCCCGCGCAACCTCCAGGTGTGCGACCCCCACCGGCCCACCACCGCCGTGTCCGGTGGTCCGGGCCGGCGCCGTTGGGAGTTCATGCTGCTGCCCGGTGAGTCGGCCGCGGAGTTCGGCAGCGCGGAGAACGCCTGGCGGCTGCTGGCCGGCTGGGACCTGCACCCGGGCAACGCGACCCTGGAGCGGCGCACCGTCTACACCTTCCGCGCCCGCTGGGCCGAGAACTGGCGCCAGAGCCGTCTGCTGCTGGCCGGTGACGCCGCCCACCAGATGCCGCCGTTCGCCGGACAGGGCATGTGCTCGGGCATCCGCGACGCCGCCAACCTCACCTGGAAACTGGACCTCGTGCTCCGCGGCGAAGCCGGCGCGCCCCTGCTGGACACCTACACCGCGGAACGCTCCCAGCACCTGCGGCACGCCATCGACCTCTCCGTCTTCCTGGGCGGCATCATCTGCGAACCCGACCCCGCAGCCGCCCTCCTGCGCGACGCGCGGATGCTCGCCGACCGGCGGGCGGGCCGCGACCCGCTGGCGGACATGCCCCCGCAGGTCCTCACCGGAGGACTGCTGCGTCAGGGCACGGACGGCGGGCCGCAGGCCCCGGCGGGACAGCTCGGCGGCCAGGGCCGGGTGCGCTTCCGCGGCCGCACCGGGCTCTTCGACCAGGTCATCGGCACCGGCTTCGCCCTGCTCGCCACCGAGGACCCACGGGGCGTACTCGACGACGGCACACTCGACTGGTGCGCGCGGCTCGGCGTCCGCCTCCTGCGGGTCACCGGTGACCCGGCGGCGAACGGGCCGGCCGATGTCGTCGACCTTGACGGCACCTACCGCTCCCACCTGGAACGGTGCGGCCGGCAGGCCCTGCTGCTGCGTCCGGACCACTACCTCTTCGGCGGTGCGCCCCGCATGGCGGAGGTGCCCGGCCTGGTGGCGGCGCTGCGGCAGGGGCTCGTGGCATCCCAGGAGCTCGGAGCATCCGCCGCCGTGCCGCTCGCCCGGTGAGGCAGCTCCGTCCCTCCGTCCGCAGCGGGAGGGACGGACGTTCCCCGGCAGACAGCGGGGACCGGTGATAGGGGTGGGTGGGGTGGGGTGAGCCGGAAGCGGTGGGGTGAGCCGGAAGCGGCGCGGTCACCGGCCCCGGCACCATGGACCCGAAGGAGGCGGTCATGACACGGCAATGGCTCCGGCAGCTCGCTCCGGACCGGGACCAACCGCACCACGAGCCGGCGCTGTCCCCGGCCGCAGTGACCGCCATGACCGCCGTCCTCGGCCCCGGTCCCGTCCGGTGGGCGCTGCAGACCGCCGACAGCATGGCCGCGGAGATCCTGGAGCAGGTTCCCGAACACGGCGGCGGCCCTGCGCCCCTGGCCACCCTGCGACGCTCCACCGAGTCGACGGTCCTGGCCGCCCTGCGGCTGCTGCTCACCGAGACCACCGGCGAGGACGGCGCGATGCCCGACGAAGCCCTGGAGGGCTGCCGTGAGTTCGCACGCCGGGGCGTCGGACTCGACCGGGTCCTGCGCGGGGTACGGCTCGGCCACGCCAGACTCACCCAGGAACTCACCTCGGCCGTCGAGCAGTACGTCCCGGCCGGCGAACGCCTCACCGAGTTGCGCCGGGTCACCGAGGAACTCTTCGCCCACGCCGACACCCACGCCAGCCTGATGGCCGAGTCCTACATCGCCGAACGCGACCGCTGGCGCGGCAGCGACGAAGCGGCCCGCCGCAAGACGATCGACGATCTGCTGGCCGCCCGCCCGGTGGAACCGGAAGCCGCCACCCGGCGGCTGCGCTACGACGTCACCCGTACACACCTGGCCGCCGTGCTGTGGTGCAACAGCACCGAGGACCCGCTGCCCGCGGCGGAGCGGCTGCAGCACACGGCGACCGCGCTGGCCCGCACGGTCGGCACCGGCCGGCCCCTCATGATCCCCGCCACCGGCACCGTCGCCTGGCTGTGGCTGCACGCCCCTGACGACCTCACCGGCCTCCCCGACCGCGCCCGTGCCGGGACCGACCGCGCCCCGGGAGTGCGCCTCGCCTTCGGCCCACCCGCCCACGGCACGGCAGGGATGCGCCGCAGCCACTACGGGGCACGCGAGGCGGAACGCATCGCCCGGCTCGCTCCCGGCGACTGGCTGACCGACTACCGCGAAGTGCGTCTCGTCGCCCTGGCCACCGCAGCACCGGAACACGCCCGCTGGTTCGTGCACGACCTCCTCGGCCCCCTGGCCTCCGACGGCACCCGGGTAGGGGAACTGCGCGAGACCCTGCGGGTCTACCTCGCCGAGGAACGCAGCCTGCGGGCCGCCGCCGGCATCCTGCACGTGGCCCGCAACACCGTCACCTACCGCGTCAAACGCGCGGAAGAACTCCTGCCCACGGCCATCACCACAGACCACACACTGGAACTGCGCCTCGCCCTGGAGATCGCCCGCACCCTGCTCGGCTGACGACACCTACCGGCACGGGGCGCCCGGGATCAACGCGCCGATGGCGTCCTTTCGGTCGTTGCCGGCGGCCCTTGAGGGACCGGCGACGCCTGGATCATCTTCACGTCCGGTTCCACCGGCAGGCCCAAGGGCGTCGCCGTCACCCACCGCAACGCGGCGGCCTTGGCCGACGCCCGGCCGAGGCCACACGCGTACGGCCCGGATACCGTGCAGCCATGACAGACGAAGACCCTGAAGACCCCTTTTACGTCGCCGCATGCGCCATCACCCCGCGGCTGGTGGAGCAGATCGTCGGCCTGGCGAAGCTGCCGTTGGGCGACTGGGCGGCCTCCGAGGCGGCGATGCGGCGTCTGGGCTGGTGCGAAGCCGGCGACGACTTGCCGTGGGAAGACACGTTCATCACCGCCGAGGGACACCTCGCCTATCTCGGGGACCCCCTCACCGTGTCCTTCGCCCACTTCTACTGGGTTGACGACGACGCCTGGAGCGAGGATCTGTGGGGCACGTTGCCCGGCTGGTCCAGCCAGGCGAACGCCGTACGTGAGATGTTCGACGCGCACATCGACGCCGCCGTCGCCGCGTTCACCCGACGGCTCGGTCCACCGGAGCACGACATCACGGCCGAAGGCGGCACCCTGGCCATGGGAGAAGGCAACTGGCGCCATGCCGCGTGGCGTTGCGGGGACAACCTGCTCGTCATCGGCCCCCGCCATGAAGGACTCTCCTACTTCCAGTTCGAGGAAGCCGTCGTCCACATAGGCGCGCTCGACGCGGCCGCTCCACTGCCCGCCCTCTGCGACTTCGTCTCCTGAGCATCATCCGGCGGGCCCCAGGCCCCAGGCCCCACCACCACGCTGCACAGCCGGACCGCCGCCCTGGGCAGGGGGCCGTCTGCCCCGCCACGGTCGTCGGGGCGGGGTCTCCCGGTGGTCAGGAAAGCGGCCGGCAGAGCAGGGCATCGGGACTGCCCCGGTGGCCGGGGCGGTTGGTGAAGGCGATACCTGCCGCGTAGGCGTCGGAGGGGCACTGGCCTTTGTAGTGGCCGTAGGCGAAGTCGCCGCCGGGGTCACCGGGCGGGCGGTGGTCACCACGGTCGAACCACAGGGTTTGCCCTGCGGTGCCCAGGGAGATGCGGGCGGGCATGCACAGCGCGGCGGAGACCGTCTGCCCGCGCACGCTGTATCCGGTGAGGAAGTGATCTGTGGGGCACTGCAGTTTGCGGTAGCCGGAGGCCCAGTCACCACCGGCAGGGACGTACCGCTCGTCACGTACGACCTCGGGGGTGCTGCCGGGGGTACGCAGATCCCGGGCCGAGGGGGCGTCGGTGCACAGGCCGCGGCCTTGGGTATGGCTGATCCCGATCAGCCGTTCTCCGTCGGGGCAGGCCGCCTTGCGGGCTCCGCCGTCCCAGTCGCCCAGGGTCCGGGTGCTCAGGGACTGGACGAAATCACGGTGGTCGACGGTGAGTTGGTGCCAGGCCGGCGCCGGTGGCACAGGGCCGGTCCGTTGCGGTGCCGTCAGCAGCCGGTTCCACGCCGTTGTACGCCAGTCGTTGCCGTCCAGGATTCCGCTGCGGTGCCCGTCGCGGTCGTAACGCAGCATGGCCCAGCTGTCCCCGGCAGGGCGGCCCTGCGCGTCGGTGCTCCAGCCGACGAGCGGCCAGTAGGCGAAGTCCGTGTCGTTGGCGGCGAGATAGTCCGTCAGGTTGGCGAACCAGGCTCGGGGCACGGGGTTCGACTCGCCGGAACCCATGCCGAATTCACTGACCCACAGGGGCGCGGTGAAGTGCTGTCCGGACTCGGCGGAGACGAAGAACGCCTGATCGTGCAGTACGGCGCGCAACTGGTCGCGGGGCAGGTCCTGGTAGCGGGGGTCGCTGGTCTCCCCCACGCCGGTGGCGCCGCTGTGGTGCGGGCCGGTGTAGCCGTAGAAGTGGGCCGAGTAGACGAGCTTCCCGGAGCGGACGAGGGTGTGCGAGAGCATACGGACCGGGGTGAGGGCGGGGCGGCCGTGCGGCAGACCGTCCACCGGCACCCCGGTCCAGTTGATGCCTTCGATGATGAGCAGAAGCCGGGGGTTGGCCTCGGTCTGGATCCGGTCCGCCGCCTCCTGGGCGGCGGCCTGCCAGTCGTGGTTGTCGCCCAGGCCCCAGTTGGGGTCGTCCCAGAGGTCACGGCGCACTTCGTTGTAGAGGTCCGCTCCCACGACACGGCTGTTGTTCTGGTACCGGCGGGCCAGGAAGACCCAGTCGTCGGCCCATTGACGAGTGCTCTGGCGGCTGTTCCACCGCTCGTTTCCGTCGAGCCCGCAGCACCATCGGGTGGTGTTCGTGTGGTTGTTGAGGATGACGGCGAAACCGTCCGCGGTCAGGGCTGCGACCACGGCGTCAAAGATCTGCAGCGGTGTTCTGCCACGTAGCTGCGGGTTGGCGGCGACCGCGGCATCCGGCACCGGGGCGTCGGAGTGGATCATCTCGTTGGAGAACGGCAGCCGGATGCTGTTGAGGCCCAGGGCGCGGAAGTCGTGCAGCAGCGAGGCGATGTCCACACGGTCGAGGCCGAGCGGTATGCCGTGGGAGTTCTGACCGCTGTGGTGTGCGGCGGCGTCGTTGATGTCGCCCGAACCGTTCCACGAGCCCTGCGCGCCGTCCCAGTTGCCCGACTTCAACCGGAACCGTTTGCCGTCGGCATCGACGATATAGCGGCCACTGGTGGACAGCGGCGCCGTCCATGCGGCGCTGGGTGCGTGAACGGCCGACGCACCGGCGGATGTCCGCACGGCCGACGCACCGGCGGCAGAAGCGTCCGGCCCGACAGGGGCAGCGGCCGCGCCGGAGACAGAGCTGCCCGTGAGGACGAGGGCGAGGCACAGCGCCACGGCACCGCACGCCGAGCGTAAACGAGGCTTCACGTCATCCGCCTGCTTCGTCGGGTGCCCGTCGGGTCCGCCCGGCGAGCAGCCCCGCGGCAGGCACACCGCCGGCGGGGCACCCACAAGTTACCGACGGGTGGCCGGCGGGGCCATACCTCAGCGGCCGCTTTCGGGCTCATGACTCAGGGGCTCACGGCTCACGGCTCCTGGTCGTCAAAGGCGTCGTCCAGGAGCTGAGCGCCGCGGCCACTTCATCGACATCGGGGCTGGTCCAGGCGCGGGCGATATAGCCGTCCGGGCGGATCAGCGCGGCGGACAGCCCCGACCACGGCAGGGCCCGGGCCACCTCGACCCGCGCCGAGCGAAGCGACGCGAAGACGGCGTCCGGCGTGAAGTCGGCCAGCAGGAACCGGTCGACCGCCAGCCGGCGGTGCAGGGTGCCGTCCGACAGCGCGAGGTCGGGGGCGCGGCAACCGTCCAAGGGGTGTCCCGGGACCGGAGGAGCGTAGGACAGGCCGAGTCCGGACAACCAGGCGGTCAGGTCGTCCGCGGTGTCGCCGCCCTTGGCGATCAGCGCGCTCATCAGGTCGCGCAGCGCGGCACCCGCCGGGGTGAAGGTGGTCATCAGGGCTGCCTGAGCCAGGGTGTTGCCGGCCAGCCCGGCGGCGACCGAGGCGCGCTCACTTTCGTAGCCGGCCGCTCCACTCGTGATCACGGGCGGAGCCCAGCCGTGGATCTCGGCGGCCAGTTTCCACGTCAGGTTCACGGCGTCCTGCAGGCCGACGTTCAGTCCCTGGCCGCCTGCGGGCAGATGGACATGTGCCGCGTCGCCGGCCAGAAAGACGCGGTTCGCGCGGTACGTCACGGCGCGCCGGGTCGTGTCGTTGGCCGTGGACAGCCACAGCGCGTCACGCAGTCCGTGGTCGCTGCCGGTCATCCGTCGCAGGATGGCGCGCAGTTCGTCGAGGGTCAGGGACCGCGCCTGGCGTGCGCGCACCTGGTCGGAGGTCAGTTGGGTGTCCGCGGCTTCGGTGCCGAACACGCGGTACGTACCGTCGGAGAGGCCGTACGTACCGTCGGGGAGGGGGAGGAAACTGAGCTGACCGTGCCGGTGGTCCCAGTAGTGCACCACCCCGTCCGGAGGGTCGGTCAGCGTGACATCGGCGACGAAGCCCACCATGGAGGGCGGGGTCCCCGGGAAGTCGATGCCTGCGTGCCGTCGTACGAGACTGTGCGCGCCGTCGGCGCCCACCAGATAACCGGTGCTGCGCACACCGCCGTTGACGGTCACCTCGACCCCGTCGGCATCCTGGGTGAACCCGGTGACGTCATGGCCGTACTGCACGGCTACGCCGCGCCGGCGAAGGTGGGCCGCCAGCACTCGCTCGGTGGTCGTCTGCGGGACCATCAGCACAAAGGGGTAGGGCGTATCGAGCTGCGCGTAGTCGAGCAGGTCGGGAAGTGCGGCGAAGTGCGTTTTCGGTACGGGGCGCCCCAGCGAGACCAGTACGTCGGAGAGCCGCCGGCCGTCTTCGGTGCGCAGCAGGGCAAGGACCTCCAGGGTCCGGGGGTGCATCGTGGTGGCCTTGGCGGGCTCGCTCTGTCCGGCCCTGCGCTCCAGCACCTCCACCGTCACCCCGGCGGCGTCCAGCAGAGCCGCGGTCAGCAGACCGACCGGCCCGCCTCCCGCCACCGTCACCTCGACGCTCATCGATTCCCCCGCCCGGGACGAAGCAGCCAGATCCCCGCGGCGAGACCGGTGGTGGAGGCGATATGCACCGCGAGCGCTTTCTCATTGGGTGCCCAGACACCTGTCGTGGGGCCTCCGGACCACATCGCCGCCGCAAATCCGGCACCGGCGGCCGCCATCGCGGCCCACAACGGCCGTCCGCGCCGTGGCCCGGCGAGCACGCCGATCCCGATGGCCGCCAGGCCGCCCGCAGTGATCAGGGCCTCGCGGGCCATGTGGTACTGCACATGCCCCGCGCCGTCCCGCGCCTCGGGCGCCCGATAGGTCTCATCCGTGATGTGGGTGACGGTCTGCCAGACCGACGGCAGAGCCGCCGCCATACCGGCGACGGTGACGACTTGGCCGAGCTTTTCACGCCTGGTGGGCGCCATGATTTCTCCCCTTTCGAAGCGCGGTACGCGAAAGGCGCACGCGATTCCCTTAACATGAAGATAATTAACGTTCGCCTTTTCGTCAACGCGCTGATAGGATCCGACGCGTGACCGAAAGCTCGCCCCGCGACCGCGTCGACGGCATGATCGACATCATCTCCAGTGCGCACGGCCTGGCCGACTTGGAATCCAAGGCGCTGGTGTACCGCCTACGGAGGGTGGCTCACCACATGGAGATCAAGCTCAAGCGCGAACTGGCGCGACACGGCATCGAGTTGTGGGAGCTGGAACTGCTGGCCTGTCTGCGCAGGGCACCACACCGCCGCCTCAGCGCCAAGGACCTGCTGGAACAGATGCAGCTCACCACCGGAGCCGTCACCAACCGCGTCTCACGGCTCGAGGCCAAAGGGTGGGTCAGCAGAGAGCTCGACCCCGCCGACCGCCGCAGCGTTCTCGTCACGCTCACCGAGGGCGGCCTCAACCGCGCGCTGCAGGTCTTCGCCACCAAGACCGAGGCCGAACGCACCATGCTCTCCGCGTTCACACCCGAGCAACAGCGCGAGCTCAACGGCACGCTGCGCACTTTGCTGATCAGCCTGGAGGGCCGCAACCCCTGAGACGGCACACGCCCCTGGCAATGACTCTCCCCGGGCCCAGCCGTGGTCAGGACGAGGCGCTGAGGTCGGCCGACTTCGTAGCGGGGTGCGGGCCGGCGACCTGCCGGCGTCGTACCAGGAAGCACGCGAGGGCGCCGACCGCGATCACGATGATGGGCAGTGCCAGGGTCGGCCGCATCGCGTGCACGACCCCGTGTTCCAGCGTGGAGGCCGCCATCTGCACGCGGTGGGCCAGGCCCGACGGCGTGCCCTGCGGCAGGTGGACCATCGCGCCGCTCTGCCCGACGCCGGCCTCCTGACCGCTCTCCGCGGCGTGGCGAAGGCCCTCCAGGAATGGGTTCCGGACACCGGCAGGGAGGTCCGACGCCCGCTTTGCCGCTTCGCCCCGTAGCGAGGCGGCCAGGCGGTTCTGCAGTACCGCACCGACTGCGGCGCTGCCGATCACGGTGCCGATCTGACGGAGCGCGTTCAGCACCCCGGAGGCCGCCCCGGCCATCGTCGGCTCCACTCGGTACATCGCGACCGTGACCATCGGGCCGAATACGCAGCCGATGCCCACTCCGGCCGTGATCAGGGCAGGCAGGAACTCCCACCATGTGCGGCCGACCTCGGTGGTGGGAGAACCGTCGAAGCCGGCTGGAGGAGGCAGCCCGGGAAGCCGATCGGGACGCGTAACGCGTAGCTTCGGACCGGGCCGCCGGTCATCCGGCGGGGTCAGGGTTCTCCCGGTCGTTCGTTGCGTGTCGGCGACGACGAGTGGCCTCAGCCGTCAGCCCTCCTTGACAGGACGGCGTCACCTCTTCCTCCATGGGCGGTCGCCGCGGCCCACCGCGCGTCATCCGGGCGCCACCGGGACGCTACCGGGGCGCCCTCGAGGGGGCGGACCCTACCGATGGGCAATGGGTGTGCCCAGTTCCGGGCCCGTTCAAGTTCCGGTCACGCTCGCCGCCCAGGATCTGGAATGAGACATTCCGCTTGGTGACACCGCCGTGGTCAGGTACACCGGCCACGGCACGGAGGGCCTCATGGCCGGTATTGAAACCCACACCCCCACCAACCGTCGTCGCTTCCTCCTCAGCTCCGGTGCCGCCGTCGCCGGAGCCGGTGCCGCATGGGCACTACCGAGCCGGCGCAGCAGCAGCGGGGCCCCGGGCACCGCACACGCACAGTCCCTCACCCGTACGCCGCCGGCCCGCCCCGGTGGGCGACGAGCGGCCCCGTTCGGGACCACCACCCTCGACACCACGGCCCGCCTCGTCGGCAGCGGCAGCTACCGCCGGATCACCTCCGGTCCCGGATGGCCCCTGGTCGTCCGGGGTGAGCTCACCTCCGCCGCGGCCGGACGCCAGGACCGGCGGACCGCCCTGGCATGCTTCGTCCAGTTCACCGACCTCCATGTGGCCGACGTCCAGAGCCCCTTGCGCACCGAGTACCTGCGCGTCGGATCGCCGGGATCGTGGCGGGCGCAGGAGGCTCTGTCGGTGGCCGGTGCGGTGTCGCTGGTGGAGCAGGCCAACGCGATCCGCAGGGGACCGCACACCGGACGGCCGCCGGCCTTCGTCATGTCCACGGGTGACAACATCGACAACCACTCCATGGTGGAACTGGAGTGGTTCCTGACCCTCATGAGCGGTGGCCGCATCACCCCCAACACCGGTGACCCGACGTCGTACGAGGGGGTACAGAATTCCGGCCTCGCGCTGTACTGGCATCCGGACGACGGCCTGCGCGACCAGGACAAGAGACGCGGCCTGCCACCGATCCCCGGCTACCTCGAAGCCGCGATGCGCCCGGTCGTCAGCCCCGGCCTGCGGCTTCCCTGGTACTCCACGCCCGGCAACCACGACGATCTGCCGGGCGGTTGTCTGGCCCCGCAGGACCCCGTGCTGGCGGAGTACGTCACCGGGACGCGCAAGCTGTTCTCCGTACCGGATGCCGATGTGGCCGCCTTCCGCAAGGTGCTGGACAGCGGCGATGACCCCAAGAGCAGCGTGCTCAAGGACATCCTCCGCCGTAACGCGTCCCGTGCACGCGCCGTGACCGCCGACGAGCACCGCCGGATGTTCACACCTCACGAGTACCTGCGGGCACATCTGAAACCGGCCTTCGCCGGAGCGGGGCCGGTCGGGCACGGCTACACCGACAACCACCTGGACGGTGACGGGATGTACTACTCCTTCACCATCGCCGAGGGTGTCATCGGCATCAGCATCGACACCACCTACTGCAGCGGCCACTACGAAGGGTCCCTGGGAACCGAGCAACTACGGTGGCTGGAACGGACCTTGGCCGCTCACAGCTCCCGCCATTACGACGAGGACGGACGGCTGGTGCGCAACACCGGTGCCGATGATGCGCACATCCTGGTGTTCAGCCATCACCACAGCCCGAGCATGACCCGGCGCCCCGACGCGGCCCGCTCGGAGGAGAAGCGGCACGACGGCGAAGAGGTCATCGCCTTGCTGAGCCGGTTCCCGAACGTGGTGGCATGGATCAACGGTCACAGCCACATCAACCACATCACGCCGCACGCCCACCCGACGGCCGCACGCTCCTTCTGGGAGGTCAACACCGCCTCGCACGTGGACTATCCACAGCACGCACGGCTCATCGAGCTCGTGGACAACCACGACGGGACACTGTCCCTGTTCACCACCCTCATCGAATCCGCCGCCCCGCACCGCACGGACTTCGACGACCTCTCCTCGGTCGGCCTCGCCTCGCTCTACCGCGAGCTGTCCTACAACGCTCCCGGGCTCGCCGCCGGCCTGACCGACGGCGTCCACGAAAAAATGGCGGGCACCGCGGCGGACCGCAACACCGAACTCCTCGTCCGCCGGGCGTGAGACGGGAGCCACCCCGCCGATCCCGCCGATCCTTCCGGGCCCTGCCGATCGCACCCATTCGCGCTCAGGGCTCCTCAGGGCTCCTCAGGGCTCCTCAGGGCTCCTCAGGGAATGATCTGGACACCCTCAAACAGGGTTGCTCGGTTGGGCGGAGCAGACGCGGTGGGTGCGAGCGGGATGAGCTTCACGGGTGCTCGTTCACCAGCGCGGGAAGACGTTCCAAAACGGCCCCGTTGCTGGTGCGTAGGCCGTCGTGTTGGTACTCATCAGTGAGCCAGGGCTGCAGGCCATGGATGATCCGGGCGGCGCCGAGCGACAGGCCACGGTCGAGGTGCATATCGTCGCGGTAGATGGCGGCGGCGACGGGAACGGTGTTAACGAGAACCACCAGTATCACCCCCCGTACAACAGCCGACGCAGATCGCGGTCGGCCTGACCTGCGGCCCGTAACTCACGCGCAGATACCTGGATCTGCCGGCCATCGCGCCGGTTGTCGTCGAGGGGAACTGACTTCGTGGATGCCGTCGCGCCTCTGGGTGCCGTCGCGCGTCTGGATGCCGTCGCGCGTCTGGATGCCGCCCATGCCCGGGATGCCGGGCCCGCCGCGCAGGGCCACGTCATGGTCCAGGTCGGCCCGGTCGAGGAGAACGGGCCTGACGGGCTCGACCACCCGGTGCGCTGGAGCGTCCGGGGGACCCCCGCGGACGTCTGCGGCCCCGTGGTGGCGGTGAGCAGTACCTTCAGGGGGATATAGCGGTAGATAAGCGACAGATCAACACCATCGGTGGAGTCTGCATGTCCCCCTCCGTCACCCCTCGGACCTCTCGCGGGCGCCTCGCCAGACACCTGGGCGTTCTGCTGGCCGTCGGCGTCGTCATCACCGGTCTCGTCCAGGTCGCGCCCTCCCCCACGCCCCACGCACTCGACCCGCGGATCACCTCGATCATGCGGAAGCCGGACTACCGATATGCCCGGTGGGGGTTGCTCCAGCGGAACCCGGAGACCGGCACACTGACGCAGTCCCGCAACGCCGGCGAGTTCTTCATCCCCGGGTCAACGGCCAAACTCTTCAGCGTCAGCGGCACCTGGCACACCCTCGGCGGCGACCACCGCTTCATCACACCGGTCCATGCCGTCGGGCAGCGCCACAACACGACGCTCAAGGGCAACCTGGACCTGGTCGCGCAGGGCGATCTGACCCTCGGTGGCCGGACGCGCAAGAACGGTACCGTCGCCTTCACCGCCGTCGACCACACCTACGCCAACGCTGTCCCGGGTGCCACCCTCACCCCGCAGGATCCGCTGGCCGGCATCGACCAGCTGGCCCGGCAGGTACGCCACTCGGGGATTCGCCGGGTCGACGGCGACGTGGTCATCGACGCGCGCCTGTTCCGGCCGGATCCCGTCCTCGTCCCGACCCCCACACCACTGATCATCAACGACAACGTCATCGATCTGCTGACTTCGCCCGGCGCCAGAGCAGGCGCCCCGGCCGGCCTGGACTGGCGCCCGAAGGTCGCGCCCTACCACGTCACGTCCGCCGTCCGGACCGTCGCGGCGGGCAAACCGGCCGACATCAGCGTGAGCAGTTCCGCCGACGGCACCCGGATCCGGCTGTCCGGCACCATCGCCGCCGGTTCGGCTCCCGTCCTCCGGGTGTCCGCCATCAAGGACCCGAATGCCTTTGGCCGGACCGCGCTGATCGAGGCACTGAAACGGGCCGGGGTCGAGGTCCGCGCAAAGGCCATCGGCCCCAACCCGGCCCGGCAGTTGCCGAAGTCCTACCAGGGCGTGCCCACGGTGGCCCGGTACACCTCACCCGTGTACGCCGAGTACGCCAAACTCATTCTCAAGGTGAGCCACAATCTCGGGGCGAACCTCGGGGTCTGCCTGATGGCCACCGGTACGGGAAGCAGCAACTGCGAGGACGGCTTCCCCGTACTGGCCACCTTCCTGGACCATGCGCAGGTCGAACGCAAGGCGGTGCAGCTCGCCGACGGCCGCGGCGGCAACCCTGCCGACCGGACCACACCACGCGCCCTGGCCCAGATCCTGACGTACTGGCAGCACACCTCCGAGGCGCAGCGCTTCCGCACCTCGCTACCGGTCCTGGGCGTGGACGGTACCCTGGCGGATTCCTGCCGCGGCTGCCCGTCACGCGGCAAGGTCTTCGCCAAGACCGGCACCGCGGCCGGCGGTGACGCCCTCAATGACCGGCTGGCCGTGGGCGCGGAGACGGCGGCCGGCTACCTGGAGACGCGCCGGGGCCACTTCGACGTGTTCTTCGCCGGAGTGAACGGCGCCTCGCCCCCCAGCGCCGCCGTCAACGGCGTCCTTGCCATCGGCAACGATGTGGCCGATGTCGCCGCCTATCTCCAGCAGCAGGCCTCCGGCCACCACTGAACGACGGGCCCGCCCGCCGGCCGGGACGCGGCATTCTTCTCTCACCGACCGACCCCTGAGATATTTTGGTATCTGAAATGCCACTTCTATAAAATGCAGAGGTGCGACTCACCAAGAGCACCGACATCGCCCTGCGTATCGCCATGCGCCTCGCGGTACTCGGCGATACGGACGATGCGCCCACCACCCGCGAGGTGGCGAGCGCCGTCGAAGTGCCGTACACCCATGCCGCCAAGGTGGTGAGCAAGCTCCAGCACCTCGGCGCGGTGGAGGCACGGCGCGGACGGGGCGGAGGCCTGACGCTGACAGCCGCGGGACGTACAGGTTCGCTGGGGCGGCTGGTACGCGAGCTGGAGGGGATCGATGACGTCGTGGGCTGCGAGGACGACCCACCGTGCCCGTTGCGTGGCGGCTGCCGCCTGCGCATCGCACTACGGACGGCACAGGAAGCGTTCTACGCCTCGCTCGACCCGCTCTCGATCGCCGACCTGACCGAAACCCCGACCGGACCGCTCCTGCTCAGCCTGACACCACGCCCCACGGACTGACCACGACGGCGCGGACTGACCACGACGGCGCGAACGGAACCCCGATCGCCGATCGCCCGCCCCGCACCCCTCACGCGCACCGGACCCGCCCCGCCACACCGCGCACCCCCACACCACCATCCCCCCCGCTCCGCCCAGCCCACCCACTCCCCCGCTCCGCTCCACCCGCCCGAGCGTCAAAATACGAATTTTAAATACCAGTTTTATTCTCCTCCCCTCTCTCCCTCCCCCCAAGAGTCCGGAGTTGTCGATGCTGTCGCCGAAGTCCACCGAGACCGTACGCGCCACCCTCCCCGCCGTCAGCGAAGCCCTCGGCGAGATCACGACGGTCTTCTACGAGAAGCTCTTCACCGCCCACCCCGAGTTGCTGCGCCACCTCTTCAACCGCGGCAACCAGGCCAACGGCGTGCAGCAGCAGGCTCTCGCCGGCGCCGTCGCCGCGTTCGCGCGTCATCTCCTCGATCACCCGAACGACCGGCCGGATGCCATGCTCACGCGTATCGCACACAAACACGCCTCTCTCGGGGTGCGTCCGGACCAGTACCCGATCGTGCGGGAACACCTCTTCGCGGCCATCGCCGAGGTGATCGGCGATGCGGTGACCGGCGAGGTGGTACAGGCCTGGGACGAGGTGTACTGGCTGATGGCTCATGCCCTGATCGCCACCGAGAAGCGGCTCTTGGCCGATGCGGGGGTTCCGGACGGCGGGGTGTGGCGGCCCTACCGCGTGGCCGCCCGCATCGAGGAGACCGGCGAGGTCGCGACCTTCATCCTGCGACCGTCCGATGGCGCGCCCGTTCCCCCGTCCCGCCCCGGCCAGTATGTATCCGTACAGGTGCAACTCCCGGATGGCGCACGGCAGATACGCCAGTACAGCTTGTCCGGACAGCCGGACGGCGGGCTGCAGATCTCCGTGAAGCGGGCGGTGGGCTCCAGGCGGTCCGGCGCCCCCTCCGACGACCCCGCGGGCGAGGTCTCCGGGTATCTGCACGCGCACGTCCACGGCGGCGAGACCCTGCACGTGAGCCCGCCCTTCGGTGACGTGGTGCTCGGTGACGACGGCGAGGGTCCCCTGCTCTTCGCCTCGGCGGGCATCGGCTGTACACCGATGATCGGCATGCTCTCGCACCTTGCGGCCACCGGTTCCCGACGCCGCATCATCGCCGCCCACGCCGACCGGTCACCGGCCGCCCACCCGTTCCGTACGGATCTCCACCGGCTCACCGGCAAGCTCACCGACGCGACAGCGGACCTCTGGTACGAAGAGGGCTCGCGGTTCGGGGACGGGCTCCCGAACGAGGAAGAGCGAGCGGAGCAGCAGGCCGGCGGTGCGGCGGACCCGGTGACCGTGCGCACCGGGCTGATGGACCTGACGCAGATCACCATTCCGGCCGGCACCACCGCCCATCTCTGCGGCCCCGTACCGTTCATGAACGGTCCGCGCCCAGCTCCTGGCATCCGGCGTACCTGCCTCACGCCTTCACTACGAGGTCTTCGGCCCGGATCTCGGACTCTGAGCGCCAGACCCCGCCGACCTGGTCAGACGCGCTGCGGCTGAAGCGTCGAACGATGCGCCGTTCGGCCATGGCCAGGCCGGGCTCAGAAGAGCAGTCCGACCCTTGTGTCGATCAGCTGCGGTTCACGGTCCTCTGCCACACAGCACAGCGCTTCTCGCACTGCCAGGGCTCCGAGGCGGAGGAACACCAGCTCACAGGTGTCGACATAGTGCCAGGACATGGCGCGGACGATGACCCGGGCGTTCGCCGGTGCGCCTCGGCGGGCTTCGGGGTCCCCGGTGTCCGTGCCGGACAGTTCCCGCAGCACGCCCTGGGCGAGGAAGTCTTCGAACTCCGGAGCCGGTTCGGGTGAGACGGCGCAGGCGAACTCGACGGACGGGGCTTCCGCCGCGGGCAGGGGTTCGAAGTCGAGCTCGATCCTTCCGTACGTCGGCGCACAGCCGCCGAGCGTCTGCCGGGAGTGCACCTTCACTCCCCGTACGGGACGGGCGAGTCCGAGGGCCGGTGTGGGGGTCATGTCAGGCACCGTACGGGCGGTGAGGCCGCTGTGCCGCCGAATTTCCGGGACGCTGCCGTGACCCTGGCGCGGCACCTGCACACCTGCACCAGCGTCCCGACCAGCAACCCGGCGAACATATACGGTCGCAGAACCAGCCAGGAGCGTCCGATTAAGCTGCCCCTGTGACCAGCAGCGAGGCGTCCCGGTGAGCCAGTACTACGACATGGGCAGCCAGACGCTGTGGAACCCGTCCAATGGGGTCTCTCGGCTGTTCCTGCGCCAAGTGGCCCTCCATGAAGCCGAGTTGGCTCTGCCGTCCGGCATCGGGCCGATGGATGCCGACGAATGCCAGATCGACCCCACCGACTTCACAGCGTTCGTCGACGCACTGCTGGTGCGGCACCGCAATACCGGGCATGCCGTCATGATCGCCCTGTCCGAAGGGTTCGTCGCTACGGTGCTGGTCCTCGCAGAGAGGGCCGGCATCGAGGTGGACTGGACGGCGACCGGCTGCACCACGGGCGATGGCCTGAGGGACGTTCAGGTGCCGGCTCCTCCGGCTCCGGACAAGGACCTATGGGCAGTTGCCCTGCGTCAGAAGGCGCGCGAACTCGACCGCTTCATGGTCCGCTGATCCGCGTCCACAGGACCGGTGAGCCACCAGAAACCAGGTCATGGAGTATGCCGGGGCGATCGCCCCTGTGTGGGGCACGACGGTGGTGATGATGCATGCTGCCGTCAGTTCGACTGCCGCCGCCGGTTCCGCAACACTGCTCCCTCGGCTTGACCTCAACTTTGATTGAGGACGGATGATCGGTCTCCACCCCTGGGAGGCGGCGCATGCTTTCTCGATCAGTACCCGATATGACCGATATGCCACGGTGCGATGCCGACACGATTTTGGTCAGCGAATGGATCGTGGACACACCGGAGCGGCAACAGGCAGCGGCGGAAGCGTTGCTCGGTGAGTGGCGCGAGTTGTGCACGAGGGTTCAGCCCGAGGCATTCCGGCAGCTCAGCTGTTTCGGGAGGCTGGACGGACGACTGCTTCTGAGTGTGGCGCGGTGGGCGAGCGACGAGGCCCATCTCGCCTTCATGCGTGAGCACCGAGCAGCCATGGTGGGTCGCATCGATCAAGAGGTGCCGGGCATTCAACGACCGGGTCTGATGCGCTACCGGTTGCTGCACAGCGTTCTTCCCGACGCTGCCCCGGAGTCTGCCGATGCCCTCAGCGTGCTGCGTGCCGAGGCCCGCGCGGCGGAAGCGGTCAGGAGTTGGGCGGACCGGACAGCGGTCACGCTGCGCGAAGCGGCCACCGCCATGGCAGGGCCCACGCACGTCCTGGTGAGCGCGGATGGCCTGCACGCTCTTCTCGCTGCGTGGATGGCACCTCACGACAGATGGGACCACTGGGGCCGCCACATGACGGCTGCGGGAGAGGGCATTGAGGTGCACGACCCGCAGCGCTATCACCTGCTCGGGAGCGTGTATGGGCCGCGCCATCGTGTCGTCGAGGAGCCACGAGGCCTGTGAGGTTCGGGTGAGGTCAGGGGGAGATTCGGGGCGTGGCAGATCGTCGCCGATGGCCGCTGCCGCCCCCGCCGGGGCCGGGCCGTGGCCGGGCCGTGGCCGGGCCGTGGCCGGGCCGTGGTGACGCGTCCGGCGCCGCGGGCCTCCGCTACGCGTCGTCTGCGAAGCGCAGGACGAAGCGTCGTTGCCATGGAGTTTCCACGGCGCGAGGGTGGTAGTGCCGACGGACGTAGGCCACGGCTCGGTCTGGCGGCACCCCGTCGAGAACGGCCATGCATGCCAGTGCTGTTCCCGTCCGGCCGCGGCCGCCGCCGCAGGCCACCTCGACGCGTTCGTCCGCTGCCCGGGTCAGCGCCTCCTTGAACACGAGACGAGCCTGGCGGCGATCCTTGGGAAGCCGGAAATCAGGCCAGCGCAGCCACCGGACTTCCCACTCGGCCGGTGGCGGCTGCTTGCCGAGGAGGTAGACCGCGAAGGTCGGCGCGGGCGTGGGTCCCGGGGGAACGGGGTGGCGCAGTCCCCGGCCGCGCACCAGAGCGCCCGAGGGGAAGCGTAGGACTCCTGGGTCTGACGCGCTCCAGTGCTCGGTCATACACGCACCCTATCGACCGACGAGACCGTGCGGGCCGGGCACGGGAGACGACAACTCGCCCTGCAGCGGACCGGGTTGGCAGTGGCCCGTGCGTGGGTCGGCGTTGCTCGTGGACTGGTGCGGCCAGCATGATGCGGAGAATGACAACGAACCCGTCTTCAGTGTCGCCTGCCGTGGTCCGGCTCGCGCGGTATGCGACTGCGGAGCTGAGGGAGATCGTCGGGGACGACGATGACCCTCCTCCGCCACGTCCTCGGGCTCACCGGCCCGGAGCGGGGAGCGGTACGGCCTGCCCCCTGACCCGCACCTGCGGGTCATCGGGGTGGAGGTCGACGTAGAGGTCGCTGGGCCGCCCCATGTCCTCGCCCTGCCGGATGTGCACCCGCAGCCGCTCCGTGACCGGCCCCAGGGCGCAGGTATCCGCCGAAGGCCGCGGCGGCCGCGCCGGTTGCCGGGTCTTCCACGACTCCGCCGACCGGGAAGGGGTCACGGGCGTGGAAGTCGAGGCGGCCGGGGGCCACGCGGTGGACGAGGTGCACGGTCGTCCAGCCGTGCTGCCGCATGAGGTCGCCAAGCGCGTCGAAGTCGTAGTCGAGGGCAGCCAGTCGTGCCCGGCTCCGTACTCCCAGGACGAGATGGTCGTTGCCCGCGAAGGCGACGTGCGGAGGGAGGTCGTCGTCCAGATCGTCCCTGGTCCAGCGCAGAGACCGCAGCACCGGCTCGACCTGGGGGGCGTCCTCGGCCGGGTGGGAGTGCGCCGGCACGCTGGTGAGCGTGGCCTGAGTCAGCCCGTTGACCAGGTCGGTGCCTACCCGGATCTCACCCGCGGGCGTGTCGAACAGCAGCTCGCCGGTTCCGTAGCGGGAGGCGAGGGCCACGGCCGTGGCGATCGTGGCATGTCCGCAGAAGGCGACTTCGGCGCGAGGGCTGAAGTACCGCAGGCGGTACCGGCCGGCGGCGATGTCGTGTGCCGTCACGAAGCCGCGGCCACGGCCACGGCCGGGCAGGGTGACATGGCGGGCGCGAGCATCGAGGGCCAGGTCGCCGTCGGCGCGGGTGATTCGCTGTGCGCCTCCCGGCTGCCCGCGGTGATTGCTTCCTTGCGGCACACCCACCCTCGTCTGGATGTCCAACTGCACGCCGCCGGCACGTCCACGGCCGTGGACGGACTGCGCACCGGCCGGCTGGACATCGCGCTGCTGCTGGAGCCGGAGGTCGGCGAGAGCGATCTGCTGGCCCGCAGTATCGCGGACGAACCGCTGGTGTACATGGCGGCGCCCGGTCATCCGCTGGCCGGGCGGGCAGCCGGCTGGGAGGAGTTGGCGGGGGAATGCTTCTTCGTGCACGAGGAGGGATGCTCGTACAGCGACCGGCTCGTCCGCACACTGCTGGGCCTGCCCGGGGCCCGTCCCCGGATCACCCGGTTCGGCAGCATCGATGCCGCCCGGTCGTGTGTCGCGGCCGGTCTCGGTCTGACGCTTCTGCCCCGTGTCACCGTCGAACGTCACCTTCAGGAAGGTCAGTTGGCGGTGGTGGACGGCCCGAAGGCGCAGCCGGTGCCCGTTCAGCTCGTCCGGCACCGCAGACGGTGGTTCGCGCCGGCAGCGCAGATCGTGGCCGAGGAGCTGACGCGCACCTTCGCGGAAGCGTGAAGCCCTGGCGGACCGGCAGAGGCGACCGGCAGCGCCGCTTCTCGCCACCACCTCTCCCCCGTCTGCTCAGGAGACCCACGAGAGTTCGGTTTTGTCCTTCGTCCGCGTGGACGCCCGGCGCGTCGTTTGGACAGGCCCCGGGCCTCCGACACCGTGAGGGCGTGCGCCCTCTACTCCTTCGCCTCGCCGCAGCTGCTGCCGTCCTCCTGGCCACCAGCAGCTGCGTGTCCCTTCCGGCCGGCCCGTTGCACGGTCCCGGTCGGGCACCGGACGGACGCACGGTCGCCCCGGCCCGGCCGTCCCCGTTGGTGCTGCCCACGCGGGGACCGTCGCATGAGCGGGTGGTGGATGTTGCGTCCGTGAGGCGGAAGGCGAAACGGCACTCGAAGATACACAGGCGAGATGACGCCACTCCAAGGCATACGGTGCCGGGGAACCGGCGGCAACGGGCCGTGGGACGGACACTGCCCGGCCCCGCTCACGCCGCGCCGCCGAGGTCACGTCCTGAGCCGGTACGGGTGGTGCCCCGGCAGCGGCGCCACACGGCCCCTGCCCCGGCCCCTGCTCCGCGAGAGCTCCCACGGGCCCCGCGGCCTCGGCCGACGATGGACGCCGGAGTGATGTGCCGGATGGCGTCCGGCCACGTCCGTTCGGATCTTCTGCGGTTGTGTCACCGGACGTACGGACGCTGAGGCGGACCGTGCGCCCGTGCGCCCGTCCGGGTCAGCCGGCGGCCGGCAGCTCGGGGCGGAGCTTCGCCCTGAGCTGTTCAAAGGCGGTGGGGAGCGGTCGCCGTGGCAGGAAATCCCTGATCCGCCGCGCACACTCCTCGGCGTCGGCCGTGGCGGTATCGCACTCGATGTCGTACAGCCCGTGAGCATGGACCTGCTCCCCCTGACGGGCCGCGAGGCCCACCGGACGGTCGCCTCGCCGGATCTCACGACGCTCCAGTTCCTGGAGCGGACAGTGCACACCGACCAGGACGACGTCCCGGGGCCTCAACACTTCGAGGCAGTCCAGCAGACGCCATGGCTCGCTCAGCACATGGTCCACCACCACGTTGTTGCCGCCCGCAGCCATACCGGCGACCGCACGGTGGAAGCCCCGCCATGTGCGATGGAGGACGACAGGCAACTCTTCCGGGGACAGTTCGTTACGAGAGCGCATGGCGTGGAAGGCGTCCACGGGCAGATGGAGGTACGGCTCGTCCAGGGCCAGAAGCAGCTCCTTGGCAATACTCGACTTGCCGGAACTCGATGTGCCGTTCAGGAAGATGATGCGCCCGTGAGGAGAGCTGTCCGCACCCTCGTGAGGTATAGCCGACTCGGCCGGCTTTCCGGGTCCTTGGGACATCTCGGCTCCTTCGTTTCGCACCACCCGGCGTCTGCACTCCCCGGGGGCGGCGTCCGCGCACCATTCTCACCCCGAACCCGCCGGCCGGGCAGGCAGCGTGGGTCACTCCAGCCGGAAGTCACCGGACAGGCGGCGTAAGTCAGTCCAGCCGGATGTCCGTCCCTGCCGACTGCTGACGGGCCGCGGCGACGACAAGGGCCGCGGCCGCCGCGTCCTGCACTGCCACTCCGACGGACTTGTAGAGGGTGATCTGGTCCGGTGAGGAGCGGCCCGGCTTGCTGCCGGTGAGGAGTTCGCCCAGCTCGGCGTGGACATGCGCTTCGGTGATGACGCCTTCGCCCAGAGGGCTCAGCAGGTCGTTGCTGCCCGCGGGGAAGGGCGCCAGCGCCGCCTGCCGTGACTCGACGCATACCAGTGCTTCGGCCACCGTGGCATCGTCGATCTCCCTGCCCTCCGGGTTGAATCCCACCGAGGTCACATGCACGCCCGGAGTCAGCCAGGAGCGCCGGATCACGGGGGCGACGGAGTGGGTGGTCGCGGCGGCGATCTCCGCGCCGTCAAGGGCCTCGGCGTAGGTGTCGCTCGCCTCGACGGGGATGTCGAGCGCGGACGACAGAAGGCCGGCCAGGGCGGCCGCCTTCGTCTGGTCGCGGCCCGCCACACGGATGTGCCGGATCGGGCGGACCCGGCACATCGCCTCGGCATGCGACCGGGCTTGCGCTCCGGTGCCCAGGACCGCCAGCACCGAGGCGTCCTCGCGGGCCAGCAGGCGTGCCGAGAGCGCCGAACAGGCAGCGGTCCGCGCCGCGGTGATGGCCGTACCGTCCAGCAGCGCTGCCGGTTCTCCGGTGTGCGGATCGAAGACGGCGATCAGTGCCTGGTGGGTCGGCACGGGGGTGCCCCCGTTGTGCGGGAAGACGGAGACCAGCTTGCTCATGAGCACCCCGGCCGACGGTACAAAGCCCGGCATGGCTGCCAGGAACCCGTCCCGTTCCGGCACCAGGGCGGCGACGCGCTCCGGAGAGGAAGCGCGGCCGGCGCTCAGGTCCGTCATCGCCGACGCCATGGCGTCGATCAGCGCATCCAGGTCGAGCAGCGCCTCGACCTGCGAACGCCCAAGTACCAGCATCCGTCTCAGCCTCCTGATCACAGCGGTACGGCCGACGTTACGCCGAGCCGTGGCGGTGACCGTAGCCCCCTGCGCGGATATTCGGCGAACGAGCGGCGGGCGGCCCTGAAGAGCACCCCAGTGGTGGGTTCCCTACCAGTCGGTCAAGTCCACGAGGAGATCGCAGTACGGGTCGTCCGGGGCCCGCCGGTGGCGTTCCTCCTCCTCGATGAGGGAGGGGAGTGCGGCGATCAGCGCGGTGAGCATGCCGGCCAGGCGAATGTCGGCGCCGATGATGCCGGTGCGGCCGCGAGGCTGCACGTACAGGCGCATCAGGCTGTCGCCCTTCCAGAGGAAACCGATCAGGAAAGGGTCCTCGTCGTCGCCGGGGCCGGACAGGGCGCGCAGCACGCTGAGCGCCTGGCCCTGGTTGCGGTGGAAGGCGTTGACGACGCCGGTCCTATCGTCCACGAGAAGGGTGACCCGGCGCCATCGGGCGACGCAGTGCACGTGCCCTCACGCCATCCTGCGCGGTGGCGGAGTGTCACGGCGAGGCGCGGGTAGGCGGCGCGACAGCCGTGGGCAACGGTGCTCCTTCCGCGCCGGACCGGAATACCGGTTGGCGAGAGGCCGTGGCCATGGCGGCGCATTGTGGGCACAGGGACGGGCACACGAGGACAACAAGGACGACCAGCGGCCCGGGCACAACGGTTGAGGACGTGAGCAGAAAGCCCCGGCGCCTCGAAGTGAGGGAACCGACCGCGCTCGGCCGCGGAGAACGGAGGTAGCCATGGACTGGCGTCACGACGCGGTGTGCCGCGAAGTGGACCCGGAAATTTTCTTTCCCGTCGGCAACACCGGCCCCGCGCTCCTGCAGATCGAGGAGGCCAAGGCCGTCTGCCGCCGCTGCCCGGTCATGGGGCAGTGCCTGCAGTGGGCGCTCGAATCCCGTCAGGATGCGGGTGTCTGGGGCGGGATGAGCGAGGACGAGCGACGCGCCATGCGGCGCCGGGCCACCCGGAACCGGGCGCGCAGCGCTTCCGCATAGTCCGGACGGGGAACGTCCGCGCCGGCATCGCATCGGCATCGATACCGGCACCGGCGGAGCCGGCAGGCCGGAAGGCCGGAAGGCCGGAAGGCCGGAAGGCCGGAAGGCCGGAAGGCCGGAAGGCCGGCAGCATCGACGGGATCGACGCGTTCCGGTGGCTGGGGCGCAGGTCGGGACATGGCGCGGTGGGTACCGGGTGCGTCGCCTGTGCGCCGGTACGCTTTCACCACCCCAGGCGGTGGCCGTGTGTGCGGCGACGGGCACTCGCACTCCTGTGCCGGAAGGACGTCACCATGCCCACGGATGCACACCCCGGACCGCTGCGTGTCCTTGTTCTCGGCGCCGCACTACGGGCAGGGTCGTCCAATGCCCGTCTTGCTTCCCTTGTCGGACGCATGATGACCGAGGCCGGCGCCATGGTGGATCTCGCCGCGATGCGGGAATTCGATATGCCGCTGTACGACGGTGATGTCGAGGCCGAAGGAGGGGTTCCGGACGGTGCTCTGGCGCTGCGCGACCGGCTGGAGCGCTGCGATGCCTTTGTGATCGCTTCCCCCGAGTACAACGCTTCCCTGCCGGGGGTCGTCAAGAATGCGATCGACTGGGTTTCGCGGATTCGCCCGCAGCCGTTCAAGACCAAGCATGCGCTGCTGGTCTCCGCCTCCCCGTCCCTGGTCGGCGGCAACCGGGGGCTGTGGGCACTGAGGGTTCCGCTGGAGCATCTGGGCACCCGGGTCTACCCGGATATGTTCAGCCTTGCCGCGGCGCATCGGGGGTTCACCGAGGACGGGCAGCTGACCGATCCCGCGCTGCAGGAACGCCTGCGGGAGACCGTGACGGCCTTCCTCCACCTGGTCGAGGCCGATGCGCGCTATGTCTGTCTGCAACGCCGCTGGTACGAGTTCCCTGGCGACCGCACCGAGGCTCCCGTCACCCAGCGGGCGGAGGACTGAGCCGGATCGCCCGAGCGCGCCGGGGTGACACGCTCAGGCGAAGGGCGACCGGACGAAGGGCGACGGGCGAAGGCCTGACGAGGGGCGAGGGAGCGGCGGGATATGGCGCACCCCCGTACACGCGCCGTCGCCGTCGCCGTCGCCGTCGCGACCCGGGCGGACTTCCTCGTCCCTGGGCCCTGTCCGCAACGTCCCGGCCGCCTAGCGGTCCGCGGCCGCGTCGGAGTCCGCCGCAGCCGCTGCGCTCTCGGCGCCGTCCAGCAGCTTGCGCATCTCCGCCAGGTCGGTGGGCGTGGGCGCGGGCGCGGAGGGCGACGATGTCACGTGAGGGACGTCGCCCTCGGTACGTACCCCGTTCCCGCATCCGGCGACGAGCAGTCCGCACATCAGGGTGATCGCCGCGAACACCCCGGCCTGTCCGGTCCGGGTCACGACGAGGTCGTGTTGTTCCGGGACTTGCACCAGGTGGCGACCTTGGCGAGGTCCTTCTGCCGCTGCTGGAGCGTGGGAACGAGGGACTTGCGGTGGGCGAGCTTGTGGTTGAGGAAGGTCGCGATCTCGGTGTGCCCGGCGGCCTTCGCCTTCTCCGCACGCTTCTCCAGGCGGGCGACGGAGCCACGGACCCCGGCCTTGCCCTGCAGACGGTGAAGTGCCCGGTGGAGGCGCTTCTCGATCTTCGGGGCGCGCCTGCACAGCGCCTGTGCGCCATCTCCCGTACGGGTCTTGCCTTCTCCCGTACGGGTCTTGGCGGAGGCGGAACCGGACGGTGCAGGAGTGCTGCTGTCCGCGGCGGCGGTGCCCACGACACCGAGCAGGGCTGTCGCGGCAGCCACCGAAGAGAGGGCGATGCTCCGGGTACGCATGAAGGTCCTCCTCACGAGCGGGGCGGGCACGGTGCCCGTCCGCAAGGAGAAGCTAGGGGTGTTCTTTGTGGAAACCTTGTGGGCGGTCCACGGGATCCGCCAGCCAGTCCCGGTGCGCGGGCAGCGCCGTGTGCTGAGGACGGTGGGCGGGTGCGGCGGGGAAGACGACCTCGAAGCGGGCTCCGCGGCCGCCGGGGCCGTCCGCAAGCCGCAGGCTCGCCCGGTGCAGGGCGGCCTGCTGGGCGACCAGGGTGAGCCCGAGGCCGGAGCCGGGGCTGTCCGGACGGCGCTGGAAACGCTGGAAGACCGCCTCCCGGCGCTGCTGCGGCACACCCGGCCCACGGTCCTCGACACCGAGGACGACGCAGGGAGAGCCGCTGTCCTCACCGGCGCGGAGGGAGAGCGCGACATGGGCGCCGCCCTCGGCGGACCGGCCGTGGACCAGCGCGTTCGTCAAGAGGTTGTCCAGCAGTGAACGCAGCCCCGGCCGCCATCCGTGGATCGTCAGCCCCGGGCTGCTGTGGACCACCACCTCGGCCCCTGGGTACCTGCGCCGGACATCCGCCGCGGCCTCGTCGGCGAGATCGGCCATGTCGATGACGGCGAACGAATCGGCCTCCACCAGATCGCCCTGGGCAAGCGCCCGCAACATCACCAACAGGCCCAGCAGGCGGGCGTGTTCATGCCGCAGATCGTCCACCGTCTCCGCCCGGTCGGCGGCGTCGAGGTCCTGGAACGCCTCCAGGATGTCGAGGTTGGTCTGCATGCTCATCAGCGGCGTGCGCAGTTCGTGGGACGCGGCGGCGGAGAACGAGCGTGCCGAGGCCAGCGCCTCGGCGGTGCGGGCGGCTTGCTCGTCGTACCGGGTCAGGAAGGTCTGCAGCGTCCGGGCAAGGTCGTCGACCTCGGTGATGCGGGTCGGGGCGTGATCCAGCCGAGCGGCGCTGGTGTGCGGGTCGAGTCCGCCGGCCGCCTGTTGCAGACGCCGCAGTGGCCGGGCCGCGCGGGCGGCGAGCAGCCAGGCCGCGGCACCGGCCGGCGGAGCCGCGAGCAGCGCCACCATGATCACCCTCCGGCGCACCATCCCGAGCTGCGCCTCGCGCGCCGTGTCCGGGGAGAACAGCCACAGCATCCCGTGCACCCCTGCGCCGCGACCGGTGACCGGCACGGCCAGCACCCGCCAGCTCCTGCCCTGCGACCGCACGGTGGACGGATGCCGAGTGCCGGCGGGCAGCGGAACCGAGGCGGCGGGTTGCGGGCCGTCCATGACGGTGGTGCCGGAGCCGGACAGCCGGACGCCGACGTCCAGGGCCGCGGTGAACAGCTTCCGCTGGCGGGCCTGTTCGGCGCGGGGCCGGTCGTGGGAGCTGGCCCGCAACAGGCCGCGCGCCGCCACGGCCACGCTCTGCGCACGTTCGGTGAGACGCTGGTCCGCCTGGATGCGCAGATCCTTGCCCACCAGCTGCACCAGGAGCCAGCCGGACACCACCACCAGCAGCGGCACCACCATCCCGACGACGAGCGCGATCCGGGTGGACAGCCTCATCGCGCCGCCCCGCCCTCGTCGTCCCTCAGCACAAAGCCGACGCCTCGCACCGTGTGCACGATCCGGCTCCGCCCGCCCGCTTCCAGCTTGCGCCGCAGATAGCTGACGAAGGTGTCCACCGCGTCGGTGCGCACCTCGAAGTCGTAGCCCCATACGCGTTCCAGCAGCTGGTCGCGGGTCAGCACCTGCCCGGCGTTGCGGGCCAGGACTTCCAGCAGGGCGAACTCGCGTCGGGTCAGTTCCACCTCCCGGTCGTCGAGCCGTGCGCGGTGTGCCGCCGTGTCGAGCGCCAGACCGCCGACGCGTACGCCGTCGGTGGGGGCGGGGGGGCGGCGCCGCAGCAGCGCATGCAGACGCAGCACGAGTTCGTCCAGGGCAAACGGTTTGACGAGGTAGTCGTCCCCGCCTGCTTGCAGTCCCGCCACCCGGTCGGTGACCTCGTCGAGCGCGGAGAGCATCAGCACGGGGAGGTCGTTGCCGTGCTCCCTGAGCTGCCGGCACACCGCGATGCCGTCGAGATCGGGCATCGAGATATCGAGGACCATGACGTCCGGCGGCGCCTCGGCCATCCGCTCCAGCGCGGCCCGGCCGCCGTCCGCCAGCCCCACGGTGAAGCCGTTCAGCCGCAGTCCGCGCCCCAGCGACCGCCGGATCGCCGCGTCATCGTCCACCAGCAGGACCCGGCTGGTACCGCTTTGTCCGTACATACTTCCCTCCGTGATGGCCACCGCCTGACGAAATCATGCGTCATGGGCTCCAGCGCATGTCAGCCACGGTCCGGGATCCGGGATCCGGGTTCTCAGGGGGGCTGGGCTGGCCGGCCGACTGCCGTCGGCGTCGGCGTCGTACGCCGGACAGGGGCCGGAGACAGCGCGGAAGAGGCGACACGCCGGGAGACAGCAGGCCGGAGCCCACCCCTACAGCAGGTGTTCGATCCTGATCGGCAGTTCGCGGGCGCGGTATCCGGTCGCGTGGAAGACGGCGTTGGCGATGGCTGCCGCGGCGCCGACCATGCCGACTTCTCCGAGGCCCTTGACACCCAGCGGGTTCACGACCGTGTCCGGTACCTCCACGAACTCGATGTCGACATCGGGGGTGTCGGCGTTGACCGGTACCAGGTACTCCCCCAGGCTCGCGTTCGCCCAGCGGCCGTCGCGGGTGTCGACCACCGTGCCCTCCAACAGCGCCTGGCCGATGCCCCAGAGCATGCCGCCCATGACCTGGCTGCGCGCGGTGGCGGCGTTGAGGATCCGGCCCGGGGCGAAGGCGCCGACCATCCGGCGTACGCGGACCACACCGAGGTCCGGATCGACGGCGACCTCGGCGAACTGCGCACCGAAGGTGGCGAGCCCGTAGGGCACGTCCGGGGGCGGCGGGCTCCAACTGCCGAGGGCGTCCATATCGGTCATGAAGTGGCGCTGCATCAGGTCGCGGTAGGACTCGCCGCTGCCGGACCGGTCCGGTAGCTCCATCCGCCCGTCACGGACGACGACAGCGGCCGGGTCCGCCTGGTGCAGGGGGGAGGCGGGGTCGGCGATCGCCTGCTCGATCATCTGGTCGCGGAGCGTGGTGGCCGCGGTGTGCACCGCGGCACTGATCATGCCGGCGCCTGCCGAGCCGACCGTCGCCGCGACGTTCGGCAGGTCGGTGTCGCCGTACTCGAACCGTACGTTCTCCACGGAGATCCCCAGGCCGTCGGCGGCGACCTGCGTCATGGCGGTGGCCGCTCCGGTACCGAATTCCTGCGTGCCGGCCTGCACCACGGCGAAGCCGTCGGCGTAGAGACGGGCCCGGGCGCGTTGCGGCTGCATGGGGAAGAACACCGGGTATCCGGCGGTGGCCATGCCTTTGCCGATCAGCCAGTTGCCGTCCCGCTGGGAGCGGGGTTCGGGGTTGCGGGAGTGCCAGTCGAAGCGGGCCGCGCCACGGCGGTAGCACTCCTCCGCGCCGTCGCTCGACCATGGATGGCCGGTCTGGGGGTCGGACTGTGCGTGGTTGCGCAGCCGGAGTTGTACCGGGTCGACGCCGATGCGGTGGGCGAGCTCGTCCATCAGGCATTCCATGGCGTACATGCCGGTGGTCTCGCCGGGCCCGCGGGTGAAGGTGGGCGTCATGGTGTTGCTGCGGATCAGCCGGTAGACGCCCTCGTAGTTGGGGCAGGCGTACGCCTGCGAGGCGATGCTGAGCGAGGGTTCGGCCCAGTCGTCGAAAGGAGAGGTCAGCGAGAGCTTGTGGTGCCGCAGGGCGGTGAGCCGGCCCTCGTCCGTGGCGCCGAGTTCGATGCGCTGCTCCTGCTCCTCGCGGTGGCCGCAGGAGGTGAACATCTGCTCGCGGGTGAGCGCCAGCTTGACGGGGCGCCGCACATGGCGTGCGGCCATGGCGGCCAGGGTGACATGCGGCCAGATCATGGCCTTGCAGCCGAATCCCCCGCCGACGAACGGCGCACGGACCCGCACCTTCGACGGCGGGATGCCCAGCAGCGCCGCCACGGTGCTCTGGCTTGCCACGATTCCCTGGGTGGCGTCGTAGAGGGTGAGCCGGTCGCCGTCCCAGACCGCCGTGGTGGCCGAGGGCTCGATGGGATTGTGGTGGTTTGCCGCGAAGTGATAGGTCGCGTCGAGGCGTTGGGTGGCCGCCCGGAAGCCGGCCTCGACATCTCCGCGCACACTGCGTGCGGGGAGGAAGCCCGCGAAGATCGCCTCGGGTTCGTAGGCCTGGTCCCGGCCCTCTTCGAGGGTGGTGACGGAGGCGCTTCGCTCGTAGTCGACATGGACCTGCCGGGCCGCGAACTGGGCGCGCTCGTACGAATCGGCGATCACCATGGCCACCGGCTGCCCGAAGTAGTGCACGGCATCGTCCTGCATCGGGAAGAAGCTCTCGCCGGGGGCGGCGTGACCGGCCAGCGACGGAAGCAGATGGGGCGCGCCGGCGATTCTCGGCAGGTTCCGGTGGGTCAGCACGGCGAGCACACCGCCGGCGTTCTCCGCGGCACTGGTGTCGATGGCGGTGACCCGGCCGCAGGCGGTACGCGCGCCGACGAGGGCGGCGTACACGGTGCCGGGCAGGGTGTACTCCGCTGCGTAGCGGCCGCTTCCGGTGACTTTGGCCCGGCCGTCGACGCGCGGGAGAGGCCGGCCGACAGCCGTGAGGGTGGCGCCCGTGGTCATACTGTCCCGCCTCCTTGCGCGGCAGCGGTCTGCAGGGCACGGACGATGGTCCGCCGGGCGAGTTCCGCCTTGAACGCGTTCATCGGGCGGGTGACGGCGGGTGCCAGCTCCGTGGCCGCGGCCCGTGCGAACACCTCCGCCTCGGCGCGCCGCCCCACGAGCACGTCCTCGGCCCGGTGCGCGCGCCACGGTTTGGTCGCCACGCCGCCGAGCGCGAGCCGGACCTCGCGGATCACCCCGTCCTCCAGCGCCAGCGCCACCGCTGCCGAGGCGAGGGCGAACTCGTAGGACTCACGGTCGCGCACCTTGAGGTAGAGCGACCTGCGCGCCACGGGGGCCGGGGGCACCTCGATCGCGGTGATCAGTTCACCGGGCGTGAGGGGATGCTCCCGCTCGGGCGTGTCCTCCGGGAGCAGGAAGAAGTCGTCGACCGGGATGCTGCGGGAGCCGTGCGCGCCCTCCACGTGGACGACGGCGTCCAGGGCCACGAGCGCGACCGCCATGTCCGAGGGGTGGGTGGCGATGCAGTGGTCGCTGGTGCCGAGGATCGCGTGCCCGCGATGGGCTCCTTCCAGAGCGGAACAGCCGCTGCCCGGAACGCGCTTGTTGCATGCGGATTCGGGGTCCCGGTAGTAGGAACACCGCACACGCTGCATCAGGTTTCCGCCCATGGAGGCCATGTTCCGCAGTTGGGCGGAGGCCCCGAGCAGCAGCGCCTGGGAGAGCATCGGGAAGCGCCGCACGACGCCCGGCGCCTCGGCCACCTCGCTCATCCGGGCCAGCGCGCCGATGAGCAGTCCCCCGTCGGGACGGTCCTCGATCCCGGCCAGGGGCAGTCGGTTGATGTCCACCAGGCGATGGGGCCGCAGCACATCGAGGCGGAGCAGGTCGACTTCCGTGGTGCCGCCCGCCAGGTAGGAGCTTCCGGGGTCGCTGGTCACCGCCCGGACCGCAGTGGTCACATCCGTCGCGCGGGTATAGCTGATGGCACGCACGTCACTGTCCTGTCCTGTCCTGTCACTGCCCCGTCTTGTCACTGTCCGGTCTTGTCACTGTCCGGTCTTGTCACTGTCCGGTCTTGTCACTGTCCTGTCTTGTGGCCGTACACCTCGCGGATGGCGGAGCGGATATGGGGATAGGCCGCGCAGCGGCAGATGTTGCCGCTCATCCACTCGGCGATCTCGCTGTCGGACCCGGCATGTCCTTCGTTCAGCACGGCGACGGCCGACATGATCTGCCCGGGTGTGCAGTACCCGCACTGGAAGGCGTCGTGGTCGAGGAAGGCTCGTTGCATCGGGTGCAGCTCCTCACCCTCGGCGAGGCCTTCGATAGTGGTTACTTCCCGGCCTTCGCAGGTGACGGCCAGCGTCAGACACGCCAGCACTCTGCGCCCGTCGACCCAGACCGTGCACGCCCCGCAGGTTCCCTGGTCACAGCCCTTTTTTGAACCGGTGAGAGCCATGTGCTCACGCAGCGCGTCCAGCAGACTGACCCGGGGTTCCAGGTCCAGGACGTAGGAGACCCCGTTGACGACCAGGTCCACTGCCACGCTGTCGGGCCCTCGCGTTTCCATGACCGCGGACTCGGCGACGGACGTTGACGCGCCTTTGTCTGCCACGACACTCACCTCGGAGTCGGTGCCTACGTCGAGCCTCCGTCCGGTCGTACGGGCTCGCAACCCGGCGAAGAGTGCGACGCAGGGCACTCCGAGAGGGCGGGCGCGGGTGCACCGGGATACCGGACCGGGACACCCGGAGATCACGGGACCGGGACGCCCGGAGATCCCCGGCCGGGACACCAGGAGGTCCCCGGCCGGGACACCCGGAGGTCCCGGCCAGGGTCCCTTACGGGATAATGCGCAGCATGCGGATCTCAGCCAGAGCGGACTATGCGGTGCGCGCGGCGCTGCAACTCGCCGCTGCCCGGGACGCGGGGCCGCTCAAGGCGGAAGCCATTGCCCAAGCACAGGACATTCCGCATAAATTCCTCGAAGGCATCTTGAACGACATGCGCCGGGGCGGGCTCGTCCACAGCCAGCGCGGCGGCAACGGCGGCTACCGGCTGGCCAAGCCGGCGGAGGCGATCAGCGTCGCGGATGTCATCCGCGTCGTGGACGGCCCGCTGGTGTCGGTACGCGGAGTCCGTCCACCGGAGTTGTCCTACACGGGGCCCGCCGAGTCACTGCTGCCGCTGTGGATCGCGCTGCGGGCCAATGTCCGCCAGATCCTCGACGGCGTCTCTCTGGCCGATGTCGCCTCGGCCGAGCTGCCGGACCTGGTATCCGCGCTGACCGAGGACCCGGCCTCCTGGTCCAACCCTTAGGGCTCCCTCAGAGCTTTCCCAGAAGCTTTCCCAGAGCTGCCTCAGGACTCCCCCAGGAGTCCCTCAGGGCCTCTCCTCGCGGGGTACCGGATGCCAAGACCGGTCTGTCCACCCCTTGAACACCCCTTGATCCGCCCGCAGTCCGGAAGCATTCTTTTCCCTACCAATCCAGTGGGAAAACTAGGGAATCAGGGGTGGGAGAAATGGGTGTACGGGCACCGGTGCGTACCGATTCACCGGCCGGCGGTCCGGTCTCACCGATCGCGCCGGAGACGCCCGACGGGACGGTGAACGCCGCCATGCCGAAGAAGTCCGCTGCACGCCCCGCCTTCACGGAGCCCCACCCCCTTGCCGATGAAGGGATCCGGCTCCGCATCACCCGGGAGATCGCGGATGACCTCGCCGTTGACGCGCTCAGCCGCGACCGTGCGGGCAAGCCTCCGTTCGACGAGGCCGCACGGCTGCGCGAAGCCGGTCTGCCCGGCCTGCTGACACCGCCCGGACCGGCCCGGCGCGGCACCGACTGGCGTACCGCCTGCGCGGTCATCCGGGAGATCGCGGCGGCCGACAGCTCCATCGGCGAACTGCTGGCCCGGCACTATGTGTTGTCGTGGAGTGCCCGGTTCTTCAGCACCCCGGAAAGGGCCGACGGGCTCGAACTCCGGTCGGCGGCGAAGCAGTGGCTCTGGGGCGGCAGTACCGATATCCCGGACCTGGAGCCGACGGCGGGCCCCGACCTGACGCTCACCCCGGCCGGCGACGGGTACGTCCTCCACGGGTGCAAGGCACTCGCCTCGGGTGTCCAGGTCGCCGATCGGCTGATGCTCGGCGCGGTGTGCGCCGAGAGCGGTGAGTCACTGGTCGTCTGCGTCGATCCGGCCCACCCGGGGGTGGTGGCCGATGCGGAGCACGACCGCCTCGGCCAGCGGCTCACGGGCGCCGGGCGCATCGGCTTCGACGGTGTCCCGGTCCCCGCCGACCAGGTCCTCGGCGCCGTCCCCCACGATGAGCACGCCATCTCCCCCTTCGCCACGCTCGCCCCGTTGGCGCTCCGGCTCGCCCTTGCCCATGTCAGCCTGGGCACCGCCGAAGGAGCGCTTGCCGAGGCACGGGACATCGACCGGGCCTCATCGCGCGGCCGTCCGGCCACGGGTCCGGATGACGGTGCGTACCCCGATGCGTACCCGGACCGGACAAGCACGGATCCCTACCTGCTGCTCGCCTACGGGCAGTTGGTGACGGCTGTCCACACCGCCGCGGCGGTGGTCGAATCGGCGACCGAGGCCTTGGCGCGCGGTCTTCTCGCAGGGCAGGAACTCGGCGTGGACGAGCGCGCGGACATCGCGGTCCTGGTCGCCGCGGCCGAGGCCGTCACCAGCAGGTCGGCGATGGACATCACGACCCATGTCCTGGAACTCGCCCAGGGCGCCGACTCCCCGGCCGGGACCCTGGGATTCGACAGGTTCTGGCGCAACGCACGTGTGCTGACGGCGCGGACCTCCCCCACCCACGCTCTCCGCGACATCGGCGATCACTATCTGAACGGTACGCATCCCGCCCTGACCGTGCGCGTCTGACGAGCTGCCGCAGACCGTGCGGAGCCCTCGGTTCCGCGGACCGTGCGGACTCCTCGGTTCCGCGGACCGTGCGGACTCCTCGGTTCCGCGCGATACCGCGGGGCCATACCGCCGCGCCACGGGGATGATTCGCCCGGAACGGTCGGCGTAGCTTCGTACGGATCCGTGCCGGGGGCTGCTACATCTCGTATGGGCCTCCCCGAGCGGGGCAGCCCCGTCGGTCCTGTGAGGTGGCGCCGTGTCCGTGATGCGTGACGATTCCCTGCCGCCCGCCAGACGGGGGGAGCCCCTGCAGCGGTTGCTGTTCGGCGGGGTGTACGGCTCGGTGCTCGCCAGCGCGCTGGCGGCCGCGCTGGGCCATGAAGGCACCCCGGCGGATCCCGGGTATGACGCATTGTGGGTGGCGCTGTCGGCGGTGGCGTCGGCCGCCGCGCACGGCTACGCCCACTCCATCGCGCACCGGACGGACGAGGACACTCCGGTCACCGCGAGCGCGGTGCGTTCCATGCTGACCGAATGGCCGCTGGTGGCCGCGATGGTGCCGACGATCGCGGTGCTGCTCGGCGCCCAGGCGAAGTGGTGGGGCGAAGCGAGCGCGATCGACGTCGCCCTGGGCTTCAACATGGTGGCGCTGTTCGGCTGGGGGGTGTGGGCGGCCCGGGTGGCGGGCCGGAACTGGACGGGGTCCTTCCGGGTCGGTGGCGTGGATGTGATGATCGGGCTGTTCATCGTGGTGGCGAACGTCTTGAGCAAGTAGGGGGCCGCGGTGGCCGCCAGGGGCGCGCCGCACTCGGACGCCGGTGCGCCGGTGCCGCGGGTGCGGTGGCCGCCAGGGACGCGCCGCACTCGGACGCCGGTGCGCCGGTGCCGCGGGGCGAGGGACCAGAGCAACGGCACAGCCTCGCCCCCGCCCTCGCGGCACCGTGCGCCCACGGCCGACCGCTTCCGAGGAATCAGGTAAGGGGTTCCACGGCCAGCCAGGCGGCGATGGCCTGGGCGATGGGCTGGTCGGTCTCCAGCTGGACGAAGCCGAACTGGCCGCCCTGGTTGCATTCGAGGAACCACCACGTCCCGTCCGGGTCTTCGGCGAAGTCAAAGGCACCATAGGCAAGTTGGGCGGTGGACATATAGGTGCTCACCGCCCGGTGGACGGAGTCCGGCACCTCGGCAGGCTCCCAGGTGCCGTGCTGGCTGAAACGGCTGTCCACCTCGTCGGGATCGGCTTTCTTGCGGGCGGCGAACAACTGCTCGCCGACGCAGGTCAGCCGGATATCGGCCTCCTTGTGGATGTGCTGCTGGAGCAGGGTGGGACCGGCCGCGACCCCGCTGAAGTCCGCGTCCGGGCTGATGCGCGTGGTGGGCAGCACGAGCGGCGGGTCGCCGGGGTGCTTTCCGCTGACCGACTTCACCACGAGGTCCTGGTGGGCGGCGGCGAACTGCCGGGCGACCGCCGGGAAAGTGGTGATCAACGTGGGGGGTACGAGGAAACCGCTGCGATGGGCGAATTGGAGCTGCCAGGGCTTGTTGCGTGCCTGCATGGACGCGACGGGGTGGTTCATCCAGCGCGCCGGGGTGCAGGAGAGCATGCCGTACAGCGCCTGCTCGGATTCCGCCGTGATCCAGGCGGACTGTTCCGGGGCGCGCGCCCCGGGGGCGCCCGGACGGCGGACCCATACCGAACGCAGACTGCTGAGGCTCACCATGCGTGTGCCCGCCTTGAGATATCCGTGGAAGTCGTCCCCGGCGTACTCCGCCGACAGGGCGACCCTTCCGGGCAGGTCGGCGGGGTCGAGGCGGACGAGCGGGACACCGAGGTCCTGCAGCGTGGACACCACGATATCCGCCGTCAAGTCTTCCTCGCAGGTGAGGACCAGGACGGTCATGGGCGCTCAGTCGTCGAAGTGGGTCTTGGAACCGGCGGTGGAGGCGGTGGTCCCGGTGGCCAGCAGCACCGCCCGGCTACAGGTGGCCGGGCGTCCGTCCGGGAGGACGTTGAGTTGCCGCGTGGCGTCATAGCTGTAGGGGGTGGTCGTCGGCGATTTCACCGCCGGACGGGCGTAGCTCAACGCAAACGGTCGCATACCTTCTCCTTCGAAGCCCGGTTTCCGAGCCCTTGGCGCGGGGCACACTTGAAGGCCCCGTTTGATGACTCTGCACGGAAGACGCGACAATCTGGTCAGTAAGTTGCTTCATTTGCTCGTTTTCGGCGATTCTCTTGACTCAAATGCGACGATCACGTACTCGTCGGACGTGCCAAGTACCGCCGTCGAGGCACGCCCTGACGGCCCGTTCAGGGAAGAGCGCACACCGATTGCCCACCCTGAAGAAGACTTCCCCGCACGGGACTTGAGCACGCGGAAGCGGCCCGGCGCGGCGATCAAGGGCGGGGCGGAACTGCACGCCGGATCGTGTGCACGCTCGCTCCGTGCCCGCCGCGTGGGCGACGGACGGGACGTGTGCAAAGAGGTGTGCCGTGCGGGGCTGGTGTGCGGGGTTCGGGCCGCTATCCGGGCGGCGGCCTCTCTTCATCCGGTACCGGCAACGGCCCGCCGGCCAGGATGGCAGTGACGAGCTTCACAGTCAGCCGGTGCCACTCGCGGGCGCCGCGGAGCATGGTGTGGCCGCCGCGCGGCATGGCGACCGCGTGGGCCCGGGCCCCCGACTGCCGGGCGCGGTCGGCGAAGAGCCGGGAGCCTTCGGCGTCGGTGATCCGGTCGTGATTGTCGTGCAGCAGTACGACGGTCCGGTCGCGCAGATGGGAGACGGGCTCCCCGGGCGGGCACCACGGGGCGAGCGCGACGACACCGCGGACCGCCGGATGCCCGCCGGTGTGCAGTGCGGCCCTGCCGCCCATGGAGTGGCCGACGAGCACGACCGGCACGTCGGCGGCGAGCCCGGTCAGCTCGTCGAGCGCCCGGCGGGCGTCCCGGGCGGCGTCCGCCTGCGGGCCGTTCCAGCCGCGGCAGCGGTAGCGCACGGAGGCGAGCAGCAGTTTCCGCCCGCCCGGTGCCCGGGACATCGCGGAGCCGAAGGGCCGCATCCGCAGCGCGGGGAGGTTGAGCCGCGGAGGCGGAGTGCGGCCGTCCGCCCGGCCGCCGTGCATCAGCAGCACCGCGGCCCGCGGCAGGTCGGGGTGGCGGTGGACGAGCAGCGGCCGGTGCGGGCTCCGGCGTCCGCCGTCGGTGCCGCCACCGATGCCGCTGTCGTTGTGGTTGTGGTTGTGGTTGTGGTTGTGGTTGTCGCTGCCCATGCCCATGTCACTGTCATCGCCGTTGCCCTTGCCCTCGCCGTTGCCTGGGTCCGTGGGCCGTGTCGGGCCGGTGGTCATGGGCGGGTGTCCTCCGGGTGGGGGTGGCGACGCGGTGGCAGTGGAAGGAAGCCGCTGGTGCGGGCCGTGTAGGCAGCGTATCCGGGGCGGTCGGCCAGATGGTTCTCCAGCAGACGCTTACCGCTGCCGTGGATCAGACCGGCCAGGTCCAGCAGCCGGTCGATCTTGCGGTGCTGGGCACCGGCCAGATCGCTCCACGCGGCGGGGCGGCGGGGGAAGAGGGCTGAGGAGTACGTCATGGTCCGGTCCAGGAAGAGCGCGAACAGGTCGTTGGACAGGTCGTAGTGACGGTGGATGTTCTCCCGTGCGCCCTCCGGTGTGTTGCGCTGTGCGCTCGGCCGCCGGTGCGCCCAGGCGCCGCGCAGCCGCTGCAGGGGGCGGGGCACCAGCGAGGTGAGGCGGGAGGCGAGGACGGTCAGCGCGCCGACCAGTTCGTCGGTGTCCCACTCCCCCGCCATGTAGGACTCGCCGAAGCCGATCAGCCCGTCGGAACCGATCCGGCAAAAGAACGCGTCCGGGTCGTGTACCCGCAGCAGGGGCCCCTCGGCGCCCGTGACGGGTGTGTCGCCCAGTGCGACCCGCAACGGTAGGGAGGCCAGGGCCCGTTGGACGAGGAGCCGGGTCACGGCGGTACGGGCGGCCGAGCCGCGCGGGCCGCGCGCCACATCCGGCCACCTGGCCGCGTCCACCCGCTCCCGGGCCGTGGTGAGTGCGGCGGCCGCGGCGAGGGCGGTGCCGGCTTCGGTGCGGTACGGGACGGAAGTCTTCACTGCATACCTTCCTGGATACGGCGGCGGGGGCGGGTCCGGACGGGCAGACCTCGCAGGTACAGGGCGATGCCGTGGCGGCGGATACCGGCCGTGACGGCGGCCGTCGACCAGGGGTGGCGCAGCACCGTGGCCAACAGGTGCCCCGGGGTCGCGGGCCGCCGGGTGCCGCGCACGGTGGCGGTGAACGGCCTGGTGTCACCACGCCGCAGCTGTACGGTCAGATCGAGCCGCCCGGCCGGCTCGGGCAGGCGCATCCGGTAGGCGCCGTCGACCGGAAAGAACGGTGAGACGTAGAAGTCCTTGGTGACGTCCGCCCGGCCCTGCGTATCGGTGTGCAGCAGGTAGCAGTGGCGCTCGCCGTAGGTGTTGTGCACCTCGGCCACGACGCAGACCTGTGCACCGCTCCGGTCGTGGCACCAGTACAGGGTCAGCGGATTGAAGACATGACCCAGCACTCTGGCGTGCGCGAGCATCAGCACCCGCCCGCCGTCCAGCCGCACCCCACGGCTCGTCAGGAACCGTTCCAGACCGGCCCGGAGGGACGGCGCGGTGCCGGCGAAATGATCCCGGGGGTCGAACCGGGCCAGCGGGCGCAGGGCGAGCGGGAGCCGTGGCGGGCGGTCGAGGTCGACCAGCCAGAGGTAGGTGCGGTGGCGCAGGGAGTGGTGCACCGGGGCGGTGCGGGCGTGGGAGACCACGCACTCGTAGAGCGCGGGCGTGCGGACGACGGTGGCGGGGGCGGTGGCCGGGGCGGCCGTTCGGGGTGTCACCAGCGCACCCCCAGGGCCGCGGCCGCCTGGACCCCGGAGCGGCAGCCGTCCTCGTGGAAGCCCCAGCCGTGGTAGGCCCCCGCGAAGGCGGTGACCGCCGTGTTCAGCCGCGGCAGGCTCTGCTGGGCGGCGACCGACTCCGGTGTGTAGAGGGGGTGTTCGTAGACCATCCGGGCCAGGACCCGGTCGGCGGCGACCCGGTCGCCGGCGTTGAGGGTGACGACGTAGTCCTCCGGGGTGTCCAGCCGCTGCAGACGGTTCATGTGGTAGCTGACCTGCACCTTGTCCGCGGCAGTGGTGCAGGAGGCCATCAGGTAGTTCCAGGAGGCCCGGGCCGCGCGCGTGCGAGGCAGCAGTGAGGTGTCGCCGTGCAGCAGGGTGGTGTTGCGCGAAGAGGAGAACGCGCCGAGGACCCGCCGTTCGTCGTCGGTGGGGTCGGCGAGCATCCGCAGGGCCTGGTCGGGGTGGACGGCCACCACCACCGCGTCGTACGCGCACCGGGTGCCGTCCTCGGTCACGACCCCGGCCCGGCCGTGGCCGCGGTGCACCGCCCGCACCGGGGTGCCGGTGCGGACCGCCGTGAGCTGCTTGGCGACCCGGCCGACGTACTCCACCGAGCCGCCGGTCACCGTCTTCCACTGCGGAGAACCGCCGACGGACAGCAGCCCGTGGTGTTCGAGAAAGCGGAACAGGTAGACGGCCGGGTACCGCATGGCGGTGGTGGGGGCGCAGGACCACACCGCGGAGACCAGCGGAGTGACGAAGTGGGTGGTGAAGTACCGCGAGAAGCCGCAGTTGCTCAGGAATTTCCCGAGGGTCAGCGTGTCGCCGTGCTCCGCGGCGAGCGTGGTGCGCGCCGCGCGGTGGAAGGCGCGGATCTCGGTCAGCATCCGCAGATAGCGCCCGCGCAGGGCACTGCGCGGCCGGGCGAACAGCCCCGCGGGACCACGGGCGCCGGCGTACTCCAGGCCGCAGCCCTCGCACCGTACGGACATGCTCATCTCGGAGTCCTGGGTGGCCACCCCGAGTTCACCGAACAGCCGCAGCAGCAGTGGGTAGGTGCGTTCGTTGTGGACGATGAAGCCGGTGTCGACGCGTACCACCCGGCCGTCCGAGGAGGCCGTGTCATGGGTGTGGGCGTGACCTCCGAGACGGTCGTCCGCCTCGTACAGCGACACCTCGCATCCGCCTTGCTGCAGCACATACGCGGCGGTGAGTCCCGCCACCCCGCCGCCCACCACAGCGATCCGTCGGCGCTCCACAGCAGGTGCCTCCTCATGTCGGGGCGGGGCCGCGTCCGGGGTGCGGCGGCCCGCTCACTGAGGGATTCGGTGCCGGGGACGGGGTGGATTGGTCTTGATGTTCCGGGCCACCGCGATGAGCTGGAGTGCAGAGCGCGCGGACAGGACGGGGCCGCCCGCCGGGAAGGCGTCGGCAGGGCGGACGCCGTGGCGCGGCGGCGGACACCGGAGCCGGCCATAGGGCGGCCGGCCCCGGTGTCACCCGTCGTTGAAACGTCAGCTCATACCCGCAGGAGCCCCAGCGGCGCACTGGTGGGACTGCTGGAGCCGCCCGGGGGTTCGGCCGTGAGACCGACTCCGTCCGCGCCCTGCGGTCCGCCGGTCAGCAGCATCGTGCCCGAGGAACGGCCGGGCTCGACGAGCCCGGCGGGCACCATCGTGCCGTTGCGGCTGTACCAGAGTTCGTACACCCGCTGATCCGGCAGTGCCGGCAGGCCGTGGTAGAGGAAGGCGGTCCGCCCCATCCGCTTGGAGGCCACCACGGTTCCGCTTCCCCCGCCCTTGAAGGCCGTGGTGTGGAAGGTGGCGTCCGGCGCGGTCATCAAGGCGCTGACCTCGGCCGCCTGCGCCTCGGCGCGGGCGGTACGGTCCCGCTGCCGGTCGGCGTCGTAGCGGGCGTCGACGGCCAGTCCGCCGGCGACCGCGGCGGCCGCCAGGCAGGCGGCGGCCGCCAGGTAGGGCAGGCGGCGGCGCGCGCGCCGGCGCAGCGGGACCACCGTGGCCTCGCGCTGTACGGGGGGAAGCTGCCGGACCTCGGGCAGAGCCGCCATGACCCGCATCCGGAGATCCGCCGGGGGCACTTCGGCGACCGCCAGGGCGAGCCGGGCCGCGGTCTCCTGCAGCTCCCGCACTTCCCGGGCGCAGGCCTCGCACTGGGCGAGGTGGCGGGCGAACTCCTCCGCCTCCCGCCCGGAGAGCGCGCCCAGGGCGTAGGCACCGGTGAGCGTGTGCAGATCCACGGTGTTCATGCCGACACCCCCAGGCAGTCGCGGAGCCGGATCAGTCCGTCGCGCAGCCGTGTCTTGACCGTGCCCAGCGCCGTGCCCAGCAGGTCGGCGGTCTCCCGGTAGGTGTACCCGCGGTAGTAGGCGAGCGTCACCGACTCCCGTTGGAGTTCGGTGAGCTGCCCCAGGCAGCGGCGCACCTGCTCACGCTCCAGACGCCGTTCGACCTGTTCGCTGACCTCGTCGAAGGCCGCGGTGTAGGCGTGCACTCCGGCCCGGTGGTCGCGGTCGGCCGCCGCCTGGGCCGAGCGCACCCGGTCCACCGCGCGCCGGTGGGTCAAGGTCATGATCCAGGCCATGGCGCTGCCCTGCCGCGCGTCGTAACGGGCCGCGGACCGCCACACCTCGATCAGCACCTCCTGTGCCACCTCCTCGGACTGGGCGGGATCCCGTACCACCCGGCGCACCAGACCCAGCACGGAACCGGCAACTGCGGTGTAAAGGCTCTCGAATGCTTGCTGGTCACCGCGGGAGACGCGGTCGAGCAGTGCTTCCAGGGCACCGAAATGGGGCACTGAGGATCGGTCGCCGCGGGCTGCGACGGGCATGGACACCTCCGGACGGTGACAGGGTCACCGGTGATTCGGCGCCGGGCGGCACCCGGATTGGTCGGAAAGGATTCTGGCCTACGCCGCGGCGGGCACCGCGGGCGGGCCCGGCCGCCACGGCACCGGCCCCGTCACCGTGCGGTCCTGCGCACCTGCGCCCGCTCCCGCTCCCACTCCTGACCGGTAGTCAAAGCGGCCAGGAGGCGGAGACGTCGACCGGCCCACCGGTTGCCCGCGCGTCGGACACCGCCTCCCGGCCCCTTGCTGCGGAAGGATCACCGTCGGACGCACCGAGGCACAGGGAGGACCGGGCGTGCGGGACGCGGAGGCCGTCATCGTCGGCGCGGGAGCGGCCGGGCTGTCGCTCGCCTACCGGCTGTGCGCACCGGCGGCGGGCAACCGGCAGCCAACGGTGCTGCTCATCGACGCCCCGCACGGGCCGCGCACCCCGCAGGAGCGGACCTGGTGCTACTGGGAAGCGCCGGGCGGCGCCTTCGACTCCGCACTGACCGCGTCGTGGGAACGGCTTCGGGTGCACGGTCCCGACGGGGCGGCGACGGAAGGACGGCCTGCCCCCTTCCGCTACAAGATGCTGCGCTCGCGCGACTTCGAGGCCTTCGTCGGCGCCCGCCTCGCCGGCCGGAGCGGCGTCGTCCGGGCCACCGCGACGGTGGAGTCCGTACGGGACGCCGCCGGTGGCGCGGAGGTGCGGGGGCGCGACGAGGCCGGGCGGCCGGTGGTCTACCGGGCGCGCTGGGTCTTCGACTCCCGGCCCGGCGTCCGGCTCCCGCCGGCCCGCACCACTCTCCAGCAGCACTTCCGGGGCTGGTTCGTCCGCACCGGGCGGCCGGCGTTCGATCCCGCGACCGCGGATCTGATGGACTTCCGCACCCCGCAGCCCGCTCATGGCCTGTCCTTCGGGTATGTCCTGCCGCTGAGCGAGCACACCGCGCTGGTGGAGTACACCGAGTTCTCCCGCCGGATCCTCCACACCGCCGCCTACGAGCGGGCGTTGCGCCGGTACACCGCGCAGGTCCTGCGGCTGGACGGGTTCCGGGTGACCGCCGTCGAGCAGGGCGCGATCCCGATGACCGACGGCCGGTTTCCACGGCGGGCGGGCCGCTCGGTGTTCCGCATCGGCACCGCGGGCGGCGCCACCCGTGCCTCGACCGGATACACCTTCGCCGCCGTGCAACGCCAGTCCGCGCACATCGCGGCCGCCCTCCTGGCGGGCCGGGCTCCGCTCCCCCCGCCCGCGCACACGGCCTGGCACCGGGCGATGGACGCGGTGCTGCTGCGTGCACTGGACCGCGGCCGGGTGGACGGAGCCGAGTTCTTCACGGGGCTGTTCCGCACGGTGCCGATGGAGCGGCTGCTGCGGTTTCTCGACGGCCGCTCCCGCCTGTGGGAGGACGTCGCCATCGGCCTGCGCTCCCCGGTGCTGCCCATGCTCCGCACCGCCGCCGAACTTCCGCTGCTGTCCCGTCGGGCCACGGTGCGGTGAACCGGCCCGTCGCACGTCCCCGACGACCGGAGGAGAGCCTGCCATGACACTGCCGCACGAGGCCGAACCGTCCACGGGGTGCGCCCTGCGGGAGGGAGCGTGATCCGCGGACCTGCGCGAGGCGGCGCCGCGCGGCACGGACGCGACCGCCGGGCACAACGGGTGCCGGGCCCTCCGGGACGGGAGCGGGCCGCGCCCGACGGGCCCGGTGCGGCGGTGGTCGGCGGCGGGATCGCGGGGCTCGCCGCCGCGACCGCACTGGCCGAGCGGGGGGTGCGGGTGACGCTGTACGAACGCGAAGCGGACCTGGGCGGCCGGCTGGCGGGCCGGCCGGTGCGGCTAGCCGACGGCTCGGCGGCGACCATGAGCCGGGGCTTCCATGCCTTCTTCCCGCAGTACTACAACCTGCGGGGGCTGCTGCGCCGGGCCGACCCGGGACTGGACCTGCTCAGACGGCTGCCCGACTACCCGCTGCGCCACCGTGCGGGCCTGCGGGACAGCTTTGCGCGGGTGCCCCGGACACCGCCGTGGAGCGCACTGGGTTTTGTGGCGCTCAGTCCCACCTTCACCTGGCGGGATCTGGCGCGGATGCGACCGGGCGCGGCCCTGCCGCTGCTCGACGTAAGGGTGCCGCAGGTCTACGAGCGGCTGGACGGCATCAGCGCCCAGGACTTCCTCTCCCGCATCCGCTTCCCCGAGGCCGCGCGTCATCTCGCCTTCGAGGTGTTCTCCCGGAGTTTCTTCGCGGACCCACGGGAACTGTCCGCCGCGGAACTGGTGCTGATGTTCCACATCTACTTCCTCGGCTCCAGTGAGGGGCTGCTCTTCGACGTGCCCGCCGAGCCCTTCCCCCAGGCGTTGTGGCACCCCCTCGGCCGGTATCTGAGGGGGCACGGGGTACGGCTGTGCACGGACACGGCGGTGACCCGGGTCGAGCCGGCGGCGGGCGGCGGGGTGCGGGTCATCGCGCGGGGCGAGGCGCGCCGGTACGACGCGGTGGTGCTGGCGCCGGACCCCGGCGGGCTGCGGCAACTCGTCGCCGCGTCGGACGGGTTGGGGGACGCCGCATGGCGGGCGCGGATCGGGCGGCTGCGGACCGCGCCGCCCTTCCTGGTGTCACGGCTGTGGCTGGAGCGGCGGGTGCGCGCCGACCGTCCCGGTTTCCTGGGCACCAGCGGCTACGGCTCGCTGGACAACGTCAGCGTGCTGGAGCGCTGGGAGGGGGAGGCGGCCCGCTGGTCGGCCCGCACCGGCGGCTCGGTGCTCGAACTGCATGCCTATGCCGTCGCCCCGGGGGCCGACCGGGCCGCCGAACAGCGGCACCTGGTGGAGCAGTTGCACGCCGTCTACCCGGAGACCCGCGGTGTCCGGACCGTCGACCGGCGCGACGAGTGGCGCGCGGACTGCCCGCTGTTCCCGGTGGGCGGCTACGGTGACCGGCCGACCGTGCACACGCCCGACCCCCGGGTGGTGATCGCGGGCGACGCGGTGCGCACCCCGTTCCCGGTGGCGCTGATGGAGCGCGCGGCGACGACCGGGTTCCTCGCGGCCAATGCGCTGCTGGGGCGCTGGGGTGTGCGCGGCCAGACGCTGTGGACCGTGCCGGACAGGGGGCGCTCCGCGGCGCTGCGGTGGGCGGCGCGGTGGGCGGAGCGGTGACGGGGGTGTGCTCCCGGTCCGCCGGGATGGCGGGGTCCGGGGCCGCCGGCCGGCATCAGCCCGGGAAGCGTCCGCTGCTGCGCAGCTCCCAGCGACGCTCGGCGTAGGCCAGGTCGTCCCGCCACAGCCGTCGCGAAACGGTGCGCAGCAGCGGGCGCAGGGCGGGCGCGGCCGCGTGCGCGAGGGCGAATCCGGGGCGCCGGGAGGTGGCGACGACCGCCTCGGTGACCGCGGTGCGCGGACGCCCCCGGTCGTCCGGGCCCAGCGGAGTGGCGTGGGTCTCCACCACGGAGCCCCGGCCCTCGCCGGCCACGATCCGCATCACCACCGTGCGCGGCTCCGGGGCGGTGAAGAGGGCCGTGACCGGCACCACGGCGCGCCCGGCGACCTTGAAGGAGACCTCGACGGCGATGCCGTCCGCCCCCTCCCCGCCACTGTCCGAGGGGGTGCCGGCCACGGTGAGGTCGACGAAGGAGTAGGGGTGGAACCAGGCGCCGTGCCACGGGTCGAGACGGTTGGCGATCACATCCTCGGGATCGCACCGTCCGGTGACGGTGTGCACGGCGGTGACGGCACCCGCCGTCCGCGGCCGGGCGGGCAGGACCGGCTCGGGCAGCGGCTGCTCCCCGCCGGCCTCGTCGAGACGTACCCAGGCCAGCAGCCCGTCGTCGTACGCGGGGAACGGCTCCCAGCCCGCGAACGGGGCGCCGTCCAGGGCGAGTCCGTGCCAACGGCAGCGGAGGATGCCACAGTGCACGGGGCTTCGGTCCAGCGGCGCGCCGAGGTGGGGACAGGCCCCTGGCCCGGCCATCAGCCGGCCGGCCGCGTCGCGCCAGGCGACGACCTCGACACCGGCGACGGTGCGGCCGAAGGCCCGGTGGACGCCGATGGCGCCGGCCGCGCCGAGGACGAACCAGTTGCCGGACGGGCGGGCGAGGGCGGCTTTGACGGCGTCGGCGAGGCGCGCGGGTTGTGCGTCGCGCCAGGTCGGACGCTGCGCTTCCCACGGCACGGGCCTCGGCCGCAGCCGGAGCGGGAACCGCGGAGGCCGGCGGGCCTGTCGGGTCATGAGGTCTCCTCCTGCGGGCGGTGCGGCGCCCCGGCACGTCGCGCGGCGGGGCGGCGGGCGGCGAAGCGGGCGGCGGCAACCCGGGCCAGACCGCTGCACGCGGTGGCCGCGCGGCGGCTGCGGGAGACCACCGAGCGGCGGTGCAGCACGGCGTACCCGTCGTCGCGCACGGCATCGAGGATGGCGCGGTAGAGGACGAACGCGGTGCGGATACACGGGCGCGAGACCGGGTCGAGCAGGGCGAGGCCGGGCTCCGCCTCGCGGTAGACGCCGTGGGTGAGGTCGGCGGCCGCCACCATGGCCGCGGTGATCCGCGGGTCGCGGTGGCCGGTGTCCCTGCTCCACCGCAGCAGTGCGCGGTCGACGCCGTGTGCCGCGAGCAGGTCCGCGGGCAGGTAGATCCGGCCCCGGTCGAGGTCTTCGCCGACGTCGCGCAGGAAGTTGGTGAGCTGGAAGGCGATGCCGAGGGCGGCGGCGTGCGGTGCGGCTTCCTCCTGCGGCACGACCGTGCCGAGCACCGGCAGCATCTCCAGCCCCATCACCGCGGCCGAGCCGTGCACATAGCGCCGCAGGTCCTCGTACGTCGGGTAGTCCGTCACGGTCAGATCGCTGCGCATCGACGCCATGAAGTCCGTGAAGTGCCGGTGATCGATGCCGTACACGGCCGCGGTGTGCGCCAGCGCCCGCACCACCGGTTCCGTGGTCTCTCCCCCGCGCAGGCCCTCTTCCAGACAGCGCTGAAGGGCATCGAGCGCTCGTGCGCGGTCGGCGGTGGAGCGGCCGGGTCCGGGGTCGTCGACCAGGTCGTCGGCGCGCCGGGCGAAGCCGTACAGGGCGTGGACGGCCGGCCGCCGCTCCACGGGCAGCAGCCGGGTGGCGAGGAAGTAGGTCTTGCCGTGCCGGGCGTTGAGCCGGCGGCAGTGGGCATAGGCGTCGCGCAGGAGGGGGTCGGTGATGCCTGCGGCGTCCAGCTCGCGAGCGGTCATGCCGGGATGCCTCTCGGGGTGGGGTGGGGGGTGCCTGCGGGAGAACGGGCGGGCCGCGGGCCGGTGATCCGGGCCGCGGCGAGCTTGCCGGAGATCAGGACGGTGGGCACGCCGACGCCCGGGGTGGTGCCGCAGCCCGCCAGCACGGCGTTCTCGGTGCCGCGTACCAGGTTGCGGGGGCGGAAGGGGCCGGTCTGCGCCAGCGTGTGGGCGGCGGAGAACGGCGTTCCGGCGGCGAGCCCCTGCGCCGCCCAGTCGGCGGGAGTGACCAGGTGGTGCACCTCGGTGGCGGCACCGATGCCGGTGAGTCCCCGGCGCTCCAGCACGGAGAGCAGGCTGTCGCGGTACCCGGGGGCCAGGTCGTGCCAGTCCCCGGCGCCCGGGCCGGTCTCGGTGTTGGGGCAGGGCGCCAGGATGTAGTGCAAGTGGCGTCCTGGCGGGGCGAGCCCGGGGTCGGTGGCGGTGGGGCGGGTGAGGAGCAGCGAGGGGTCGCTCATCAGCCGCCCGGTGCGGGTGAGTTCGTCGAAGGTCTGCTCCCACGCGGCGCCGAAGGAGAGCGTGTGGTGCGCCAGCCGCGGCCAGGTCCGGTCGGTGCCGGCGTGCAGGACCACCGCGGAGGGCGCGTGACGGAGGCGGAGCGGGCGGCGGGGGCGGCGGCCGAGCAGCCGGTGGACGACCGGGAGGTCGGGGGTGAGGACCACCGCGTCGCAGGGGATGCGCTCGTGCTCGGTCACCACGGCAGTGATCCGGTCACCGCTGCGTTCCAGCCGCGTGACCGGGTGGCCGTAGCGGAAGGCGGCACCGGCGTCAGCGGCCGCGTCCGCCATGGCCCGGGGCAGGGCGTGCATCCCGCCGCGGGGGAAGTACACCCCGGCGACCGTGTCCATGTAGGCGATGACGGCGTAGGCGGCCAGGGCGCGCGCCGGCGGCACACCGGCGTACAGCGCCTGGAAGGAGAAGACCCGGCGCAGCCGCGGATCGGGCAGGAAGCGGCCGATACGGTCGTCGAGCCGGCCGAAGCCGCCGAGCGCGGCGAGGCGGACCAGGTCCGGGTGCAGCAGTTGCAGCGGTGAGTCGAAGTTGGCGTCGATGAAGCGCTGCCGCTGGACCGCGTACAGCTGCTGGAGCCAGTGCCGCAGCCGCCGGTAGCCGTGGGCCGCCGCGGGGCCGGCGAACCGTTCGACCTCCGCCTCCATGGCCTGCGGGTCCGTGTGCACGTCCAGCTCGCTGCCGTCGGCGAACCGGGCGCGGTAGGCCGGGTGCAGGGCCCGCAGTTCCATCCGGTCGGTGAGGCGTTCGCCGACCGCGGCGAACGCCTCGTCGATGAGGTCGGGCATGGTCAGCACGGTCGGTCCGGTGTCGATGCGGTAGCCGTGGCTCTCGATCCGGCCGGCCCGGCCGCCGGGCAGCGCCTCCCGCTCGACGACCGTCACCCGCCGGCCGGCGCCGAGCAGATGCAGCGTGGCGGACAGTCCGGAGAGCCCGGCACCGACCACCACGACGTGGTCGGTGGGGCCTTTGACGGTTCTCACGCACCGCACCCTTCGGCCGTGTGCGCGGGCATCTTCCTCGGCGGACGGCCGAGGGGCGGCGGGCCGGCCCCGGGCAACTCGGCACCGCGCGCCGCGGGATGTGCCGGTGCCCCGGTACAAGGGCGCATCGTGGTTCCTCTCGTCGGGTCGGGGGGGGGAGGCCCGGCGCGCATCGTGGGCCGTTCCGCGGGCCGTTCCGCGGGCCGTTCCGCGGGCCGTTCCCTGGGCCGTTGTCCGCCCCTCGTGCGCGTCAGGCGGACCGGAAGACCAGTGCGGCGTTCTGGCCGCCGAAGCCCGTGGAGAGGCTGGCGGCGGCGGACTGGGCCGTGGTGCGGGGGACCTTGGCCACGATGTCCAGGTCGATGTCGAGGTCGGTGTCTTCGTGGTTGGCGGTGGGAGGGATGGTGTCCCGTTGCAGGCTCATGACGGTGACGGCCGCTTCGATGGCGCCGGCCGCTCCGATGGCGTGTCCGAGCGCGCCCTTGAGGGAGGTGACGGCGGGGGGCTCGGGAAAGACGCTGCGCAGCGCCCTTGCTTCGGCCAGGTCGTTGCGCCGGGTGCCGGTGCCGTGCGCGTTGATGTGGTCGATGTCCCCGGGCGCCGCACCGGCGTCCGCCAGCGCTGCGGTCAGGGCCGCCGCGGCTCCCCGGCCGTCCGGTTCGGGGGCGGCGTAGTGGTAGGCGTCGCAGCTCGCCCCGTAGCCGGCCAGCTGTGCGCGCGGGCGGGCACCGCGGGCCTGCGCGTGGGCCGGGCGCTCCAATACCAGGACGGCCGCGCCCTCGGAGAGGACGAAGCCGTCGCGTCGGGCGTCGAAGGGGCGGCACGCGCCTGCGGGGTCCTCGCTCCGCCGGGAGAGGGCTCCCATGCGGTGGAAACAGGCGGCGGGGATGGCGTGGCACGCGGATTCCGCCCCGCCGGCCAGGACGATGTCGCAGGTCCCGGCACGCAGCAGATCACGGGCGATGCCCAGGGCGCTGCTGCCGGAGGCGCAGGCGGTGGAGACGGCGAAGTTGGGTCCGGTGACCGCCAGGTCGAGTGCGATCTCGGCGGCTGCCATGTTGGGCACGCTGCGGGTGATGGCGAGTGGCGAGATGTCCAGCGGGCGGCCGGCCGCGAGCTTGGCGAACTCGGCGGCATAGCGTTCCATGCTGCCCGTGCCCGTCCCCATGACCACCCCGACACGTGCGGGGTCCCAGCCGGCCGGGCTGCCGAGACCGGCGTCGGCGACGGCGTGCCGGGCGGCCAGGAGGGCCATGGCGACGAAGCGGTCCAGCCGCCAGGCGGCCTTGCGGCCGACCATGGCGGCGGTGTCGAAGTCCGGCACCCGGCAGGAGATGTCCACCGGCAGACCCGCGAGTTCCGGGTCCCGGGCGGCGGTGGACCGGCCGGTGAGCAGGCCGTCCCAGGTGGCCCGGGCGCCGATGCCGGCCGGGCTGATGACTCCGAGGCCGGTCACGGCGGCGTCCCGGCACTGACCGGGCATCAGGCCCCGCTGTTCGGCGCCGCGGTCAGAGCCGTGTCGGGGTCCCGGGCGTCCATGAGGGCCGCCAGCTCCTCGATGGTCGTCTGCAGGGGGACGTCCTCCAGCGAGATCCCGGTGCGCTCCTGCAGCATCAGCCCCATCTCGACCAGCGCGAGCGAGTCCAGCCCCAGGTCCTCGAAGGTGCGCTCGGGGGTGACCTGGGCGGGGTCGAGATCGAAGGTTTCGGTGAGGGTGCTGGTGATCAGCTCGGTACGGGTGGACACGGGTGACTCCTTCGGTGGGTGAGGGGGTGCCGGCGAAGGCCACGGGCGCGCTGCCGTCCGGCGCGTACGCCGGTGCGGACCGGCACCGCGCGTCCGTTCAGCGGCAGCCCGGGGCGCCCCGGGACGTGCCGGTGCGGACGGGGCTGTTCATCGCGGCTCCAGGCGGGCGGGCGGCGGAGACACACCGGAGGCCGGTGTGCGGAGGCGGTCTCGCGCCCCCTACCTTCTCCGACCCGGCGCTCGGGCCACGGCCTTGAAGGCACCTCTGAACGAGTGACTTGTCGCTCTATCGGTCCGGGCGCGCCCCGCCCCCGGCCCCGGCCCCGGCCGGCGCTGCGGTCCGGCCGTCACCGGGGAGGCGGGCGTCGTGCCCACCGGCCGGCCGGCCGAGCCAGCGGGCGGCCGCCGCGGCGGTGACCAGCGTGACGGCACCGGCGACGACGGCGGTGAGCGTCATCGCGTCCGTGAAGGCCTGGCGCGCGGCGGCCAGCACACCGGCGCGCAGCGGGCCGGGAAGGCGCATCGCCTGTACGGGGACGGACAGCATGCTGTGCCCGGCCGCTTCCGCCACGAGTGCGGGGGCGTGCAGATCGGTGAGGGAGGTGGTGAGCCGGGAGGTGAAGACGGCCGCGAGCAGGGAGCCTTGGACGGCCACCCCGAGGGCGGAGCCGACCTGGCGGGTGGCGTCGTTGATGGCCGAACCGAGCCCGGCCCGTTCGGTGGCGACCGAGCCCATCACCGATTCGGTGGCCGCTGCCGCCACCAGCCCGGCGCCGACGCCCGCGACCAGCTGGAACGCCGCGCAGTGCGGGTAGCCGGAGTCGGGCGTGGTGGTCGCCAGGACGGCGAAGCCGGCCGTCACCAGCAACAGGCCGCCGACGACGGGGATCCTGCCGCCCAGCCGTGCCCACACCGGCACGGCGCACACCGCGCCGAGCGCGAGTCCGGCCGGCAGCGGCAGCGTCCGCACACCGGCCTGCCAGGGGCTGAAGCCGAGCACCCCCTGGAGGTAGAGGGTCAGGACGAACAGCGCCCCGAACATGGCGAAGGACATCAGGGCGAGGGCCGCGGCGGCCACTCCGATGCCTGGCACCCGCAGCAGGTACAACGGGAGCATGGGGGCGGGCGTGCGCAGTTGACGGCCGACGAAGGCGGCCAGCAGCAGTGCGGCCACGGTGAATCCGGTGAGCGCCGCCGGGCTGGTCCAGCCGCGGTGCGGACTCTCGGTGATGGACCACACCAGGGCCAGCAACCCCGCGGCCGACAGTGCGGCACCGGGCACATCGAAGCCGGCGCGCCGCCGCGCACGGGACTCGGGGACCAGCGCAAGCGCCAGCACGATGATGACGGCGGCCGGCGGCAGATTGATCCAGAAGGCGGCGCGCCAGGAGGAGTGCTCCACCAGCCAGCCACCGATGACCGGACCGCACAGGCCGCCCATACCGCCGACCGCGGCCCATGCGGCGATCGCCCGGCTGCGCAGGCGCGCTTCGGGGAACAGCTGGTGCAGGACCGCCAGTGTCGCCGGCATCAGCAAGGCCGCCCCGGCACCCATGCAGCAGCGCGCGGCGATCACCTGCCACGGCTGGCCGGCCAGCGCGCCGCCGAGCGAGGCGCCCCCGCAGACCGCCACTCCGCAGACGAAAGAACGCCGCCGGCCCCAGGCATCGGTGAAGGCTCCGACGGCCAGCACCGTTCCGCCCAGCACGAGGGCGTAGCCGTCCACGATCCACTGCACCTGCGCGGTGGAGGTGTCCAGGTCGCCCTGCAGGTCGGGGACGGCGACGTTGAGGACCGTCAGGTCCAGGCCGAGCATGAACAGGCCGAGGCACACCACGGCGGCCGCTCCCAGGCGCCGCGCGGGACCGGCCGGTCTCCCGGCCGGCGCAGCGGCCGTCATGTCGTCGCCACGGGGTGGTTGATGACGGCGGCGAGCGCACCGGTGAGGTGGTCCACCAACGCCTTCGTCCCCGTCTGCGGGTAGGTGTGCCCGCCGGGGAAGAGCCGGGGGCACGCGGGTGTGGTGACCAGGTCGTTCCAGTCCTGGAGTTCCTGCACGGGCGTGACGGGGTCCTGTTCGCCGCCGTAGAGGGCCAGCGGTACGTCGAGCGGCGGCTCGGGGCGGTGCCGGTAGTGCAGGAGCAGCAGGCAGTCGGCCAGCAGCGGGGTGCAGGCCGCGGCCATCAGGCGTGCGTCGGCGAGCAGTTGCTCGGGGATGGGGCCGACGAGTTCGCGGATGCCCTCCAGGCCGGCCGTCAGGCGCGGCGGCAGCCCGGCGCTGTAGGCATCGATATGCGGCGCCGACAGCGAGGACACCGCCAGTAGCGAGGGCAGGCGGCCGTGGGTGCGCCGCAGATGCCGGATCGCCTCGTAGGCCAGCAGCGCGCCCGCGCTGTGTCCGAAGACCGCGAACGGGCGGGGGTCGGCCCAGTCGTCCAGCACCGCGGCCAGGCGGGCGCTGAGGTACGCGGGGTCGGTCAGCGACGGTTCGGCGGAGCGGGCTCCCCGGCCGGGCAGCGCCACGGAACACGGCTCGATCCACGACGGCAGCAACGGCACCCACCGCAGATAGCAGTCCGGACCGGCCCCGGCCGGCGGCACACCGTACAGACGCAGCGCCGCCTGCGGCCGGGCGTCGAGCACCACGCGCTGCGGCACCGCCGAGGCCGCGACCGTCACCGACGTCGTCTCTTCCGTGAAACCGACACCCATGACATACGCCCTTCGCCTCGCGCTCCACTGGTCCGGGCTCCGCCCTTGCCGCGCAAAGCGCCCCGAACGGGGCGGCGTTCCGCCGTGGCGCCGGGGCCGTCCCGGCGCCCACGGCCGACCGGCCGACCGACCCGGGAGCCGTCCGGCCGGGCACAAGACCGATGCCCACGCCGACCCTGCACTCCCCCGCCTCCGCACTCCACACACCACGCACGGCGCCGCCCCCCTCTGACACCAACGGCGGCAGCCACCGATACCGCTGCGGGCATCCGCCGCGGGCTTCCGCCGCGCACTGGTCCGGTGCCGCCCGGCCGCCGGGTGGGGACGCACCTCCGCGACCGCCGAGATTTACCAGCACCCCATTGCGATGGCCAGTCACTAGCATTACAGTCTCTAACAGAAGCGAGAGAGCGAAGCTCCCCATCCCCCTCATCCGCCGGCCACCAGCTCGTAGAGAAGGAATCGCCATGTCTGCCGCAGAACTCTCCCTCCATGCAGTGCTGGGCGCCGGGCCCGCCGGTACCGCGCTCGCCGGCGAACTCGTCCGCCGCGGTCACGCCGTACGACTGGTCAGCCGCTCGGCACCGGACAGCGCCGTCGAGGGCATCGAGCGGTACGCCGCCGATGTGAGCACGCCGGAGGGGGCGCTGGCCGCCGTCGAGGGCGCCGCCGTCGTGTACCACTGCGTGAATGTCGACTATCACCGCCAGATCGAGGTGATGCCGCAGGTCCAGCGCGCGGTGCTGGCCGCCGTCGAGACCACGGGCGCCCGCCTGGTCGTCCTGGACACGCTGTACCCGTACGGCCCGACGCACGGCGGGGTGATGACGGAGGACACTCCGTGGCGGGCGACCAGCCGCAAGGGGCGGATGCGGGCCGAGCTGGACGAGCGTTATCTCGACGCCCACCGAGCGGGCCGCGCCCGGGTCGTCCTCGGGCGGTCGGCGGACTTCGTCGGCCCCGGCGTGCTCAATTCCACGCTCGGCGGAGCGGTCTTCCCCGGCGCGCTGACCGGAGGGGAAGTCCTCGGTATGGGCGATATCGACCTGCCGCACAGCTACACGGACATCCGCGATGTCGCGGCCAGCCTCGCCACTCTCGGCGAGCACCCGGAGGGCGACGGCAGGGTCTGGCATCTGCCCACGACGCCTGCCGTGACCACCCGCGAGATCCACTCGATGATCGAGGAGCGGGTGGGCCGCCCGGTGCGGCGCGTGATCCTTCCCGAGCCTCGCCCCTTCGGGCCGTTCGACGCGGCGTTCATGGACGAGTACGCGGAGATGTTCTACCAGCACACCGAACCGCAGATCATGGACTCCGCGGCCTTCACGCGCGCCTTCGGCGTCCACCCGACGCCGCTGGGTGCCACCCTCGACGCCACCGTCGACTGGTACCGCGCGCTGCCGGCCGGCGCCCGGAGCTGACCCGGCCGCGGCAGCCCTGAGGCCCGACGCACGTGCGTCGGGCCTCAGGGCTGCCTGAAGCGGTCAGGAAGCGCTGGGCGGCGTCGCCGACCAGGCCGTCACGGACAGCTCCCCGCCGTCAACGGCCTTGTCGAACGCCACGACGCTGTGCGAGTTGCTGCCCGTCGGGGACACCTGCAGGTACTTGGCCTGCGCGGAGGACGGTCCGGCGTGCGTCCAGACCAGGTCGGCGAAGGCGCTCTTGCCCGGCTTCAGGGTGACCCCGTGCGCACCCGGGTCCTTCGCGAAGTAGGTGTCACCGTGGTGCGGGGTGGTCTTCAGGGCCGTGTGACCGGCACCCTCCAGCGCCAGACCCGGGTATCCGCTTATCGCGCACGCGCTCGTGCCGGTGTTGGTCACCTTGAGGTAGGTGCCCTCGTGATTCATTCCGGCCTGGCTCGAGCCCGCGCTGGTGGTCGTGACCTTCAGCGTCCCCGGCCCGCACGCGCCGGCCGCGCCGGATCCTGTCGTACCGGCCGCGGAGGCCATGCCGGCGCCCGCTCCCACGGCAAGCGCAACAGCGGCGGTGACGGTGGCGGCGGTACGCAGACCACGGATGGTCATCAGTCATCAACTCCCTTTTCTCCGGGACCCGGAGAAACCTCGGTGTGTCAACCCGCCGTCCGGCCCGCACGGCCCTCCCCCGCCCCCGCGATGACTCGCGCGGGAGAGCCGACCACGGGACCGGTCGGCGGATGCTGGTTCGTTCGTGATCCACCCTGGGTGCCACCACTGGTGATCCGCTAACGCCTGGCTAACACCCCGGAAAACCCGAGGGCGGCACCGGGAAGGCGCAGGAGTGCTCGGGCTGGGGGAAGTTCGCGGGGCGGGGGAAGCACGCGAGGCGAGGGAGTACGCGAGGCCGGCGGAGGCTCGCGGGGTACGAGGACCCGTACGTGCCCCACGGCTGTGACGCAGACGTGTCCGGACACGATGCGGATGAAGGGCTTCCGATCAGGCGTGCGATGCTGGAGCACCCCTGATCATGGCAAGAAGTGGGAGCGTACGGCACCGTGATGGCAGCGATACGGCCGGCTGGGACGAGAACCTGGGACCGCTTCGCGGCATCCGACCCAGGGCTGCTGCGGCTGAAGGCGGGGCTGCGGACGGTCGGGGCGATCGTGCTCACCCTCGTCGTCCTCGCCCTGCTCGGCACCGGCGTCACCCTGATGGTCGCGGGTGCCATGGCGGCCATGGTCGCCACCTTCGCGATCAGGGAGAAGGAGGTACGCGGCCAGGCGATCACGCTGGCGCTGGGCCTGCCCGTCGCGCTGGCCGCCATGTCACTGGCGGCGCTGCTGCACACCCAGGTCATCGCCGGGGACACCTTCTTCGTCCTGCTGATCTTCGGCGCCGTCTACGCCCGGCGGTTCGGCGACCGCGGCACCGCGCTCGGCCTGATCGGCTTTCAGGTCTACTTCGTCTCGCTGTTCGTCCACGCCACCGTCCCCGCCCTCCCCGAGCTGTATCTGACCCTGGGCATCGCCTTCGCGTGCAGCGCGGTCGTACGGTTCGCCGTCGTCCCGGAGACGCCCCAGCGCACCCTGGGCCGGCTGCGCGAGGCCTTCCGCGCGCGGCTCGCCCAGCTGCTGGCCACCCAGATGGAGCTGCTGGACGCCGGCCCCGAAGAACTGGACAAGGTCCTCGACGACCTGCGGCGGCACACCGCCCGGCTGCACGAAGCGGCCTTGATGATCCAGGGCCTCCTGGAGGAGGGCACACGGAGTCCCGCCGCGGCGGGACTGGTGCAGCGCCGCGTCGCGGATGCCGAGATCGCCGCCGAACGGCTGGGCATGCTGATACTCAACGCCCGCAGCGCCGAGCGGGCGGACACCCTGACCATGCATCTGCCGCACGCCCCCGTGCCGGCCACGGCGACCCGTACCCCGGCCGAGGACGCGGCGACCGTCACCCTGCGCCGGGATCTGAACTCGCTGCTCCTGCTGGTCGCCCGGCGTGCGCCCGACGACCGCGGCACCGCGCTCGCCCATGTGCGCAACAGGCTGCTCGGCTACCGCGACGAGGACAACCTGCCGCGCGCCTCGTCCGTCGTCCAGGACGTCTTCCGCGGGGTCGGTGAGACCGCTCGGGCCGTGCTGGGTCTGCGGCTGGCGCTGGACGGGCCGCAGGACGAGTCGGACGACTCCCCTGCCACCACCCGCTCACGTGAAGAGTTCGACGCCGAGGACCTCGCGATCGTCGGGGCCGAGGAGGCCGAGGAGGCGGAGGAGGACCGCACCGGGCTCCGGAGGCCGACCACCCGTGCCGCGTGCCAGGTCGCGGTGGGCTCGACGCTGGCCATCATCGGCGGTGAGTTCCTGTCCAGCCAGCGCTGGTACTGGGCGGTGCTGACCTGCTGGGTCGTCTTCCTCAACACGGCGTCCACGGGCGAGATCCTGGTCAAGGGCTACCGCCGGCTGGTGGGCACGGTCCTCGGCGTGGTCGCCGGAGTCGCGCTTGCCGGACTGGTCGGCGACCACACCTGGCCCGCGTTCGCCCTCGTGCTCCTGTGCATCTTCGGGATGTACTTCACCGCACCGCTGTCGTATGCGCTGATGTCGTTCTTCGTCACCGCGATGCTCGGGCTGCTCTACACCCTGCTCAACACCTACAGCCTGTCCGTGCTGGTGCTGCGCATCGAGGAAACGGCGCTGGGTGCCGCCTGCGGGATCATCGCCGCCGTACTGGTGCTGCCGGTACACACGGACCGCCGTACGGACGAGCAGCTGGGCACGGTGCTGGTCCGGCTGCGGGATGTCGTCTCCGCCGCGGTGGAACAGCTCAGCGGCGGGCCGGCCGTCGACCTGCTGGGCAAGGCCCGCGATCTGGACACGGCGCTGGACGACCTCCGTGCCTCCACCCAGCCCCTGACCCACCCGATCACCCCGCTGCGCGTGCGGCGGCGGACCGCCCGGTACCTGGTCGCGCTGCTGGAGACCGCCGCCTACCACGCCCGTTCCCTGGCGGCGACGGCGGAACTCGTGCCGTACAGCAAGACGATCGCGGCCGACCCGCGCCTGGAGCGGGCCGGCCGCCGGATCGCGCAGAACATCGACCTCATCGTCGCGCGCGTGCTGGAGGAGAGCACCGAGGGCGAGGTGGAATCCGGCGTCAGCATCGCGGCGATGCTGGATGCCGCCGGTACCGGGGCACTGCGTTCGGGCACGGTCACCTTCCGCGTGCTGCGCCACCTCCAGCGCCTCGACGAGGGAGTGGTGGGCATCGCCCGCCCGCTCGACGTACCGGTGGCGAGCCCCAAGGGCGGCAAGGCCGGCTCAGGACACGCGGCGGGTGGCGCAGCCGATGCCGCAGCGGCTCGTGAGTGACCGGGAGTGCCGGGACCTCGCGTCGGTGGGCCCGGGCTGCAGCGCGGACCCGGCCTCTCAGCTCGGGGCCTGACCGATCACCGCGTCGACTTCCACTTCGACGAGCCAATCAGGATCGATGAACCGGGAAACCTCTACGAATGTGCAGGCAGGCCGGACGGAGGCAAAACGCTCGCCGTGGGCCCGTGCGGCATCCTTCCACCGCGACACGTCAGTCAGCATGATGCGTGTCCGCACCACGTCCCCGATCGACGCCCCGGCCTCCTGCAACGCCCGCTCGGCGAGGTCCAGGCACCGCGCTGTCTGGACATGGACATCGCCAGGGCCGACGGTGGAGCCGTCCTCCCCGATGGGAGCCGTTCCTGCAACGGCTACGTGGTTTCCCGCCCGCACCGCGCGCGAGAAGCCGATCTGCGGCTCCAGCGGCGACCCTGAGCTGACTGTCTGACGCACATCATCCATCTCGTCATGGTGCCAGAGCTGCCCTGGGCGACCGCCCCTGGACGTCCGGCCCCTGCCGGGTACCTCCGGGAGGCGCCGGCCGGCGAGCCTCAGTCGGCGCTGCCGGTGCCCGCGCGGCACGCGGGGTGGCCCCAGCCGTCCGGGTTCTTCGTGATGGGCTCGCCTGCCGCGTAGGGACGTCCGCAGCGGCAGCGTCCGGGGAACTTGGCGTTGAGGGTCCGCGTCGCGTTCCCTGTTCGCCGCTGGGGCGAGGACGCCGTCTTCGCCGCCGCACCGGAGCCGCCCCGGCGCGGGCCCGCGGGCCGGGCGGGCTGGGAGGCCGGCGGCGGCTGCGGGGAGCCGAGCTCGCTGCCGGCGGCCTCCTGGACGATCGCCGCCTGACTGGCGGCCCGGTCGGCGAAGTCGTTGAGCGGATCGCCGTCCACTTGGTGCGCCGGCACATACCGGAACTCCACTGAGCGGTCCGTGAGCAGCGCGTCGATGCGCATCACGAGTTCCTGGTTGGCGACGGGCTTGCCCGCGGCGGTCTTCCAGCCCTTGCGTTTCCAGCCGGGCAGCCAGGTGGTGACGGCCTTCATGGCGTACTGGGAGTCCATCCGGACCTCCAGGGGAACGGCCGGCTCGGTGGCTGCCAGCAGGCGTTCCAGGGCCGTGAGTTCGGCGACATTGTTCGTTGCGGTGCCCAGCGGCCCGGCCTCCCACCGCACGACGGTTCCCTCACCGTCGGCGATGACCCACGCCCAGCCCGCGGGCCCGGGGTTTCCTTTCGACGCGCCGTCACAGGCGGCGATCACGCGTTCAGCCATGGGCGCGATCATGCCAGCCGGAGACGCACCCGGCGAAGTCGCCTCCGCCGCTGCCCGGTGCCGGTCAGTTGCCGGCCGCCTTCTCCGGGCGCAGTTCACTGGGCCGTACGATCACGAAGCCCTCGCCGTCGAGACGGAGCTGGACGGCCTCGCCGGAGCCGCCGCGGAGCATCGAGCCGAGGCTCTGCGAACGGTGCAGCGTGGTCTGCAGGCTGCTGCTCCAGCCGACCACGGCGTCGGTGTCGGCGAAGACCGGGGACTGCGGGGACACGGGTATGACGAGGGGGTTGCCCTCGCACATCACCGCCAGTTTGCCCTGCCCGCTGAAGACGGAGTTGAAGAGCCCGCCGCCCACCATCCCGGCGCCCTTGACGACCTTGATCTCGTAGGAGAGGGACGGGTCGAAGCACAGCACGTTGCGGCCGTTGACGGTGATGCCGTCACCGGGGGCGAGGTCGATGACGAAGCAGTTGGCGGCCTCGTGCGCAAACCACACCTCGCCGCGGCCCCGTACGGCCATCAGTGCCAGCCCCTCGCCGGTGACCGCGCGCTTGAGGAACTTGCCGACGCCCTGCCCCTGCTTCTCGAACTGCAGATCACCGCGGTAGGCGATCATCGAGCCCTGTCGCGCATAACACTCGCCGTCCAGGGCGTACTTGATCGATTTGGCGTTCTGCTGAGTCATTCCGGGCGCGGTGGCAGGCGTGGCCATGTTCTCGGCAGAGAAAAGATCGCTGTTCATGGCCTGCATGCTAACGACCTTGGGTGCGGTGGGCCGGTCCTGCCGGTTCACGGATGCCCGGGCCGGCCGTCGTCCGCGCTGGTTCAACGCACGGGCGAACCGATGAGCCGGCTCCTCGCCGCTGCGCTCCCCTTCGATACATCGAGGGTTGCGCCTGTCTTCGTCGCGCTCTGCCACGTACCGATGGCAGCCGGCAGGGGCGACCTCACCGGCGACAAGCGGCCCGACATCGCCGCCCGCGACACCTCCGGAGTCCTGTGGCTCTACCAGGGCACCGAAGACACAACCGGCCCCTTCACCCTCTCCGTACAGCTCGGCCAAGGCGGCGCATGGCTTGCTGGAGTCCGGGATGGCCATGCCGTGGCCGTCGGGCGGTAGGCCGTTCTCCGACACGTTGCGTAGCAGCCACAACTGGGCGTGAGAGCCGCCGAGTTCGGGTATCCGGGCACGGGTGTCGTAAGCGGGGTGCGAGCGACGCACACCGGCACGTCCGGCGGCCGCACGCGAGCGGTGCCGAGCAGCTGCTGACAGGCAAGGGCGGCTGGTGGCCGCCTGCCGGGGCTACCTACCCGCCTGGTCCGGACCCCGGAACAACGGCTGAAATCGGATCACGCGACCGTTGGCTTGTAAACAATCAGACACAAGAACACTCAAAATAGGTAAACCACAGCAGGCGGGCGCACCGTGCTCTAGCGTCACGTCCGACACGGAGCGGTTGTGTGGCCGGGGGGCTCCAGCCGCGCCGGAATGAGGGGACGACCAAGTGGGGGGCCATGGGGTTGTTCGAAGCTGCCGGGTCACGGGTGATCGAATCACCTGCCGGAACAGCCAAGGTGGATCGTGCGCCGCAGCGCAGCGAGGCAGGTAGGCACAGACCGATGGAACGCCGGCTGGTGCGGCTGGCGTGGACCGTGGACGCCTTGGGCGCCCTGGTGCCGGTCGGTGTGCTCTGTGCCGTGACGCGACAGCCACAGCCGTGGCTCACGGCGGTGCTCGCCGGTCTGTCGTGGCTGGCGGTCGGCATGACGAAGAATCGTTACACCAGAGAGGAACTGAGCAACGGCAACGCGGTGCTGCCGGTCGTGCGGGACTGGCTGACCATGCTGGGCGTGCTGGCCGTCATCTGTGTCGGGGTGCGGATCGAGGTCGACCTCGGGGTCTGTGTGCTCGCGCTGCTGCCCTGCCTGGGGCTCAGCGTGGTCCGGCGCAGACTCGTCCACGGGTATCTGCTGGCCATGCGCCGCCGCGCGCAGGCACTGCGACGCGTCCTGGTGGTCGGGGAGGCGGGCGCCGTCGATGTGGTGCTCGCGGAGCTGGCGCACCGTACCGACCACGAATATGTCGTCGTCGGCAGCTGTCTCGTGGGAGAGGAAGCCACTGACTCGGCGCTGCCCGTCCCCGCCCGGCTCGCCTGCGACGGGGACGCACCCGAGGCGGCGCCGGACGGCGAGACAGTCCTCAGGTGCGCCGCGCAGCTCGATGCCGATCTCGTCTTCGTGGCGCCGGGGCGTCAGCTCTCCGCCGCGCGGGTGCGTCGACTGGCCTGGGCGCTGCACGACGGGGGTCGGAATCTGGCCATACTTCCGGGCCTCATCGATGTGTCACAGCACCGGGTCCGGCTCGCCAAGGCGGCGGGCCTGACGGTGATGCACATCGACCCGGCGGGCCAGCGGGGGCTTCCGGTGATACTGAAGCAGGTCACCGACCGGTTGGGGGCCCTGCTGCTGCTCGTGCTGCTCTCCCCCGTCTTCGCCGCCGTGGCCGCGGCCATAAGGCTCACCACCGCAGGCCCGGTGTTCTACTGGCAGATCCGGATCGGCCGGGATCTGATGCCGTTCCGGATGTGGAAGTTCCGCACGATGGTGGTCGCCGCCGACCGGATGCGGGGCGCGCTGGAGCCGGCGAACGAGAACGACGGGGCGATGTTCAAGATCCGGCGGGACCCCCGGGTGACCCGGGTGGGCCGTGTGCTGCGGCGCTTCTCGCTGGATGAACTGCCCCAGCTGTTCAACGTCCTGGCCGGTCATATGTCCTTGGTCGGGCCGCGGCCGCCGCTTCCCGAGGAGGTCGAGCGGTACGACGGGACCGAGCTCCGCCGGTTATCCGTCAAACCGGGGCTGACCGGTCTGTGGCAGGTCAGCGGGCGGTCCGATCTCTCCTGGGACGAGACCGTCGCCCTGGATCTGAGCTATGTGGACAACTGGTCGTACGGCAGGGACATCGGTGTGCTGGTCCGGACCGTGCGCGCCGTGGTGGACGGGCGCGGTGCCTACTAGGGACACAGGGCTCCGGTGTGCGTCCGGCGCCTCGCCGAGGGGCGGGCGCCGGACGCACACCACGGGACGGGCCCGCTCACACCCGGGCCGCCTCCTCCTGCCACGCCCGGTAGGTCCGGGCGATGCCCTCCGCCAGCGGGATGGTGGGCGACCAGCCCAGCGCACGCATCCTGCTGATGTCGAGCAGCTTGCGCGGGGTGCCGTCGGGACGGGACGGGTCGAAGGCGATCCGCCCCTCGTAGCCCACCGCCGAGGCGACACAGGACGCGAGGTCGGCGATGGTCAGGTCCTCGCCGCAGCCGACGTTGACGGTGTCGTCGCCGTCATAGCGGCGCAGCAGCACTTCGCAGGCCGCGGCCAGGTCGTCGACGTGCAGGAACTCGCGCAGTGGGGTGCCGGTGCCCCAGAGGGTGAGTTCCGCCTGCCCCTTCTCCTTCGCCTCGTGGAAGCGGCGGATGAGCGCGGGCAGGACGTGCGAGGTCTCCAGGTCGAAGTTGTCGCCGGGCCCGTAGAGGTTCGTCGGCATGGCGGAGATGTAGGAGGCTCCGTACTGCCGGCGGTAGGACCGGATCTGGACCAGTCCGGCGATCTTGGCTATCGCGTATGCCTCGTTGGTGGGCTCCAACGGACCGCTCAGCAGGGCGTCTTCGGTGATCGGTTGCGCGGCGTGCTTGGGGTAGATGCAGCTCGATCCGAGGAACAGCAGGCGGCGGACCCCGGCCTGGTGCGCACCGGCGATGACACTGAGCTGGATGCGCAGGTTGTCCTCCAGGAACTGCACGGGGTAGGTGCTGTTGGCCATGATTCCGCCGACTTTGGCGGCCGCCAGGACGACGGCATCGGGCCGGGCCGCGCGCAGAAACTCCGCGGTGGCATCGGCGTCTCGCAGGTCGAGCTCCGCGTGCGTACGGGTCACCACGTCATAGCCCTGGGCGGTCATCCGCCGGGCCACGGCGGATCCCACCAGGCCTCGGTGGCCCGCGACAAAGACGCGGGCGGGTGTGGGCAGCAAGTCATCCATAGGGCGGATTGTGTCAGTCCTCCCGATACGCCCACCGGCCATTTCAGGAAATATCTGCCGCGCTCCGCTCTCGACCACCGGCCACGGAGCGGGTAGCGTCCACGCCCCGCGGTCCGCCGGCGCGTGGGAATTGATCGACCGATCCCGATGTACATCACTTCTCGTGGGGGGAAGCCATGCCGAAAACCGCGGTCATCACAGGAATCACCGGACAGGACGGTTCCTATCTCGCCGAATTGCTGCTCGGTAAGGGCTACGAGGTGCACGGGCTGATGAGACGCTCGTCGAGCTTCAACACCGAGCGCATCGACCACATCTACCAGGACCCGCACACCCCGGACCGCAGACTGCTGCTGCACCACTGCGACCTCTCGGACGGGGTCGCCCTGGTGAACCTGCTGCGCGATGTGCAGCCCGACGAGGTCTACAACCTCGGGGCCCAGTCCCATGTCCGGGTCTCCTTCGACGCTCCGCTGTACACCGGCGATGTGACCGGGCTGGGCGCCGTACGGCTGCTGGAGGCCATCCGCGCCAGCGGGGTGCAAACCCGGCTCTACCAGGCCTCGTCCTCGGAGATGTTCGGCGCCACCCCGCCGCCGCAGAACGAGGCGACGCCCTTCCACCCGCGCAGCCCGTACGGCTGCGCCAAGGTGATGGCGTACTGGTCCACGGTCAACTACCGCGAGGCATACGGGCTGTTCGGAGTGAACGGCATTCTCTTCAACCACGAGAGCCCGCGGCGGGGCGAAACCTTCGTCACCCGCAAGATAACCCGCGCGGTGGCCCGCATACAGGCAGGACTGCAGGAACACCTCTACCTGGGCAACCTCGACGCCGTCCGCGACTGGGGCTACGCCCCGGAGTACGTGGAGGCCATGTGGCTGATGCTCCAGCGGGACGAGCCCGACGACTACGTGGTGGCGACCGGTGTGGCCGCGACCGTACGCGACTTCCTCCAGGCCGCCTTCGCCACCGTGGAGCTGGACTGGGAGCGCTATGTGCGCTTCGACCCGAAGTACGAGCGACCCTCCGAAGTGGATGCGCTCATCGGCGACGCGTCCAAGGCCAAGAGCCTGCTGGACTGGTCGGCGAAGGTGCAGTTCGACGAACTCGCCCGGATCATGGTCGAGTCGGATGTACGGCAGCTGGCGGACGAGCTCTCCGGCCACCGGGTGCGGGTGGACCGATGACCTCTACGTCCACCTCCACTTCCGCCACCGCCTCCGCCGCCACCGACCGCCGGCTGCGCGGTTTCACCGGCGCCGGTTACGACAAGGGCCGGGGGCTGCTGACGCAGGCGGCCTGGTTCGCCGTGCTGAACTTGGTGTTCATGAAGTGGTGGTGCCCGCCGCGGCTGCGGCCCCCGCTGCTGAGGGCCTTCGGCGCCCGCATAGGCGAACGGGTGCTGATCCGGCACCGGGTGCGGGTGCAGTGGCCGTGGAAGCTGACGGTCGGCGACGACGTCTGGATCGGCGAGGACTCCTGGCTGATCAACCTGGAGCCGATCAGCATCGCCCGTGACGTCTGCGTGTCCCAGGGCGCCGTGCTGTGCACCGGAAGCCATCAACGGCGCTCGCCCACCTTCGAGTTCGACAACGCGCCGATCCATCTGGCGGAGGGCTCCTGGGTGGCCGCCCGCGCCATGGTGCTGCGCGGCGTCACCGTCGGGGCGGGTGCGGTGGTCGGCGCCGGCGTGGTGGCCCATCGCGATGTGCCTCCGGGGGTCGTGCACACCACCGGGGGTGCGGTATGAGGATCACCCATGTCGTGACCCTGGTCAGCGACGACGGGGCGTACGGCGGCCCGGTGAGCGTGGCCACCGGGCAGCTGGAAGAGCTGGCCTCGCGCGGCCACGGGGTGGAGCTGGTCTCGCTGTGGCGGGGGCGGGGCGCGCCCCCGCGGTCCGTGGACGGAGTGCCGCTCCGCGCCCGGCCGGCCCGCACCCTGGTACCGGGGCAGGGGTTCCTCGGCCTGTTCCACCCCGGTCTGCTGCCGCTGCTCTGGCGGAGTGCCGGCCGGGCGGAGGCGCTGCATCTGCATGCCGGGCGCGATCTGGTCTCGCTGGCCGCGCTCGCGGTGGCCGTGGTGCGCCGCCGCCCCTTCGTGGTGCAGACACACGGCATGGTCCAGCCGCGCCGCTCGGCGGTGGCCCGGCTCTTCGACCGGGTGTATGTCCCGCTGCTGCGCCGGGCGGTGGCGGCACTGGTGCTCACCGACGAGGAAGAGGCCGGACTGCGGCAGGTGCTGGGGCCGCGCGGCCCGCGCCTGGTCAGGCTCCCCAACGGAGTCCGTGTCCGGGACGGCGACGCGGACCGGAGCGCGGCCGACGTGCTGTTCCTCGCCCGCCTGCAGAGCCGCAAACGACCCGAGGCCTTCGTGCGGATGGCCGCGCTGGTACACCGCAAGCGGCCCGAGGTGTCCTTCACCCTGCACGGTTCGGACGAGGGGCGGCTCGCGGAGGTCCGTCGGCTGATCGCCGGGGAAGGGCTCGGCGAGGTGGTGACGTACGGCGGGGCCCTCGATCACGACGCCGCCGTACGCCGGACCGCGCGGGCCACCGTGTACGTCCTGCCCAGCGTCGACGAACCGTTCCCGATGAGCGTGCTGGAGTCCTTGGCGGTGGGCACGCCGGTGGTCTGCACGGACAGCTGCGGTATCGCCCCGGCCCTCCAGCGGCGCGAGGCCGCTGTGGTGACCGACGGTTCGCCGGAACAGCTGGCGGACGCGGTGCTGCAACTCCTGGAGGACCAACCGATGCGCGAGCGCGTCACCCGCGCGGGCCGGGAGGCCGTCGAGACGGAGTTCTCGCTGGCGGCCGTGGCCGACCGGCTGGAGGAGCTGTACGGCTCGCTCGCCCGGTCCGGCGCCCGGTGATCCGGGGCGGCGGGGACGGACACCGCCCCCGCCGCCCGCGGCTACCGCCCGGCCTTCGCACTCCGCAGGAGCGCCATGATCCGCTCCAGACCGGCCCGGCTGCTCAGCCGCTCCTCGACGTACTGCGGGCCCCGGGCTCCCAGCCGGGCCGCCCGCTCCGGGTCGTCGGCGAGTGCCCGGACCTCCGCGAGCAGCGCCTTCGGGTCCTCCGGGGCGATCACCGACCCGGCACCCGCGCGCAGCACTTCCTGGGCGGTCCCCCCTTCGGCGGCCACCGACGCGATCACCGGCCGGCCCGTCATGAAGTACGAGGTGAGCTTGGACGGCAGGCTCATGTCCAGCACGGAGGCCTTCTGCGTCACCGCGAGGACGTCGGCGGCGGCAAGCACCTCGGGGAACTCCGCGGTGTCGGCGGGCGGCAGGAAGGACAGCGAGGAGACGCCCGCGGCGAGCCGTTGCAGGTGTGCGCGCTGGTTGCCGTCGCCCATCAGCACGATCCGTACCGGCGCGGCCTCCTGGTCGGCGAGCCGCGCGGCCTCGACCAGTACCTCCAGTCCCTGCTTGAGGCCCATGTTGCCGGCGTGCAGCAGCACGGTCTCCTTCGCGGACCAGCCCAGCCGCTCCCGGGTCCGTTCCCGGTCGCCGCTGGGGCCCTCCACATGGGTCCAGTTGGGCACCACCTGCACCCGGTCGCGCGGCACGCCCATCGCCGTGACCCGGTCCACGAACGATTCGTGCACCACCCCGACGACGGCCGCCCCCCGCAGGACCCTGGCCTCCACCGCTGCGGCCAGGGCGGCGGCCCGGCCACCGCCCTGGATGCCGCTCTGTTCGGCGGCGGCCCCCATCAGGTCCTGGACGACCACGACGTGCGGCACCCCCGCCTGTCGCGCGAGGCGCCCGCCCAGCACTCCCCCGGCCAGACTGGGCATCTGGGTGAGCACCACGTCGGGGCGGATACGCGGTGGTGCCACGGCGCCGTGCGCCAGGATGCCGGCCTCGAAGAGCGCGCGGCGCAGGGCGGTCTGACGCGGCGGCACGGTGTGGCGCCGGCGGTGCACCGTGACCCCGCCGCGGCGCTCCCGTATCCGCCACCGGCCGCGATACCCCTCCGCCACCCGCCAGGCCGGGTAGTGCGGCATGCCCGCGAGGACATGGGTGTCGGCGCCGGATGCGGCCAGGTGCTCGGCTATCTGCGTCGAGTACGGCCCTATGCCGGTGTGTTCGGGTGCGTAGTTGGTCGAGACCACCAGCACACACCGGCCCGCAAACGAGTCTTCCAAGACTGGCCCCCCTCAGGATGTGCGGTCATCGTAGGAGCCCGCCGGGGCCCGCGGGCTGTGAATTGGGTTGCGATTGTGTCCCGAAGGCGACCTTGTTCTCCCGATGTCCCTTAGATTGTGATCGCTGGTGGGGAGTTGGGGGGAGGTGAGCCGATGGGGCAGGGGAAAGAGTCCGGCGCCACGGCGCCGGTGCGCGGCCTCGCCGCACTGTGCTGCTGGGCGCTGCTGCTGGTGGTGCTGCTGCCGGTGCTGATCCTGCAGTCGCTGGACGCCCGACTCGGTGCCGCGCTCGCCGTGCAGTGCGTGGTGGTGCTGCACACCGGTGGGGCGCTGGCCCGGGTACTGACGGACGTCCGGGCCCGGGTGATCGCCTTCGGCTTCTGGCTCTTCGCGTATGTCTGGCTGGGACTTGCGCCGCTGGCCATGCTCGCGACGGATGCGTATCCGCGGGGATTCATGGTCGACGCGAACACCGCGTTCACGACAACGGCCGTGGTGGAGACGGGACTTGTGGCCTACAGCGCGGGCTCGGCGCTGGCGTCCTGGCGGTCGGCGCGCTCCTCCGCGGTCCTCGAACCGCTCCTGGCCCGCCGGCTGTCGCCGGTGCGGGTGCTGCTGTTGTGCGGCCTGGCACTGCTGCTGGCCGTCGTGCTGATCCCCGGACAGGGCGGACTGTCGGCCTTCTTCCTGAGCCGGCAGGCGGCCAACGAGGCGGCGGCAGCGGCGGAACCTGCCGGTTCCGCGGACCGGGCGATGGCGGCCTGGGCCCTTTCGGTACCGGCGTTCTGGGCGCTGGTGGCGCTGGTGCACGTACCGCGGTTCTCGGAGGGCGACCGGACCCTGCGCGGATTGCGGTGGCTGCTGCTGCCGCTGCTGATCGCGGTGAACGTCGTGGTCAACAACCCCATCAGCCAGCCGCGTTTCTGGGCCGGAACGGTTCTGCTGGCGCTGGTCTTCAGCGCGTCCTGGCTGCGGGGGCCGCGCGCCTTCCGCTTCGGTGCGGCGGCCGTGGCGGCCGTGGTGCTGGTGGTCTTCCCGTACAGCGACTACTTCCGCTACGACAAGCGGGAAGAGGTCCATGTGGTCTCGCTCGCCGAGCAGTTCACCTCCAACGGCGACTATGACGCGTTCCAGCAGATCGAGACGGGTGTGGACTACGTCCGTACCCATGGCTTCACCCCGACGGCGGCGCTGGGGCCGCCGCTGTTCTTCGTGCCGCGTGCCGTATGGTCCGGCAAGCCCGACGACGCGGGCATCCTGCTCGCCCGGCACGCGGGCTACACCTTCACCAATCTGTCCGCGCCGCTGTGGGTCGAGACCTATATGTGGGCCGGCTTCCCGTCGGTCATCGCGGTCTTCGGCCTGGTCGGCGCGGTGGGGCGGCGCATCGACATCCTCCGGCACCGGCTGCGGCGCCGCGGGGGCACCCTCGCGGCGCTGCTGGTGCCCGCCTTCGGCTTCTACCAGCTGGTGTTGCTGCGCGGCAGTCTGATGGCCATCGTGGGCCCGCTGGCGCTGCTGGTGTGCATCCCCCTGCTGATCACCCGTAAGGCGGGGCGGCGGATCCTGCCGCCGGCCCCGCAGGAGTCCGCGAGCGCCCCGGTATCCCCGGCGGACCGCGTCACCTCACCTCAACCCACAGGAGGAGCACGTACGTGAGCGTCTTCGACGAGCCCGCGGAGGAGCCGGACCAGATCCGCGACCAGCTGCGCCAGCTCCTCCGCTATCGCGCCTTGCTGGTACTCGGGCTGGTGCTGGGCATGCTCGGCGGCGCCGCCGTGTCCTTGCTGGGCGGCTCGACGTACACGGCGACGGGTGAGGTGGTGGTGCATGCGATCAGTACGGCTCCCTTCGAGGCCGGCGGTGTCTCGGTGGACAAGCAGATCAGCATGGGCACCGAACGGCAGATCGCCCAGAGCGCGTCGGTCGCGGCCGGGGCGGCCAAGGCCCTCAAGCTGGACGCCGACCCGGCCAAGCTCCAGCGCGATCTGCGGGTGAGCAATCCGCCCGAGACCCAGACCCTGATGTTCGAGTACAGCGCGGACTCCGCGGACCGCGCGTCCGCGCTCGTCAACGCCTTTGTGCATGCGTACCTCGACTACCGGCAGGATGCCGCGACCCAGCGGATCGACAAGACCGTCAGCAAGCTCGGCGAGGAGCTGAAGCCCCTTCAGGAGCAGCGCAAGGTGCTGGACCGGCGGATCGCGGGGGCGAGCGGGTCGGGGCGGGCCACCGACGAGTCCGAGCGCAGCAACCTGGTGTCGGAGATAGCGGATCTGCAGGGCCGGATCTCCAGCCTGAAGTCCCTCGACACCACGCCGGGCGACATCGTCCGCAAGGGCGACCCGCCCGCCTTCCCGTCCAGTCCCGGTCTCATCGTGCTGCTGCTGGCCGGCGCCGTGATCGGGCTGGTGCTGGGCATCCTGGCGGCCTGGGTCCGCTCGGTGCTGGAACCGCGGGTCAGGTCGGTGGCGGATGTGCAGGACAACCTGCGGGCGCCGGTGCTCGGCATCCTGCCGCGCCGGCAGGGGGGAACGGAGCTGCTGGAGGTCGGCCGGAACGGCCGCGGCAACCGCGCGGAGGCCTACCGCACCATCGCCTTCCGGCTGGTGCACGACCAGCGGTTCGCCGGGCGGGGCAGTCTGCTGATCGTCGCCCCCCGGGAGAACGCGGACGCCGTGTCGGTCGCGGTCAACCTGGCCGGTGCGTTCGCCGAGATCGGCAACGACATCCTGCTGGTCGAGGCCGATCTGCGCACCCCACGGCTCGCCCAGCAGCTGCCGGTGCACCCCGGCCACGGCCGGCCGGTGCCGGGCAGCTGGGCGGACGGCGAACGGCTCGCCGTGGACGCGGGCGTCGACGGGCGGTTCGATCTGCTGCCCGGCCGGGAGGTCCCCAACCCGGCGCGCACGCTGTCCTCTCCGCAGTTCGCCCGGCTGCTCAACACGCCGTCGGGACCGAACGAGAACGTCGTGGTCATCACGGGGCCGCTGCTGTCGCATGCGGACGGGCTGGCCGTCGCCAAGCAGGCGGCGGGCGTCGTGGTGGTGTGCGACATGAACGAGGTCCGCCGGGACGACCTGGACCGGGTGTGGGAGCTGATCACCACGGCCGGCGGACACATCCTGGGCGCCGTCCTGGACAAGGGCAGCCACGGGCCGTCGCTGCGCCGGCTGACGGACGGCGGGCCCACCCACCGCAAGCGCGGCCGGAGCCGTGGCCGCGCCGCCGTGGTGGCACCGCCTCCGCAGCAGCCCGGCCCGCCGCCGCCCGCCGCCGGCCCGGCGCCGGCGGGCAGAGGGCCCCTGGACGCCGACACCACCTCGCTGCGCAGGTGACGGCCATCCGCCCGGCGGACTGTGGCCGGCCCGCGCCGACGGCCCCCGGACCGGCCGCGGGCGGCGGGCGCGGGGTCGCCACGACCGCCCGCGGCAGCCTCTTCGGCCTGGCGGGCTCGGCGGCGAACGCGCTGTTCGGGTTCGTCCTCGTCGCCGTGGTCACCCATGGGCTCGGGGCCCGCGGGGCCGGCGCGGTCTTCACCGGCGTCGCGGCCTTCACCATCCTGAGCAACACGCTCAAGCTGGGGGCCGATACCGCCCTGGTCCGCTTCGTCTCCCGGGACCTCGAACTCAGCGGCGGGGGCGGGGTATCGGCGCTGCTGCGCATCTCGGTGCTGCCGACGCTGCTGGCGAGCACCGCGGGGGCGGCGGCGCTGCTGTTCTCCCCGGGGCTCGCCGGCCTGCTGCTGCCCGATCTGGAACCGGGGCAGGCCGCCTCGCTGATCCATCTGTTCGCGGTGTTCCTGCCGGTGACGACGGTGGCGTTGGTGCTGCTCGGGGCCACCCGGGGGTACGGCTCGGTGGTGCCCTTCGTGGGCGTCGAGCAGATCGGCAAACCGGCGCTGCGAGTCCTCCTCGCGGTGCCGCTGGTCCTCCTCGCGCCGAGTGTGGGCGCGCTCTCGGCGGCCTGGCTGGTGCCGGGGGTGCTGGGTCTGGTGGCCGCCTGCGTCTCGCTGCGCAGGTCCTGCCGTACGCATCCGGGTACCGGCCGGCCGCCGCCGCAGGCACGGGAGTTCTGGGCCTTCGCCGGTCCGCGGGCCATCTCCTCGGTGTTCGACATCACCGCGGTGTGGACCGGGGTGATCCTGCTGTCGGTCCTGGGCACCGCCGCCGAGGCCGGCGTCTACACCGCGATCGGGCGTCTGGTCACCGCGGGGACACTGCTCCAACTGGCGATCCGGCTGGCGGTGGCTCCCCAGATCAGCCGGCTGCTCGCGGGCGGCGACGCCCCGGGCGCCCGCCATCTGCACCGGCTGTCGACGCGCTGGATCGCGCTCTTCTCCTGGCCCGTGTTCCTGGTCCTCGCCGCCTACCCACGGACCGTGCTGTCGCTCTTCGGGCCCGGCTTCTTGGATGGGGCGCCCGGCCTGGTGGTACTGGCGGCCGCCTGTCTGGTGAACGTCGGCGTGGGCAACGCGCAGACGGTCATCCTGATGGCCGGCCGGAGTGTCTGGAATCTGGCTGTCGCCGGCGCCGCGTTCGTGGTCCAACTGGGCAGCGCCGTATGGCTGGTTCCGCGGTACGGGGTGCTGGGCGCGGCGGTCTCCTGGGCCCTGGCGATCGTGGTGGACAACGGTGCCTCGGCGCTACTGGCCCGCTACCGGCTGGGCTTTCGCACCGCCGACCGCGGCTATGCGGGTGCCGCGCTGGTCGGCGTGGTGGCGGTGGCGCTCCCCGTGTTCGCCATGCGGACATTTCTCGGTGACAGCGTTCCTGGTGCGTTCTTGGGAATTGTTTTGTCGATTGGGGCTTTCGGGGCCGCCATCTGGCGCTATCGTTTGCCGCTGGGGGTAGGGGAGTTCTTCGGGGCGCTACGCAAGCGTGGTTCGGATAACTTGCGGTGAACACCGGGCTCATTTCCGAACAGAAATCGTCTCGTTCCCGCTTCCTCTCCCGACAATTCCCATCGCGCCATGCTTCCAGGGGGGACCTGTGCGCCAAAGAAGCAGAACCATCCATCTCGTGCTCGCGGCCGCGGTACTGGGTACCGCGTCCACGGCACTGACCGCCGGTCCCGCTCAGGCCACCGGTGAATCCACGCTGACCGCCGATCCGCTGAGCACCTGGCAGACCGACGGCATCGTGTGGGCCATGGCCTACGCCAAGGGCATCGTGTACGTAGGAGGCACATTCAGCCACATCCGGCCGCCGGGCGCGGCCCCGGGCACCGGTGAAGTCGCCCGTACGAACTTCGCGGCCTTCGACGCCAAGACCGGTCAGCCGCTGCCGTGTGCGCCGGCGTTCACCGGCGGCACGGGCACGATCCGGGCCATGAAGGCCTCGCCCGACGGCTCGATGATCTATATCGGGGGCTCGTTCGGAAAGGCCGGCCCGGTGGGGCGGTCCAACACAGCCGCCCTCAACACCGCCGACTGCACGATCGGGGCGGACTGGAAGCCCACGGTCAGCTCGACCGTACGGGCCATCGACGTCACCGACGACGCCGTCTACCTCGGCGGCGGCTTCGGCACCGTCCAGGGGCAGACCCGCGAGCGGGTGGCCGCCCTGCGGCCCGACAGCACCCTGCTGCCGTTCAAGGCGACGATCCGGGGTTCCTCGGTCGGCAACGACCCCACCCCGGCGGTCAACGCCCTCACGGTCGCCCCCAAGCTCAACAAGGTCATCATCGGCGGCCGGTTCACCTCGGTGAACGGGAGCCTGTTCGGCGTGCACGCGCTGGCCGGACTGGACGCGACCACCGGCAAGGTCGTCAACTCCTTCACCGGCTGGATCCCCAACCGGTCGGCAGTCAAGGCGCTCGTCAACGACGGCACCAACTTCTACCTGGGCGCCGAGGGCACCGGCGGCGGGGTCTTCGACGGCCGGGCGGCGGGACGGCTGTCCGACGGCTCGCAGCTGTGGAAGGACACCTGCCTGGGCGCCACCCAGACGGTGCTGCCCTACAAGGGCGTGCTCTACAGCGGGTCGCACGCGCACGACTGCTCCGACACCCCGGGCGGCTTCACGGACATCAACAACCGCCAGCACTTCCTGGCGCAGTCGATCTCCGACAAGACGATCCTGCCGTGGTTCCCGGACACCAACGACGGGATCGGCGAGCAGATCGGCCCGCGGGCACTGACCATGGCGGACGGGGTCCTGTGGGCGGGGGGCGAGTTCACCACCGTCAACGACGCACCGCAGCAGGGCCTGACCCGGTTCACTGCGGCGCCGGACACCGGGGCGCCGCAGGTGCCGCTGCTCAGCGGTTCCAGCGGCTCGCGCGGCAGGATCACGCTGAACTGGAAGGCATCCTGGGACCGGGACGACGGCGTCCTGACCTACAAGATCTACCGTGACGGCGAGTACCTGACCTCGCTCAACCAGGACTCGCGCTACTGGAACCGGCCCAATATGAGCTTCACGGACACCGTGGAGCCCGGGTCCCAGCACCGTTACTCGATCGAGGTCACCGACGGCACCAATGTCTCGGGACGCAATGGCCCGGTCTATGTGACCGCCAGGAACTGACCGCAGGGCAAGTGGGGGGTAAATGACGCACCGAGTAGGTTACGCACCCGGGGTCTACGACCTTTTCCACGTCGGGCACCTGAACATTCTCCGGCATGCCAGGAGCCAGTGCGACTATCTGGTGGCCGGTGTGGTGTCGGACGAAATGGCGACGCAGGCCAAGGGAAAGGCACCGGTTATTCCGCTCACCGAGCGGCTGGAGATCGTGCGCAGTGTCCGGTTCGTGGACGCGGCGTTCGTCGAGACGGTGCCCGACAAATTGGAGACCTGGCAGCAGGTGCGGTTCGACGTTCTCTTCAAGGGCGACGACTGGCGGGGGACGCCCAAGGGCGAAAAGCTCGAGCGGGATTTCGCGACGGTCGGGGTCGATGTGATCTATTTCCCCTACACCGTGCACACCTCGAGTTCCTTGTTGCGCAAGGTGCTCGACGGGCTCGCGCATCCGGCGTGAACCCGCCGCATTGACCCCCGCCGCACCCGGGCTGCGTGCCCGGGTGCGTTGTCCGTCCCGGGCCCGTCAGTGGCCGGGGGCGGACAATTCCCGGTACCACTTGACCAGGAACGCCACCATGAAGAGCACATGGGCGACGAGCAGGCAGCAGTACAGCGCCGTGAACAGGTCCCGGCTGCCGAACAGCAGGAATATCGCGCAGAAGACTCCGTAGTCGACGGGAAGCAGTGCGACCGAGCGCAGCATGGAGGCCGGTGCCGCGGGTGCCGGCCCGCCCGCGCCGTTCTTCTGCCGTTCGGCGCGCCGGAGTTGTTCGGTGAGGATGCCGCCGAAGAAGACCACCACCGCGGCGAACTGGAAGACGACGGGAAGGAGCAGACAGCGAGGGTCGGAGAATCCGAAGTAGCGGTAGAACGAGACCAGTACGGCCATGTGGAGCGCCAGCATCTTCGCGCAGTCGACCACATGGTCCAGCCACTCCCCCGCGGCGCTGCCGGTCCGGGTCAGCCGGGCGAGCTGTCCGTCGGCGGAGTCGAGGGCGAAGCCGATGACCAGGGCCGCGAAAATGCCGGCCGCCACGGCGGGAGAGGGCCGCAGCGTCGCAATCATGACCACGCCGGCAAAGGTGAACACGGCACTGATCAAGGTGATTTGATTGGGTGTCAATTTCAGGGTGTAGCCCGCGGCAGCTAACACCCGGCCGGCCGGCCGGTTCACATAACGCGAGTACAGGGACACTCCCTTCGAGGATTTCTGGGCGGCCGACAGCTGTCTGATCGCATATCCGAACTGGCTCATGTCCCCCACCTGATGACTGGACCCCCGAAGGAGCAACATCATGGCAGGCAGAACCTCCCCGTCAACCGGTGGTGCCACCCGCCGGTCCGTGCTGGCGGGATCGGCCGCCGTGCTGGCGGCGGCCCTCACCGGGTGTGACGACTCCTCGCCGCCCCCTGCCACCCGGCAGTCGTCCGACGACGCCAAGGTGCCGCCGGTCACCGGTCACAAGCCCAAGGGCAAGGACGTCATCGATGTGGTGGCGGATTTCGGCGCCAAGGGCGACGGCCGCACCGACGACAGCCGGGCGTTCGCCCGCGCGTACGCGTACGCGGCGGGCCGGGTGTGGGACCACATAGGCCGGACCGTGATCGATGTGCCCGCCGGGACCTACCTGATCCGCTCCCCCGGCGCCCTGCTCAACGCCCGGGGCGGAAAGCTCAAGGCCAACGGCTTACGGTTCCGCGGGGCCGGCAAGCGCATGACCCAGCTGCTCTTCGCCCCGCGGCAGGACGAGAACGCCTATCTGTGCCGCAACGAGGACAGCTGGGCGAATGTGATGTTCGAGCAGATCGGCTTCGCCGCCGCGACCCCCGGCGCCTCGTTCTTCTACTCCTACTCGACCGGGCAGGCACAGGACTACCGCTTCACCGAGTGCGAGTGGACCGGCGAGTGGACCTACGGCCTCGCCCTCGACGGCAGCAACACCAACTCGGAGATGCGCTGGGACGCCTGCCGGGTGGGCGGCGCCTACCGCAAGGCGTTCCTGTACTCCGGGCTGTCCCAGAAGTCGCTGAGCCGCCCGCAGCAGGACCAGTTCCTCAACTACTGGTTCAACGACATGAAGGTCGAGTACGCCTGGGGCAACTTCCTGGAGTTCCCCTACGGCGGTTCCATCACCTGCCGCGGCGGCTCCTACATCGTCACCGGCCGCCGCCCCGAGGACTCCGGCGACTACGGGCACACCAGCACCTTCTTCCGTTTCCCGCGCGGCCCGCACCACGACTCCGTACAACGCTTCCACGCAGAGGACATCCGCTTCGAGGTGCGCGACCCGGACACCGTCGTGATCGACTGCGCCTGGGACAGCGGAACGGTGCACTTCAACGACTGCGACGACACCGCGCAGGCGTTCAAGTCCTTTGCCCAGGACAGCAGTCCGCACCGCTACCGCATCGGCGCGCAGGGCCCGCTCGTGCGCTACGACTCGTGCCAGCTGTCCGGGCGGCACGCCTACGAGGCGGAGAGCGGCGGGTCCGGCGCCCGGGCCCGGTACGACATGTGCCGCTTGCGCAATCACTCCCAGCAGGACTTCATCAAGGGTGCGGGCGACCGGGTGTCGTTCGTCGACTGCCTGGGGTCCTGAGCGGGCCGGCGGCGGAGGCGGGCGGCGGTGTCGGGCGGCGGGCGTGGCGCCGGGCCCACGTGGCAGGCGCCCCGCTGCCGACGGTGATCAACGGCACACGTACTGGTCAGTAGCATTCCCTCGGCACGGGCCTAGAGTGAGGGCCCCATGGCGCCGCCGGGCACCCGGCGGCGGCCCGCCCTCCGAGCCGACCAGGGAGACTGCATGCGCTCTCCGAAGGACTTCTTCCGCCCGCTGGCCGTCGGGGCGCCGACTCCGGTACGCGAGGTACCGTTCCGGCCGTCCCGGATGATCCATTTCTTCGATCCGGGCAACGAGAAGATGGCCGCGAAGGTGCCGTCCATCGCGCCCACCGTGGACGTCCTGCTCGGCAACCTGGAGGACGCGGTAGCCGCCGACCGCAAGGAAGCGGCCAGGTCCGGCCTGGTGAAGATCGCCAAGGACACGGAGTTCGGCGACACCCAGCTGTGGACCCGGATCAATAGCCTGGATTCGCCCTGGGCGCTGGACGATCTGCTGACGCTGGTCACCGAGATCGGCGACAAGCTGGACGTGATCATGGTGCCCAAGGTCGAGGGCGCCGAGGACATCCACTACGTCGACCGGCTGCTGGCCCAGCTGGAGGCGAAGGCGCAGGTACGGCGGCCGATCCTGGTGCACGCCATCCTGGAGACCGCCACCGGCGTCGCCAACGTCGAGGAGATCGCCGGCGCCAGCCCGCGGATGCAGGGCATCTCGCTCGGCCCCGCCGACCTGGCCGCCAGCCGCCGGATGAAGACCACCCGGGTAGGCGGCGGCCATCCCGGATACCTCGTGCGCGAGGACCCGCACGGCGCGGACGGCGCCGCGCCCCGGGCCACCTTCCAGCAGGACCTGTGGCACTACACCCTCGCGCGGATGGTCGACGCCTGTGCGGCGCACGGCATCCTGCCGTACTACGGCCCGTTCGGTGACATCAAGGACACCACCGCCTGCGAGGACCAGTTCCGCAACGCCTTCCTGCTCGGCTGCGTCGGCGCGTGGAGCCTGCACCCGGTGCAGATCGGCATCGCCAAGAAGGTCTTCTCGCCCGCTCCCGCCGATGTCGCCTGGGCCCGCCGGGTCATCGAGGCGATGGGGGACGGCACCGGCGCGGTGATGATCGACGGCAAGATGCAGGACGACGCCACCTACAAGCAGTGCCAGGTGGTCGCCGAACTCGCCGACGCACTCGCCGCCCGTGACCCCGAGCTGCGCGACGCCTACGCCGCGGCCGAAAAGGAGTAAGTCCCGTGTCCGACGCGATCCTGCGGCCGCGCCGCTCCGTGCTCTACATGCCCGGTGCCAATGAACGCGCGCTGGAGAAGGCCAAGTCCCTGCCCGCCGACGCCCTCATCCTGGATCTGGAGGACGCCGTCGCTCCCGACGCCAAGGCCGACGCCCGGATGCGGGTCGCGGCCGCCGCGGCCTCCGGCGAGTACGGCTACCGCGAGGTGACGATCCGGGTCAACGCACCGGGCACCGCCTGGCACGCTGACGACCTCCGGGCCGCCGCCGAGGCCGGTCCGGACGCGGTGGTGGTGCCCAAGGTGGAGTCCGCCGAGACCGTGCGGGAGGTCGAGCGTGCGCTGGAGGCCGCCGGCGCTCCGGACCATACCGCCCTGTGGGCCATGGTCGAGACGCCGCGCGCGATGCTGGACGCCCGTGCGGTGGCCGCGGCCGGCGAGCGGCTGACCGTGCTGGTGATGGGCACCAACGACCTGGCCAAGGAGCTGCACGCCGAGCACGTCCCCGGCCGGGCGCCGCTGCTGACCGGGCTGTCGCTGGCGCTGCTCGCGGCCCGCGAGAGCGGCAAGGTGATCCTGGACGGCGTCTACAACGACGTGAAGAACCCCGAGGGGTTCGAGGCGGAGTGCGTCCAGGGGCGGCAGTTCGGTTTCGACGGGAAGACGCTCATCCATCCGTCGCAGGTCGAACCGTGCAACCGGGTGTTTGCCCCGTCGGCGGAGCAGGTCGCCCGCTCCCGGAAGATCATCGACGCGTTCGACGAGGCCACCCGCGAGGGACGCGGGGTCGTCACCGTCGACGGGCGGCTGATCGAGAACCTGCACGTCGAGGATGCCCGCCGGATCCTCGCCCTCGCCGAAGCGCTCGACGGGCGCGGGTAGGCCCGGGCCGTCCAGGGCCACGCAGGGCCGTATCGGTGAATCCCATAATCGGACAGGGTGAACATGTGAGGCGGGCCGTTGCTCCTGCTAGGTGGATGCGGGCATCCGGGATACCAACATCCGGGGACCATCAATGAGGTGCAGGAGCACACTGTGAAGAACATGGCACGTGTCAATTTCGTGATGGCAGGAGCTTGTGGCCTGCTCCTGGCAGCAGGCGGAATCGCGCCCACCCTGGCGTGGGCCGGATCCAGCGGCGACGGGGTCTCGAACAGCGACACCGTCGCCCGCTTCGACGCCAGGTTCAACTGCGGGCACCGGTCCAGGCTCTGTATCAACGGGCCGGTGCTCAGCGGAAATCCCGGGCGTTCGCAGAACGTCCATGTTTCCGGCTCCAACAGCAACAGCGGCAGCCCGAAGACCTCCCAGGGAAACACCAACGACGACAGCGGCGGCACCACCGGGGCTGCGAAGAAGTCCAGCAACAACCAGCAGGCCATCGGCTCCTACGGCACCCAGAAGCTGTGACGGCACACTGATTCCGCCGGCCCCGGGACTGCGGGGGCCGGCCGGGGTACCGGAAGCGGAAACGACGATCGCCCGGCGGATGTCCGCCGGGCGCTCGTGTGACGCCCCGGGTCGTGCCGGAGCCGTCAGTGCCGTGTCCGGATCAGTGGACCAGGAGTCCGAGGATCCGCTGCACGTTGTTGGAGCTCCCCGAGGAGGCACCCGTGACGGAGTTGGCGCCGTTGGTGGTTCCGTTGGTGTTGGAGAGGTTGCCGCTGTTGTTCGGGTTTCCGTGGTTGATGAAGTTGCCGCTGTTGAGGCTGTTCCCGCTGTGCACCGGCCCGTTGATGCAGGCATGAGGTGACGCGATCACCGGCGACTTGTAATGGACCTGGCCGAGGCGGTTGTTGCAGACCACCCCTTCGACCATGCCGGTCACGGTGCCGACGTCGGCGTCCGCCACCGCCGAGAGCAGGGAGTCCGGGATGCTCACCGCCTGGGCGACTCCGGCACCGATCATTACCAGCCCGCACGCCCCGACCACGCTTCCCGCCCGCATCATTCTTCTCACGTCGCTCCTCGCCGCTTCGTCCTTCTGCTGCCAGACATATCGTGCTGCCGTTGCCGTCCCGCAGCCCCGTTCAACCCGCGGGGAGTGAAACGCCCGTCGGCCACAATCAGCCGGGTGGCCCAACCCTTCGCCGTCCGCCTGCCCCGTGGAGGGGGGCCGGCGGCCCCGGCGTGCCGTCCGGTGCCCGGTCCGCCGAGCGGCGGCGTGGCCGGCCGTGCCCCTTCAGGTGGTGCTGTGCGGATGGCAGGCCGTGGCCGAGCGGGGCGGCCATGTCTGGGGATCGAGGATGCCCAGGACATAGGCGCGGGCGACGAGGGCGGGCCGGGTCGGGGCGTCCAGGAGGTCGCGCAGGCGGCTGAGATGGTAGTCGACGGTCTGCCTGGAGAGGTGCAGCGAGGTGGCGATCTCCGCGTTGCTGCGGCCGGCGGCCAGCAGGGACAGGATGCGTACCTGACTTGCCGTCAGCTGCGGATGTGCTTCATGGGCGAGTCCCTGATGAGTGACGACCGCCCAGACACTCGTGGCACGGTCCGCGCTCCGGGCGACCGTCGTCAGATGCAGCCGGGCGCGGCGCTGCCGGCCGCGGGCGTCCTGGAACACCGCGGAGGTCTGGATCCGCCGGCTGCGGCGGGCTATCAGATCGTGCCAGCTGCGCCGCAGGGCTCCTAATTCCGGGGCGGGCGCCAGCACGGTGTGCGCACGGCGGCCGACGAGGTCCGACAGCCGGGTCTGCAGCAGTTCGGCGGCCGCGGCGCTCGCCTGCTGGATCCGCCCGCCCGCGGAGATCAGGGCGCAGGCCAGTCCGCTGTGGTCGCGCAGCGCGTGCAGGTTCTCCTCGGCCTCCCGGCGCTGACGCAGGGCGCGGGTGTAATCGCTGATGTCGATGTAGATGCCCGCGACGCAGGTCTGGCCCCCTTCCCTGACGGGGAAGCGATGGCCGGCCGCCTGCCCGCTGGTGCCGTCGGAGCGGTGGTAGGTGAGGGTGTGCCGTACGGGCTTGCCGCGCGCGAGTACTTCCCGGTCCAGGGCGAGGACCTGCGGGGAGTCGGCTGGGCCGTCGATGTCCGCGATGGACGCGCCGATGACGCGATCCGGTGTGGTCCCGTACAGATGGGCATAGGCGTGGTTGGCCCAGAGGTAGCGGCCGTCCGCGTTCCGGATGAAGGCCGCGGCGGGGGCCAGGTCCGCGAAGGCGTCGTAGCGGCGAACGCCGGGGGCCCGCGCGGCGACCTCCACCGCCAGGCCACGGGAGCGGCCCTGCCGGGGCACGCCGAGGGGCCAGTTCACATCGAAGACACGACCGTCGAACTGGGCCTGCCAATGGCTGGATTCGAGTGCCGCCGCGGGCTCGGGGAGCTCTCTTCGCACGGTGTCGAGGAACCGCTGGGCCGTCACCGTGTCGTCGAAGGCACCACCGCCACTGTCGATCACGCGCAGCTCACGATCGGCCTCCCACCAGGACACCGGAAGGTGTTCGAGCAGCGACTTCAAACTGGTCTCGTCCACGACGGGCCCCTTTGTGGTGAAAAGTTCAACGGTTTCGGACGGCGCGCCATGGCCATGCGTATCCCCCGGCGCTGTGCGGCATGCCCGGTTCTCGGCCGATCTGGCGGCGTCCGCGCACCTCCAGGCCGCTGCGCACGCCATACGGCATCACGGAACCTTCACCGCTGATCAACGGTATCCACAACTCTGGCATTTGCCTGAGCGGTTGCGGCCCGATGCGGGGAACCGTGTGCCGCATGGCTGCTTCGCTTGAAGCACGGCGTCCGGATGTGAGAGTCGGGCGTCCCCGGCCGTTTCGAAGGCCCCTACCCGTATGTGAAGAGGAGTCGGATTCCAGTGAGCAAGGTGCTGTTCGTGTATGCCAAGGGTGGTCCGCCCTTGGGGTACGCCCTGTCACGGGTCGCCGCACGGTCGGCAGTGCACCTGCTGGCACTCAGCGCGCTCCCGCCCACCGTGGCCGCGTCCGCTGACCGGTTGTGCGCTTCGGTGCTGAGCCCTTCCGAACCCGAACGGCAAGACCTCGTGTCCCTGATCGTCTCCCGGGCCCAGGCGGTCGGGGCGGACGCCGTCGTCACCTTCTCCGAGTACGCGGTCGTCGCGGTCGCGGAGGCCTGCGAGAAGCTCGGCCTCGCCGGTGCGGGCAGCTCCTGCGCCCTCGCCCGCGACAAGCGGATGATGCGGCGCACCTGGCAGGACCAGGGCATATCCCAGCCCCGGTTCCGCCCCGTCGCCACCGAGCAGGATCTGCACGACGCGGCCGCCGCGCTCCGTTTCCCCCTGCTGCTCAAGGCCGCCTGGAGCGCCGGTTCCACCGCCCACCGGACCATCCGCCGCGCCGATGAGGTACCGGCGGCCTGGGAGCGGGCCCGGGAGGTGATGGCCGAATCCGCGCAACTGGGTTACGCCGAGCTCCATGTGGCCGGTGCCGGGGCGGACTTCCTCGTGGAGGAGATCGTGCAGGGCACCGCGTCCGAGTGGTTCGACCAGGAGGGCTGGGGCGACTACGTCAGCGTCGAAGGCGTCGTCGTGGACGGCGACTTCCGCCCGGTGTGCCTGAGCGGGCGGATGCCGACGGTGGAGCCGTTCACCGAGCGGGCCGGGATCACCCCCGCCGCGCTGCCGCACGACGCCCAGCGGCGCATCGTGGCCCTCGCGCACGATGCCGTCGACGCGCTGGGGCTGCGCAACTGCGGTACGCATACCGAGATCAAGCTCGGTGCCGACGGGCGGATGTGGGTGATCGAGACCGCCGCCCGGTTCGGCGGGGCGATGACCGTGCCGCAGATCGAGGAGGTCTTCGGCCTGGACCTGATCGGCATGCTCACCGACCACCTGCTGGGGCGTCCGGTCTCCTGGCCCGAGGGGGCCCGCACCCCGCAGGAGGCGGACGGCGCGGCCGGATCGCTGGTCGTCCTGGCCGTCGACGGCGAGGGGGAGGCCTGGCCGGACCGGCGCGTCTGGGACTTCCCGACCGTGCGCGAGGCGGTGCCCGTCAGCGCGGGCAGCCGGCTGTCCGTGGTGGCCGAGAACTCGCTCCCGGACGGGACGCTGGTGCCGGTGTACGACCCGGCCGCGGGCGCCAACACCATGGCGGCGCTGTGCCTGCTGTCCGCCGCCGACCCGGAGACCGTGATCCGCGACTTCCGGACCCTGGTGGACGCCCTCCCCAAGGTCCTCCCCCACGGCACCACGGAGGCGCAGGCATGACCACCACCGTCCTGCCCTCCGGCGCGCCGGGCCCGGTCACCGACCGCACCGTCGTCGGAGAGAACCTGTCCCTGCCGCTCTTCCGCACCCTCTCCGGCGTCCTGGCCGGCCACCCCTACCTCAAGGTCGTGGTGGACCGCATCGAGAACACCTGGCACCTGCTCGACACCGCGGCCCACCCGTTCCACGTCAACTACATCGCCACCCGTGTGCTCGGCATGGAGCTGGCCGATCTGGACTCCTGCCTGGACGCGTTCAACGCCTCGGTCTACATGGATCCCGAGCGCCGCTTCCTGCTGGGTGTGCTCTCGCTGCACACCGACGAGGATTCCGAGGGCCGGGAGCGGCCCTTCCTCGTCCTGGAGACGACCGAGGCCGACACCATGAACGGCTCGCTGCTGGAGGAGTTCTACACGTTCGTCCGCCACCGGGTCGACGGCCGGCTGCCCCTGCTGCTCAAGCCCGCGAACCACGGGCAGGAGCACGAACTCGCCGCGATCAGCGATGTCCATGTGCCCCGGATCCTGGGCCATGAGCTCTTCGGCAACCGCACCCGTACCCCGCTCAACCCCGGCGAGGCCGTCGGACGGCTGCGCTACTTCCGGACCCAGGAGGAGTACGCGGCCGCGGCCGGCGGGCTCGGCTGGTCCGACATCGTGGCCATGGCGTCGCTGCCGGACGATGTACCGCGGGTGGCGGGCTTCCTCAACACCGCGCCCGGCACACCGCTCTCGCACACCAACGTCCTCGCCTCGGGATGGGGCATCCCCAACGCGATCGTCCGCGACCTGGACCGCCTCGTCGAGGCGGACGACCTGGACGGCGCATGGATCCGCTACCGGGTGCAGGACGACGAGATCACCCTCGCCCCGCTGGGCCATGCCCCGGCGCTGGAGGCCCCGGCCTGGCACCAGCAGCGGATCCGTATGGAACCGCCCCTGCTGGAGGACGTGCCCGCGCTGTTCCTGCACCGGCTGCGCCGCGCCGACCAGGACCGGTACGGCACCAAGGCGGCCGGCCTCGGGGAGCTCCATCACGTCCTCGACAGCCGCTCCGCCGACCTCACCACGTTCTACGGGCAGCCGAGGCCGCCCCGCGCCGACCTCTACGGCCACCTCGCGGCCCGTCTGGGCGCCCCGGACGCGACACCCGCCGAACTGCGCGACCTGGCCGCCGACTTCGTGGCAGGTCACGTCGCGGCGCCCGAGGGCATCGCCCTTCCCTTCGCCCTGCAGCACCGCTTCCTGACCTCCTCCCCGGCCGTGCAACAGGGCCTGGGCAAGCTGAAGATGGCCCTCGAACTCGACGCCGTCGACGTCCTGGACTCGCTCTGTCTGCATCTGCAGCAGCTCATCCGCAACACCCCCATGCCCGACGAGGTGACGCGACAGATCACCCAGGCGCTGCCCGGTGGTCCGAACGCCGGGGGCCGTCTCGTGGTGCGCTCTTCGTCCAACGCCGAGGACCTGCCCGGGTTCTCCGCGGCCGGGGTCTACGACTCGGTCAGCACCGTCCACGGCGCGGACGAACTCCTCGATGCGGTACGCCAGGTGTGGGCCTCCCTGCTGTCGCCGCGCGGCGTCCGGCTGCGCCACCAGGCGGGCATCTCCCTCGACGACACCTACATGGGCGTGATCATCCAGCGGTATGTGCCGGCCGAGCTCGGCGGTGTGCTGGTGACCTGCAACCCGACCCGGCGCGAGGACTTCCGCAATGTCTACCTCAACTGCTCCCCCGGTTCGCCCGAGACGGTCGTCGACGGAACGACGCTGCCGCTGCAGTACCTGTACAACACGGTCGAGGGCGGTGGCCGCACCGTCGCGCTCGGCTCGTCCGGCAAGGACCTGCCCGTCGGCACCCGCGACAAGCTGGCCCGGCTGGCCCTGACCGGGCGGCTGCTCCAGTCGCACTTCAGCGACGGTGATGTGGACCATCCGCTCGACATCGAGTGGCTGATGACCGATCAGGGGGACTTCCGCCTGGTCCAGATCCGCCCCTACGCGCTGTGATCCGCCCGTTCGCCGGCCTGCGCACAGCCCGTGGTCCCCGGGCCGCCGGGGTGTCCCTGACACCCCGGGCCCGCCGGATCATCCGGCTCAACAACGGCTTCCAGCTGCTGTTCAACCTGTTGTGGTGGATGCCCGTCTTCTACGCCTACCAGCGCGAGGCGGGGCTCTCCGACGGGCAGATCTTCGGCATCCAGAGCATCTACTACATCGCGTTCTGCCTCTTCGAGATCCCGACCGGGATCGTGGCCGACCGGATCGGTGCCCGCAACTGTCTGCGGGCCGGGGCCGTCGTGATGACCGCGGCGAACCTGGCCCCGGTCCTGGCCCCCAGCTACACCGGCTTCCTGGTGCACTTCCTGGCCATCGCCGCGGGGCGCTCGCTGACCTCCGGCGCCGCCAGCGCCTATCTCTACGACGGCCTGGCGGCCGAGGGCGCGGGAGAGCACTACCTGAAGGCCGAGGGGCAGGCGCGGGCGCTGGGGCTGGCGGCGAAGGTGCTGTGCTGGCCGCTGGTCGGTCCGTTGATGGCCCTCGCGCACCCCACGCCCTATGTGCTGAGCGCCGCGAGTGCGGCGGGCTCGCTCGTCTGCGCCGTGGTGCTGCCGCGGCAGGCGGCGCCCGCCGGCCGGAACCGGGCCGAGAAGTCCTCGCGCGGCGGGCTCGCGTTTCTGCGCGAGGCCACCACGGCGCTGCGCTGTGTGTGGGCCACGCCCTGGCTCGCGCTGCTGATGGTGCAGGGCGTGGCGGTCTTCACGCTCTCGCGGATCTGCCAGGTGAACCTCTTCCAGCCGGTGCTGTTGGATCACGGCATCCCGGAGGGATCGCACGGCGGTGTGCTGGCCGCCATGACCGTCGCGGAGGCGGTGGCCTCGGCCCGTCCGCAGTGGCTCGGCTCGCGGCTGTCACCGGTGGCGTGGGTCTCGGTGCTCAGCCTCGCGATGGCGGCCGCGCTGGCGGGCAGCACCCTCGGCGGGCCCTGGACCGTGGTCGTCCTGCTGTGCGTGTTCGCCGCGGTCACCGGATTCGCGTATCCGCTCCAGCGCAAGCTGGTCAATGACGCGATTCCGGCGGGTGCGCCACGGGCCACCCTGCTGTCCGTCGAGAGCATCGTGGACCGGGCCGTGTGCGCACTGGCGGCCGTGGCCGCCGGCGCCTATCTCTCCGCGGGCCGGCTGGACGCGCTGCTGTGGCACAGCGCGCTGGTGACCGGCGTGGTGATGCTGGTCCTGCAGCTGGTGCTGCGGCGCGGCCCGGGAAGGCCGCGGAAGCAGCCGGCGGCGGAGCCGGTTCCAGAGCTGGTCACCACAGCAGGAAACCCCTGAGCCGCACCGTCATACTGGGGACGTGCAGGGTACGGATGCCGGGCGCTACGGCGAAGGTATGTTCCGCCCGGAGGAGACCGGCGAGGCCGGTCGCATCGACCTGGGGGCGCTCGCCTACGACGAGGTGAGCGCCGCCCGGCTGACGGCGCTGGGAGCCGGTCCCGGCTGGAACTGCCTGGACGTGGGCGCGGGGACCGGCACCCTCGCGCGGTGGCTGCTGGAGTCGGCCGGTGTCACCACGGTCCTCGCGGTGGACCGTGACACCCGGTTCCTCAGCGCCGACGGGACACCGGGCCTGACGACGCTGGACGCCGACATCACCGCCCCGGACTTCGATCCCGGCCGGTTCCGGCTGGTGCACGCGCGGTTCGTCCTGATGCATCTGCGCTCGTGGCGCCGCATGATCGCCAAGCTGGTCTCGCTGGTCGCGCCCGACGGTGTGCTGGTGCTCAGCGACGCCGTGGACCTGACGAGCGCCATCGCGCCGGCCACCGGATACACCACGGTCATGCGGGCGATGTGGCAGGCACTGCGGGAGACCATCGGCACGGACATCTCCTGGGTGCCGGACTACCCGCAGCTCCTGCACGAGGAGGGGCTGTTGAACGTGGCCGCCGAGATCCACGTTCCCCCGTTGGTGCCGGACAGCGCGATCAGCCGCTTCTGGGCCGATACGTGGGGCCGGACGCGGGGCGCCATGCTGGCGACGGGGCGGGTGGACGAGGCGCAGATCGAGCGGGCGGTGCACGAGCTGTCCTCGCCCCGGTCCGCCGGCCTCTCGCCCGGGATGCTCACCGCCTGGGGGTGGAGGACCGAGGAGACCGCCTGTGACGAGCACTTCTGACCAGGAGCGTGTCTGGGAGCTGCACACCACCAGCGAGTTCAGCAGTCTCGACCTCGACACGACGATGGCCACCATGCCGGACGAGCCGGAGGTGGTGCACGTGCCCACGGCGAGGGGCGCCCGCGGCAGGGCGTCCGTGCGGCACTTCTACCGCCGCTGGTTCGTGGGTCACGCCGCAGCGGATTTCGCCATCGAGCCGCTGACCCGCACCACGGGCGGGACGCGGCTCGTCGACGAAATGCTGGTCTCGTTCACTCACGACGTCGAGGTGCCCTGGATCCTGCCCGGTGTGCCGCCGACCGGACGGCGCGTCGAGATCCCGCTCCGGGCCGCGGTGCTCGGCCGGACCGGCCTCCTCCCGGCGGAGACGATGGCGCGGCTGCCGGTCGTGGCGGATCAGCACGGGACGCTGACGGACGGCCCGTTCAATCAGCCGGCCGGCGACCCGTTCAATCAGCCGGCCGGCGAACAGCGCCGCGGCTGAGCCCGCCACCGGCCCGGGGACCCGGCCCCGGGCGGCCACGGCCGGCACCACCTCAGCCGCTTCGACGGCCCTCCCGGGCAGGGAGGTTCAGCCGGCCTCGGGGAGTTGCTGGGTGGCACAGTGGATGCCGCCGCCGCCCTCACCGAGGTTGTCGACGGGCACGGGCACCACCTTCCGCCCCGGGTAGAGGTCCCTCAGGGTGGCCGTGGCATCACCGTCGGCCTTCCGGTCGCCGAAGCGGGGCATGATGACCGCTCCGTTGGCCACGTAGTAGTTCGCATAGCAGGCCAGGAAGCCCTTCCCCCGTCGCCCGATGTCGGCCGGCTCGAACAGCTCGACGACTTCGAGCCGCTTACCCCGGGCGTCGACGGCGTGCTCCAGGACAGTGCGGGCCTGTTCGTAGGCGCCGGTGAAGTCGTTCCGGGGAGCGTCGGGTGCCGGGGTGCTCAGGACCACGACGCCCGGTTCGGAGAAGCGGGCCAGCGCATCGATGTGATAGTCCGTGATGTCCTTGCCCTTGACTCCCTTCACCCAGATCACCGTGGTGGCGCCGAACAGGTCCCCCAGCGCCCGCTCGATGTCCTTGCGGGACTTGCCGGGGTTGCGGTTGTCGTTGACCAGCGAGCTCTCGGCGACCAGCAGGGTCCCGTGCCCGTCGCCCTCCACGGCCCCGCCCTCGGCGGTGATCGGTGCCTCGATCCTGGTGATCCGCTCGTCGTCCAGGACCGCGCGGGCGACCCGGCTGTCGCGGCCGTGGGGCTGCTTGTTGCCCCAGCCGTTGAAGTTGAGGTCGACGCCGGCGATGCCGTCGGGCCCGAGGACGAAGACCGGTCCGCTGTCCCGCATCCACAGGTCGTCCACCGGGACCGGGACGACCTCCACCCCGGACCCGCATGCCCGCCGGGCCGCCTGTGCCTCCCGCTCGTTGGCGAGGAGGTGTACCGGCTCGAACTCGGCGATCGTCCGGGCGATGCCGGCGATGTCGTCGCGTACGCCGGTGACGTCCGGCCCCCAGATCCGGCGGGTGGGCCAGGCCATGTAGGTCGACTCGTGCGGATGGGCCTCGTCGGGCAGCCGCCGTCCGCCGGCCGGCTTCGCGCCGGCGGGGACAACCCGCTCACCGCGCGGCGCCGGCCTGCCGGCGTCCTGGGTACCGCAGGCGCCCAAGGCCCCGCCCACGGCGGCGACAATCGCCGCTTGCAGCGTCTGACGTCGGGATATGTCCATGCTCAGCCCCCTGACTGAAATTTCGGTCAGGACGATGGTAGGGCATGATCGGAGCCGAGCCACCTTGATTCCTCGGACCGCGGGAGCATGCGATGCCGGACAGGCCCACCCAGATCCTCGAAGCCGCCGCCCGGCTGATCGCCCGGCGCGGCGTCCGCGGGCTGCGCGTCGAGGAGGTGTCCGCGGAGGCCGGCGTCTCGACCGCGCTGATCTATTACCACTTCAAGGACCGCACCGGACTGCTGCGCCGCACCCTGGAGTTCATCAACCAGCGTGCGGTCCGCTACACCGACGCCGCCCTCGACGTCTCCGACGATCCCCGTACCCAGCTCACCGAGATCCTGCTGCGGGAACTGCAGGACGTCCCCCATGTCAGGGAGAACAGCGCGGCGTGGGGCGAGCTGCGCGCCACCGCCGTCTTCGACCCCGACCTGCGGGAGCTGCTGGCCACCGCGACCCGCGAGTGGAACGACGACCTCGCCGGTCTGATACTCCGGGCCCAGACCGCCGATCCGGCGCTCGCCCGCACGGATCCGCACGCGGCGGCCGAACGGCTCACCGCCCTGGTCGAGGGCGTGAGCGAGCGCTGGCTGAGCGGTACCACCTCGCTCGGGCGGGCGCACGAGCTGATCCGTGGCGCCGTCGAGGCGGAACTCCGGCCCGCCTGAGGGGACTCCACCGGCCCGACCGGCCCCGCGGCTGCCACGGCCGCGGGGCCGGCCCTTTGCCGTGGAGCGACGCCATACCGGAGGAACTGATTTCTTCGGTCAATAAGAGGACATCAACGACTGTTTTCGGTCGGATTCCGGTACGTGACCCTCTGTGCACGACCGCCCCGTTCCCTCTCGCCGCCTCCCCGGAATCCCCTCCTCACAAGGAGTGTCAACATATGGCGTTCATGCGGTGGCTGCCGGAATCTGGCGAAAGATTTTCGGTTCTGGTGCGGAAATGGTGAAGAAACCCGACCGAAAGTGTGCATCGGGTTTTGACCCTTGATCGACTGGTCGGCGATGGTCACCACATGCCCGTCATACCCCGACCCGCGGCCAGCGGCCCGCTGCGCCTGCGCGACTTCCGTCTTCTGCTCGCCGGTGCCGCGGCCGGACAACTCGGCGCCCAGGTCACCCTGGTCGCCCTGCCGCTCGTCGCGGTGCTCGAACTCGACGCCCCCGCCTTCCAGGTGGGCTTGCTCACCGCAGCGGAGACCGCCGCGTTCCTGCTGGTCGGGCTGCCGGCCGGGGCCTGGGTCGACCGGATGCGCAAGCTGCCGCTGATGATCCGCGCCGATGTGGTGCGGGCCCTGGCGATGGCGAGCATCCCGCTGGCCGCCGTCACCGGTGTGCTGACGATGGCACAGCTGTACGTCGTCGCCCTGGTGACCGGCGTGGCGACGGTCTTCTTCGACGTCGCCCACCAGAGCTTCCTGCCCGAGCTGCTGCCCAAGGACCAGCTGGTCTCGGGCAACGGGGCGCTGGAGACGATCCGTTCCTCGGCGCAGGTCGCGGGGCCCGGCATCGGCGGCGGTCTCGTCCAGTTGCTGGGCGCCGCCCTGGCCATCGTCACCGACGCGGCCGGCTATACGCTCTCCGCGCTGTTCCTGTGGCGCATCAAGCGGCCCGAGAGCCTTCCCGAACGCCGGCCGGACGCCTCGCTGCGCCGGGACATCGGTGAGGGGCTGCGCTTTGTGTGCGGGCACCGCCTGCTGCGGGTGATCGCCGTGACGACCGGGCTGGGCAACTTCTTCGCCGCGGTACTGATGGCCACCCAGTCCGTCTTCCTGGTCCGGGTGCTGGGCCTTGCGCCCGGAGTGGTGGGCCTTGTCCTTGCCGCCTCGGCCCTGGGCGGACTGGCCGGCGCGCTGTGCGCGGGCCGGCTCGCCGCACGGCTCGGCCAGGCCCGGCTCATCTGGCTGTCCTCGCTGGTCACCGGCCCGTTCGCGCTGCTGTGGCCGCTTTCCGGACGCGGCGCAGGGGCAGCGCTGTTCGCCCTCGGCTCCGGCGTGGTCTTCTTCGGCGCCGTGGTCTACAACGTCGCGCAGGTGAGCTTCCGCCAGGCCCTGTGCCCGCCCCGGCTGCTCGGCCGGATGAACGCCACCCTGCGGTTCCTGATGTGGGGCACCCTTCCGCTCGGTGCCCTGGCCGGCGGTGCACTGGCCGATGCCTTCGGGGCCCGGGCGGCGCTGATGTGGTGTGCGGCGGGATTCCTGGCCGTACCGCTGCCGCTGCTGCTCTCCCCGCTGCGGCGGATGCGTGACCTGCCGGCCACGGGGCCTGCCGAGGACCCGGAGGCCGCCGCGTCCGGCGCGGCCGAACCCGCCTCCCTCGGTTGACGGCCCGCCACCGCCTCCGGCCGCATCCCTGCTGCCTGCCCCCGCGCACGGCCTTCCCACCCGCATCGCCTCGGGCGATGCAGCTCAGTCATGTCAGAGAGGATCACGTGCTCAGCATCACGAGCCAGTACCTGGCCCGCTACCGGCGGCTCGACTCCGGCGACAGGGCCCCGGTCCTGCTGCCCGTCACGGGCGCCCAGCGTCGCTTCGCACTGGTGCGTGCCATGGACCCCGCCGGGCGGCCGGATCTCGTGCCGATGTTCTTCGCCTTTCCGCGCGGCACGGTGGATCCCGTACGCCTCACGGCGGCCGCGAACCGGCTCGCCGCCCTGCATCCCGTACTGCGCTCCCGCCTCACCGTGCTGCGCGGCACCCCCGCGCTGCGCCCGGAAGAGCCGCAGGTACCCGTGACCCGTCTGGACTGCGCGCCCGGCGAGGATGCGGCCACCGTGCTGCGCCGCGCCCTGGGCAGCTGGACCCCACAGGGTCCGCCGCTGCGGCTGTTCCTGGCGCAGGACGGGCCGCAGGGCGCGGAAGACGTGCTCGCCGTGGTCCTGGACCACGCCGCGTGCGACGGCCAGTCGCTGGCCCGGATCGTCGGAGAACTCGGCGCGGCCTACGACGAAGACGCCGGCGCCGAGCGGCCCTCCCCCTCGGAGGTCGCGGCCGAGCTGGCCGCCTACCGGGACGCCGTGCTGCTCCAGCTCGACGCGGAGGAGCGCGCGGGCGCACCGGCGGCGATGGCGTACTGGGGCGAACGGCTGCGCGCGGTGCGCGAACAGGCCCCCGTGCCAGGGCACCGGCCCCTCTCCGCCGGGACGGCGCCGAGCGGTGCGGCCGCGCTGCGGATTCCCGCGCCGCCGGCCGGGGTGCCCTTCCCCGAACTGCTGGGCGCCTGCCGGGCGGCCGCGGCGGCGCTGTTCGGGGCGGGCCGGGTGGTGCCGCTCGGCTACCCGTGGGGCGGCCGGCCGCCCGGTGCCGCTCCGGTGCTCGGCTGCTTCCTCAACACCGTGGTCTTCCCTACCGCCACGGGGGACGCTCCCGGGGCGTCGGCTACGGCCGAAGCCTGGTGGGACGACCTGGACCACGCCGCCACCCCGTTCGACGCCGTGGTGCACGCCGCCCGCGCGGCCGGCTCAGGATGGACCGGCCGGCTCGACGGCATGCTGACCGTCGACGACTCCCGGCGGCACCCCCCGCTGCGGCTGGGCGGGGTGACGGGCCGTGAGATCCATATCGACGGCAGGGCCGTGCGCGGCCCCTTCGCGGTCTCCGTCACCCAGGGCCCCGAGCTGCACCTGCGCATGGTGTGGGACCGCGCGATCCTCTCCGACGACACCGCCGAGAGTGCCTTCACCGCGCTCGCCGGCGCACTACGGACCCCGGCGCCGACGGCCGGCTGACCCCTCCCGGGGCCCCGCCCCGCCTTCGCTCACCGACACCGCCAGCCCTGGCCGCGCGATCCGCGGCCGGTCTGCGCCCCAGGCCGGGCCCGACCACGCCCCGGCCGGAGAAACCCGCCCCGACAACCTCAGGGACCGCCCATGCTTCCGCTCTCCTCCTCGCAGGAGATCGTCTGGCTGCACGAACAGGTGCAACCGGGCAGCCGCGCCTACAACTTCACCGCCGCTCTCGACCTGTGGGGCACCCTCGACGCCGAGGCGCTGCGCCGCGGCCTCGCCGCCACGCTCGACCGGCACCCCGGTCTGCGGCTGGAACTCGTCGCCGTTGACGGGGCGATGCCGGGGCAGCGGGTCGCCGAGGCCTGTGTGCCACGGCTGCACACGGTGGACCTGAGCGGCGAGGCGGACCCGGAGGCCGCGTTCCAGGAGCTGCTGCGCACCGAGGCGGAGACCCCGCTCGACACCTTCGAGGCACCGCTGCTGCGCTGGACGCTGGTCCGGCTCGCGGAGGAATGTCACCGGCTCATCCATGTCGAGCACCATCTGATCCACGACGGCCACTCGTTCGCGATCCTGCTGCGCGATGTGTTCAACGTCTACCGGGGCCACGTCCTGGGCGAGCCGGTGGAGCTGCCGCCCGCGCCCTCGTACGCCGACCACGTCCGGGCGGGCGCCCGGGACGAGGAGAAGGGGGAGCGGCACGACAGCCTGGAGTTCTGGGCCGGCGAACTGCGCGAGATGTCCTACGACATGCCACTGCCCGGTCTGACCCGGCCCGGCTCCCGGCGCCGCCACCGCGGTGCCCAGCTGCGGCAGTCGATCGGCGCTGATCTGGCACAGGCGCTGCGCGGCCATGCCCGGGAGCGCGGTCTGACGCCGTTCGCCACGCTGCTGGGGCTCTTCGCCGAGCTGCTGCGCCGGCACAGCGGCCGCTCGCAGATGGTGATCGGCACCGCCGTCGGCAACCGCCCGCGCGGTTTCGAGGGCGCGGTGGGCATGTTCGTCAACACCATCCCGCTCGCGCTCCGGCTGGACCCGGCCGCCCCGGCCGAGGAGTCCATGGACGAGGTGACCGACACCCTCATCCGTGCTCTGCCGCACCAGGAGGTGCCGATCCAGGAGCTGACCCGCACGCTCGGGCTGCACACCTCCGGCGCCGACAACCCGCTGTTCAGCGTCATGTTCAGCGCCCACGACGCCGAGCTGCCCGAGATCGACGTCCCCGGCCTGGACATCACCCTGTTCGAGGGCTTCAACACCGGCACCACACGCTTCGACCTGGACGTGGTGCTGCTGCCGGACGACCGGCGCGGGGTCAGCCTCCGGCACGGCGCGCCGGGGATGACCCTGGTCTGGGACTACGACGCCGACATGTTCGGCGAGGACGTGGCGAAGCTGCTCGCCGGGCGGTTCCTGGACCTGCTGCGGGCCTACCTCGACGCTCCCGGCGCCACCCTGGCGGACCTGGCGCCGACGGCCCCGCCGCAGGCCCTCCCGGCCGCCGCGCTCCCGGCACCGGCACACGATCCGCTCGACCCGGCCACCGCGCACGACCCGTCCCTGCCCGCGCTGCTCATCGGCGCCCGCCGGATCACCTACGGCGACCTCGACGACCGGGTCACCTCGCTGGCGCAGCGGCTGCGGGCGGCAGGGGTGACCGCCGGGCAGCCGGTGGCCGCGGTGCTGCCCCGCGGCGCCGATTCGGTCGTGGCGCTGCTGGCCTGTCTGCGGACCCGTGCGGTGTACTGCCCGCTCTCGCCCTCCGATCCTCCGGCCCGCCTGGAGCTGCTGCTGGGCCGGCTGGGTCCGGCGCTGGTGCTGACCTCCGCGGACGCGCCCGTCACGCTTCCCGGCGGGCTGCCGACGGCCACCATCGACGCGCCGGCCCTGCCGCCGGCGCGGGCGGCCGAGGTCGTCCCCGGTGCCGCCTACATCATCCACACCTCCGGCTCGACCGGCATTCCCAAGCCCGTCGCCGTCGGCCGCGCGGCGCTGGAGAACCATCTGACGGGCGCCGCCGACCGGTTCGGCCTGGAACCGGGTGACCGGGTGCTGCTGTTCGCGCAGCCGACGTTCGACGTGGCTCTCGAAGAGGTGCTGCCGTCGCTGTACGCCGGGGCGTGCCTGGTCGCCCCCGAGCACGAGGTGCTGACCGGCGCCGAGCTGGCCGCGTTGCTGGTCGCCGCGCGGGTCACCGTGGCCAACCTGCCGACCAGTTACTTCCTCGCCACCCGCGAGGAGATGCGCCCCGTGCTGCGCGACGGGCACTGGGCGCCGCGGCTGCTGGTGCTCGGTGGCGAACGCCTCCCGGCGGACGTGATGCGTGCCTACCTGGCCGACACCGACACCACCGTGCTCAACGTCTACGGCGTCACGGAAGCCGCCATCAGCTCCACCGTCCACGAGCTCACCCCGGACGGTCTCGCCGACGGTGCGGAGATCCCGCTCGGCACCGAGCTGCCCGGCGAACGGATCCACGTCCTGGACGCGCACCACCGGCCGCTGCCGGACGGCGCGGTCGGCGAACTGGCCATCGCCGGAGCCGGCTTGGCCGAGGGCTACGTCGGCAACCCGGAGACCACCGCCGCCCGGTTCATCGGCGTCGAGGCCCTGGGCGGTGAGCGGGTCTACCTCACCGGTGACCTCGGCTACCGCGGCCGCGACGGTCAGCTGTACTTCCTGGGACGACGCGACCACCAGATCAAACTGCGCGGCTACCGCATCGAGCTGGAGGAGGTGGAGGCTGCCGCCTCCGCCGCGCTCGGCGGCAGGTCCTGCGCCGTCGTCCTGGACCGTGCGGCCGCGGGCGGGCCCCGGCTGGTCGGCTTCCTGGAGGACACAAACGGCGCTGCGCCGTGGGACGAGCAGGCGTTGCACACCGAGCTGAGCAGCCGGCTGCCGAGCGCCCTGGTACCGGGGTGCTGGGCACGGCTCGACGCCATGCCGCGGCTGGCCGGCGGCAAGCCGGACCGCGCGGCGCTGGCCCTCCGGGCCGCCGCGATGGAGCCGGCCGCCCCCGCCGAGGAGAGCCCCGGCGCACCGGCACAGCTGCCGTCCGGTCCGGCACCGGCGTCCGATCCGATGACGGAACTGCTCGCCGAGGGCTGGCGGGAGGCCCTGGGCCACGGCCGCTTCGACGCGTCCTCGGACTTCTTCATGGCCGGTGGCCACTCGCTGCTCGCCGCGCAGCTGGCGGCCTGGCTCGAACCGCGGCTGGGGCAGCGTCCGCCGCTGCGGCTGCTGTTCCAGAACCCGGTGCTGGCCGACCAGGCCACCGCGCTCGCGGCCGTCGGCACCCCTGCCGTGCCCGCGCCCGCTCCCGCCGCCCCGACCACCGTGACGGAGTCCCGATGACCCAGCCGATGACCGCCCGGACGCCGGCCCCGGCTACCGCCTGCGACGGCCAACTGCCCGCACCGCAGGGCTCGCTCAGCATCGCCCACGGCGCCCTGCCCGCCACCGACGGGGGGAGCGGCGTGCTCGCCCTCTTCGAGGAGTGGGCCACCCGCTCCCCGCAGGCTCCGGCGGTGATCGACGGTGCGCACCGCTGGACCTACCGGCAGATCGACGACGCCGCCGACGAGGCCGCACGGGCGCTGCGTGACCGGGTCCGCCCCGGAGACCTGGTCGGCGTCTGCCTCGACCGTTCGGCCGCACTCGTGGTGACCGCCGTCGCGCTCGCCAGGATCGGCGCCGTCTATCTGCCGCTGGGCCCGCGCCCGGGCGAGCGCCGTACCGGCGCCGTCACCGAGGACCTGAACGTCGTCTGTCTGATCGGCGATCCCGAGGTCCTGCCGCCCCGGCACCGGAGCGCCGAGCACCTGCCGCTGGCGCTGCCCGGCGAGGGCGCCAACGCCACCGCCACGGTGGTGGCGGCGTTCGCCGACCCCGGCGCCACGGCCCGTTCCGCACCCCCCGGGGCGTTCTACGCCGTGCTGACCTCCGGGTCCACCGGCCGCCCCAAGGCGGTGGCCGTCGGTGAGCCCGCGCTCGGCACCTTGCTGGACTGGTACCGCGCGACGACCGGGCTGGCCCCCGGTGACCGGCAGTCGCTGTTGATCGGCGTCGCGTTCGACCCTCATCTGATGGAGCTGTGGGCCGGGCTGACGTCCGGCGCGGCGCTGGTGCCCGCGCCCGACGAGGTCCGCTGGGACCCGGTGGTGCTGGCCGACTGGTGGCGTGCGTCCGCGGTGACGGCGGTGGTCTCGGCCACCCCGATGGTGGAGCCGCTGCTGGAACGTCCCTGGCCGCAGGGCCTGGCGTTGCGTCATCTGTTCGTGGGCGGTGACCGGATGCGGCGCCGGCCGGGCGCCGAGGTGACCGCCACCGTGCACAACGCCTACGGGCCGGCCGAGGCCACCGTGGTCTCCACCGTGTACGCCATGCACGGCACGGACGACGCGGCGGACACGGAGTCCGCGCCGCCGATCGGCCACCCTCTCCCGGGCGTGACCGTGGTCGTCGCCGACGCGGACGGCCGGCCGGTCGCGCGGGGAGCGGAAGGTGAACTCCTCATCGGCGGAAGCGGTCTGGCGCTCGGCTACCTCGATCCCGACCTGACCGCGCGCCGCTTCCCGGCCGTGCCCGAGGGCATCGATCTGCCCGGAGTGGAGCGCTTGTACCGCACCGGGGACCGGGTGCGGATGCCGGACGACGGTGCGCTGGAATTTCTGGGCCGCCTCGACGGCCAGGTCAAGATCAGCGGGGTACGGATCGAACCGGCCGAGGTGGAGGCCGCGTTCGAGAAGGACCCGGCGGTCCTCGGCGCCGTCGTCACCGCGCCGCGTACCGCCGACGGCCACACCCGGCTGGTGGCGTACGTACGGCCGGCGGCCGGCGCCGTGCTCACCGCCGACGCGCTGTTGCCGGCCGTCCGCGCCTGGCTTCCTGAGCAGGCGGTGCCCTCGGACGTACGGTTCGTGGACTCCTTCCCCCTGGACGCCAACGGCAAGGTGGACCGGGCCGAGCTGACCCGGCAGGCAGCCGCCGAGGCACCCCGTCCCGGCGATGCCCCCGCGGACGGCATCGGGCCCGCCGGCGCCACCCCCGGCGAGCGGCTTGTGCTGAGCGCCGTACGCGATCTGCTCGCCCGGTCCGAGATCTCGCTGGCCGAGAGCTTCACCGGGGCGGGCGGCACCTCGTTGCTCGCCGCCCGGCTGCTGACCGTCATCGAGAAGGAGAGCGGTGTCCGGCTGCGCGCCCCCGAGCTGCTTCGCCAGCCGGACCTGCGCGCCGTCGCGCTGCTCGTCGACACCCGCCTCGCCGCGCGGCAACCGGCAGGAGCCTGAGATGACCACCCGCACCCCGCACTCCCCCGACACCCGGAAGGAAGATCCCGTGCCCACCGAAGGCACCCCGCAGGACGAGCGCACCCCGGCCGGTGACCACCCCGCGCCCGCCCCGGAGGCCGAGCGGCCCGCACCCACGGCCGGACTGACGGCCCTGGTGGCCTGGCATGCCGCACGGACCCCGCAGGCCCTGGCCGTGGCGGACGGCGACACCACGCTCACCTACGCCCAGCTCGTCTCCTCGGCCCGTGCGCTCGCCGCCCATCTGCGTGAGCACGGCGTGCGCCAGGGTGACGCCGTGGCGCTGCTGATGCCGCGTTCCGCCCGCACGGTCGTCGCCCAGCTCGCGCTGTGGTGGGCGGGCGCAGTGTGCGTACCGCTCGATCCGGCGCACCCGCGCTCCCGTTCCGAGGCACTGGCCGCCGACGCGGGCGCCACGCTGACCGTCGGCGACGGCAAGCTCCTCGAATCGGCGGCGCTCTCCGGTCCGGCTCTTGCGCTGCCCGGTGCACCGCTGGTGGACGGTGGCGACCTCACCGGCGCCGAACTCGGCCCGGACGCCGCCGCGTTCATCATGTTCACCTCGGGCTCGACCGGCCGGCCCAAGGGCGTGGCCCTCCCGCACCGTGCGATCGCCGAGCTGGTCTCCGACCCGGCATACCTCACCCTCACCTCCCGCGACCGGGTGCTCTTCCACTCGCCGATGACCTTCGACGCCTCGACCTTCGAAGTGTGGGGAGCCCTGGCCAACGGAGCCGCCGTGGTGGTGTGCACCGCCGAACGGCCCTCGTTCGAGGACCTGGCCCGGAACGTGGAGCGCCACGGCGTCAGCGTCGCCTTCTTCACCACCGCGCTCTTCCACCAGCTGGCCGCCCGCCGCTCGCGGCTCTTCTCGCTGCTGCGCACGGTGATCGTGGGCGGCGAGGCGCTGTCCGCGCACCACGCCCGCGACGTGCTCCACGCCTTCCCCTGGCTGGAACTGGTCAACGGCTACGGGCCGACGGAGGCGACGACCTTCACCACGGCCCACCGCGTCACCGACGCCGACTGCGACGGCCAGGTGCCCATCGGCCGGCCGGTCGCCGGGGCGACCGTGCACCTTCTGGACGACTCCGGGCAACCGGTCCCGGACGGGGAGCGCGGCGAACTGTGGATCGGCGGCAGCCGGCTGGCGCTGGGCTACACCGGTCAGCCGCAGCTGACCGCCGAGCGCTTCCGCGACCGGCCCGGGCTGGGGCGCCTCTACCGCTCCGGTGACCTCGTCTCCCGGCGTCCGGACGGCACCCTCGACTTCCACGGGCGGACGGACGACCAGGTGAAGATCCGGGGCTTCCGGATCGAACCGGCGGAGATCGAACACGCCCTGCGGGAGCAGCCCGAGGTGGCGGACGCGGCAGTGACCGTGCACCGCCCCTCCCCCGACGACGCCCGCCTGGCCGCCTTCGTGGTGGCCTCACCCGGCCCGGTGCCGCGCCCCGTCACCCTGCAGGACCGGCTCGCCGCCCTCCTGCCCGCCCATCTGGTCCCCGACGAGGTGCAGCTGGTCGACGCGCTGCCGCTCACCGCCTCGGGGAAGGTCGACCGCCGCGCGCTGACGGACCTGGTCACCGCGGATCTGCCCGACGCGGCGGCCGGGCCGCTGGGCCCGCTGGAGCAGGCCGTCGCCGAGGTCTGGGGCCGGTCACTGGGCCGTGAGGTCACGCGGGCGGACGCCGACTTCCTCGCGCTGGGCGGTCATTCGCTGCTCGCGCTCGCGGTCACCGACGACCTGCGCGAAGAGCTCGGCGTCGAGCTGACGCTCGCCGACTTCTTCGCCGCCCCCACGGTGGCGGGGCACGCCGCGCTGGTCGAGCGCGCGCTCCTCGCCGCGCACAGCGATCTGCGCCCCGGCGCCCCGGAGGACACCGATGGCCACTGACACCCCCGCCGCCGCGGCGCTCCAGGAGGAGCTGCTGCGCCGGGCACGCTCCCGCGCCGCCCGGCCCGCCGCCGCTCCCGCAACCGTCCGCCAAGGACCCGCCCCGCTCTCCCACGCCCAGCGCCGCATGTGGCTGATGAACCGGCTGGGCCACGGTGACGCCTCCTACAGCGTGCCCTTCGCCACCCGGCTGCGCGGCCCGCTCGACCTGGACGCGCTGGCCGCCGCGCTGACCTCGCTGGTACGCCGTCACGAGATTCTGCGCACCCGCTACGGGCAGCAGGACGGTGAGCCGTACCAGGAGGTGCTGCCGGCTCCGGAGGCGATCGCGCTGCGTGTCGTGGAGACGGACGCGGACGGCGCCGGCGCGCTGCTGGACGAGGAGGCGCACCGCCCCTTCGACCTCGCCGCCGGGCCCCTGCCGCGCGCCCTGGTCCTGCGGCACGCGGAGCAGGACCACACCGTGCTGCTGACGTTCCATCACATAGCCATCGACGGCGCCTCGTTGGAGACCATTGCCGGGGAACTGGCCCGGAGCTACGCGGCCGCCGCCGAGGGCACCGCCACCGAGGCGCAGCCGGAACCTGCGCAGTACGCAGACTTCGCGCGCCGTGAGCAGGCGGCCGCCGACGCTCTGGAAGCGGGCCTGGACCACTGGGCAGGACGCCTCGAAGGCGTCCGGCCGCTGCGTCTGCCCCGCCCCGCGCACCCGCCCGCCGACACCGGCGTCCGCCCGGCCGGTGTCCACAGCGCCCCGCTCGACCCTCGGGTGCCGGCCGCCCTGCGCGAACTCGGCCGCGCGCACCGGTCCACCCTGTTCACCGTGGCGCTCGCCGCGTCCTTCGCCGCACTGCACCGCTTCACCGGCCAGGACGACCTGGTGATCGGGGTCGCCGGCACCCACCGGCAGGGCCCGGAGATGCGCGGCCTGGTCGGACTGTGCGTCAACACCCTTCCGGTCCGGGTGAACACCGCCGGCGACCCGTCCTTCACCGACCTTCTGGAGCGGGTACGGGAGGCGCTGCTGGACGCCCAGCAGCGCCGCGAGGTGCCCTTCGACCTGATCCTCGACCGCCTCGGCGCCGCCGCCCGCAACCCCGACGGGACGGCGCTGATCCGGGTGACCGCGGACGTCCTGGGCGAACCCACGACGCTGCGGCTGCCCGGCCTGGCGGACACCTACGTCGAGGTCGGCGCCGGAGAAGCCAAGTTCGACCTCTCCTTCGGCATGGTGGACACCGACGCCCCCGCCGGAATCGTCCAGTACAGCCGGACCGCGCTGGACGAGGAGGCGGCGGCCGCGCTCGGGGCGCACCACGCCGCCCTGCTCACCGCGGTGGCGGACGACCCGGGCCTCCGGCTGTCCCAGCTGCCCGGCGGGCCGCCGGCGCCCGGGGGCGAAGGCGGCGGACACCCGGCCGAGGTGCTGCTGCGCTCGTACCCGGGGGTGGCCGAGGCCGCCGTGGTCGAACCGGCCGGCGGCCCGCTGCTGGCCTATGCCGTACTGCGCGGCATCGGCGGCCCCTCCCCCGCCGAGCTCCGCTCCCGTCTGCGCACGGCGCTCGCCGCTGACCTGGTGCCCGCCGCGGTGACCCTGCTGGACTCCCTTCCGCGCACGGCCGACGGCACGCCGGATCCGGCCCGGCTCCCGGGGTTCCCGTCGGCCCCCGCACCGCAGGGGGCGCACGCGGATGCCGTGACCGAAGGGTTCACCGGCCTCCTGGGGCACGCCCCCGGGCCGGACGATGACTTCTTCCTGCTCGGCGGCCACTCGCTGGTCGCCGTCCAGCTCGCCGAGCGTCTGCGCCAGGCGCTGAAACTGCCGCTGACCGGCCTGGACATCATGCAGGCCCGCACCCCGCGCGCGGTCACCGCGCTGCTGGCGGCACGTGAGGCGGAGCGGGCCGCCGCGCCCTCGGCCGCCCCCTCCCGCCCGCGGCGCACGCGCGAGGGCACGGTGCTGGTCACCGGCGCTACCGGCGGGGTCGGCGCGTTCGTGCTGCGCGAACTGGCCGCTCGGGGACGTCCGGTCCTGGCCCTGGCCCGGCCCGAATCGGCCCACCTCGTCGCCGGGGAAGGCGTGGACGTCGTCGAGGGCGACCTCACCGACCTGGACGGCCTGCGCAAGGCCGTCGGCAGCGCCGACGCGGTGATCCACTCCGCCTGCACCTTCACCCGGCCCGAGGTCGATGTGACGGCGATGGCCGCGATGGTCGGCACCTGGTCGCGCGGCCCGTTCGTCTTCGTCAGCAGTGTGGACGCCTACGGGCACCCGGCGGGCGAGTGGGTGGCGGAGGAGTCCGCCTCGCAGCAGCCGCTGAGCGCGTACGGACAGGCGAAGGTCGACTGCGAAGGGCTGCTGCTGGGGGCGGCCGGCGCCCAGGGCCGGGGTGGCGCGAGCGCCGTCCGTTCCCCGCTCGTCTGGGGAGCGCACCAACGGCTGCGGGACCAGTTGCGCTGGGGTGCGACCGGGGTGCTCTACCAGGCGGCGCGGGAGGGCCGGCCGATCGTCCTTCCGCGGCCGGGTACGCACGGTCATGCGTGGTACGGCGCGGCCTGGGTGCACGCCGCGGCCCTGGCCCGGGCCGTGGTCTCCTGTCTGGACTCGCCCGTGCACGGCGTCGCCAACGCCGTCAGCGGCCACCTCTCCTGGCACGACCTCGCCACCGGGCTGACCGAACTGCTCGGCAGCGACAGCGAGATCCAGGAGACGGACGAGGTCCACCCGGACCTCGATCACCGCTGGCACTACCACGCCGGCCGGCTGGCCCCGTCCCTGCGCGCACGGCCGGGCGAGGACTGGCGCTCCGTGCTGGCCGCAATGACCGGACCTGCCGGGCCCTGAGGCCCGGCAGATCGGCAGAAGACGCCCGGTGACCCGTGGGGGGCCACCGGGCGTCTCCCGTGGCCGCCCCTTCCGGCGCGCGATCGAGTTCCCCGATCCGGGAAAATCTGGCCTCTCGGCCTGCCCCGCACCGATTCCCGGGGCCGGCTTGCGACCATGGGCGGGGTGCCGGGGCTGACGCCCTCCGGGTGCCTGACCGCCACCGGAGCGCGACCCCTCGGTCCACCGGTACCGGTATCCGCGGACCTTCCGCGCGAGGACCTCCGCCGCCGCAAAGGAGCCCTGAATGAACGCCAGCACGGATCTGCTTGTCGACGCCTTCGGACGCATCCGTGAGGTCGTCGAGGACGTGGTCTCCGGGCTCGACCCCGACGAACTCAGCACCCGCCCCGACGACGCCAACTCGATCGCCTGGCTGGTCTGGCACCTCACCAGGATCCAGGACGACCACCTCGCCGGGGTGGCCGGCACCGAGCAGATCTGGACCGCGGACGGCTGGTACGACAGCTTCGGGCTCCCCTTCGCGGCCGACGACACCGGCTACGGACACTCCGGCAAGGACGTGGCGGCCGTAGGGGACCTGAGCGCACAGCTCCTGACGGGCTATCACGGCGCCGTGCACGACAACACCGTCCAGTACCTCGCCGGGATCGACGACAAGGACATGAAGCGCGTCGTCGACCGCGGCTGGACACCGCCCGTCACCCTGGGAGTCCGCCTGGTCAGCGTGATCGCCGACGATCTGCAGCACGCCGGCCAGGCCGCCTACGTCCGCGGCCTGCTCGGTCTGTGAGGAGTGCGCGGACCGGTCGGTGCGGAGTGCGCAGGCCGGTCGGTGACGCGTGCACGGGCGGGTCCGCGAGGAGTGCGCGGGCCGTGCGGCGGTCACCGCGGGCTCATCCGCCGCGGGGCAGACGGTGCAGCTCCACCCCGGCGAGCCGGCCCTGCACAAGCTCCGCCGTCATGTAGGTGCAGTACGGCTGCCGGCGGCGGTCGGTCGGCGACCCCGGGTTCAGCAGGCGCAGCCGGTCGTCCGCCGTGGAGTCCCAGGGGATGTGGCTGTGGCCGAACACCAGCACATCGAGCTCGGGGAACCGTGCGGCGCAACGGCGCTCCCGCCCCTGCGCGGGGCCCGTCTCGTGGACCACGGCGAACCGGACGCCCGCCAGTTCCGCGTACGCCACCTCGGGCAGCCGGGCCCGCAGGTCCGGGCCGTCGTTGTTGCCGTACACCCCGATCAGCCGCCGGGCGCGATCCTGCAGCAGGTCCAGCGTGGCGGTGTCGACCCAGTCGCCGGCATGCAGGACGACATCGGCGCGGGGCACTTCGCCGAGCAGCTGGGCCGGCAGCACCTTGGCGCGCCGGGGCAGATGGGTGTCGGAGATGAGCAGGAGTCGCACGGGGCCTCTCCTCGGCAGTGCCGCGGACGCGGGGGTCGGGGCGGTCAGTGTTCCTGGGCGGTCGGCCGCACGGTGATCTCGTTGACCGCCATATGCGGCGGCCGGGTGACCATGAAGGTGATGACGCGGGCGATGTCCTCGGCGTGCAGCCAGCTTTCCTGCGGCATCCCGTGGGCCGATGCGGCCTGGCTGCCGCCACGTGTCATCTCCGTCGCGGTCATGCCCGGTTCGACGAGTCCGACCCTGACCTGCCGTCCGGTCACTTCCTGGCGCAGCGCCTCGCTGAAGGAGCACACCGCGTGCTTGGTGGCCGAGTAGACGCTGTTGTCCTTGCGGGGCACCCGGCCCGCGACCGAGCTGACGGTCACCAGGTCGGCGACGCCCCGGGGCCCGTCGTGTGCCGCCTGCAGCAGATGCGGGAGCGCCGCGTGCGACATCCGCAGAACCGCCGTGAAGTTGAGGCCGACCATCCGGTCCCAGTTCTCGGGGTCGCTGTCCTCCACCGCGCCGCGCGCACCGAATCCCGCGTTGTTCAGCAGGACGTCCAGCCGCCCGAAGTGGTCGACGGTCTCCTCGACCACCCGCCGCGCCTGCGTCGCGTCACCGAGATCGGCCGTCAGGGCCAAGGATGCCCCTCCGTGCTCGACGATGGTCTGCGTGAGGTGTTCCAGTCGCTCGCGCCGGCGGGCGACCAGGGCGAGGGAAGCGCCCTCCCGGGCCAGCGCCAGGGCGGCGGCCGCACCGATACCGCTGGAGGCCCCGGTCACCAGCGCCACGCTGCCCGACAGCGACGCCCCGCCACCACCCGCGACCCCAGCGCCGTCCTGACGCACCGTCACCGACTCCCCGGACGCTGAGCTGCTCATCGTCTTCCCACTCCTTACGCCCGCTCTCTTCGGCCCGCGGCGGCCGAACCCGGTCCCGCACACCCGTACCCCGCCGAGCCGCCGCTGTCCCTCCCCCTCGGCCATCTGCCCCTTGCCCTCCACCGGCATCGGCGTCCGTCCACCGCCACACTCCGCCACCCGCCGCCGCGGACGCGGTCCGTACGCCATGACAGCGGGTATGACCCACGGGAACCCCCCTTTGGCTCTGGGAGCTGCTCATGAAGCACACCCATCCCCTGCCGGGCGACATCGGTCTCACCAGAATGAGCGGCGTCACCGGTCAGCTGATCCGCTTCGGACAGTGGATCAACGGAGACGGTTTCACCGACTACGAACACGCCTTCCTGGTCCTGCCCGGCGACCGGCTGCTGGAGGCCGAGCCGGGCGGCGCCCGCATCCTGTCCCTCACCGCCTACGCCGGCGCGGACGTGGTCTACGTCTGCCCGGAACGGCTCACCGAGCGGCAGCGCAGCGGCATCTGCGCCGCCGCCACTCGCTACGCCGGGGTCCCCTACAGCTTCCTCGACTACCTGGCGATCGCCACGCACCGCTTCCACCTGCCCGTTCCGGGGCTGCGCCGCTATGTCGCCAGTACCCGGCACATGATCTGCTCCCAACTCGCCGACCAGTGCTACCTGGACGCCGGTGTCCATCTGTTCGCCGACGGCCGCTGGCCCGGCTACGTCACGCCCATGGCCCTGTACCACCTACTGGCCGACTGACCCGGCGACCCACGCACCCGGCCACCCGGCCACCCGGCCACCCGGCACGGTCCGTATACGGCCCGGGCCCGGGTTCCCATGCGCCCGGCGGCACCCACCGAGCAACGGGCCCGCCGGGCGTGCCGGGGAGGCGACGCACCTATCATGGTGACTGCCAGGGCACCGGTGCGAAGGGGACGGGAAGATGCAGCGGCAACCCGTACTTGTCTATGACGGCGACTGCGCCTTCTGTACGTCCTCGGTCAGGTTCGCAAAACGGCGTCTGCGGCCGCGCTGTGACGCCACCCCCTGGCAGTTCACCGACCTCGCACGGCTCGGCATCGCGCAACAGCGCGCCGAGCGCGAAGTGTTGTGGGTGACCCCGGCCGGCTCCGTACACGGGGGCGCCCAGGCTGTCGCCAAGCTGCTGATGAGCGCGGGCGGCGGGTGGCCGGTCGTGGGAGCGCTGCTCACGCTCCCGCCCGTGCGGTGGATCGCCCACGGCGTGTACCGGATCATCGCGAGGAATCGTCAGCGGATGCCGGGCGGTACGGCGGCCTGCGCGCTGCCGCCCTCCGGCGGTGGCCGGGGGAAGCAGTGAGAGTACGGTCCGGCTGAACGGCGCCGGTCCGGTATACGGACGACGCGGCCTGCGGACGGCAGCGCGCCCGGACGACGCGGCGCCCGGTGGCGTTTCGCCGGCGGGCGCTCCCTCCCCTCCGCAGCCGAGCCCGGTCCGCCCGCTCAGGGCTCAGGTACCGGACTTACGGCCGTAGACGTAGACGTCGTCACCGTTCTTGAGCAGTGACCAGTACTTCTTGGCGTCGTTGCTGCGCATGTTGACGCAGCCGTGCGAGCCGGGGGCCGACCAGACGCTGCCGCTGATGGAGTGGAACGCCTGACCGCCGTCGAAGAACTGGCTGTACGGCATGGCCACGTGGTAGATCGTCGATACGTGGTGCAGGTTGCGCCAGTAGATCTTCTTGGCGCCGGTGCGGGTCTCGTACCCGTCGCGTCCGCTGCGGACCGGCACCGGCCCGAACACCAGCCGCGATCCGTCCTGGACCCAGCTGAGCTGGCGGGTGAGGTCGACGCAGGCGATCCGGCCCTTGTTCGTGGGGCACTTATGGGCCTTGTTCGGATTGCTCCCGGCCGCCTTCTGCTGCGCCACGAGGCTCATCACGCCCCAGGTGACCGGACCGGCGTAGCCGATGTTCGGCGAGATGCCGTGGCTGGTCTGGAAGGCACGGATCGCCCGGCAGTCGGCCGCCGACTGCCGGCCGTCCACGGTGAGCCCGAGGAACTTCTCGGCCTGCTTCTGATAGGGGCCACGGCTCGCGGTACAGGACGACGCGGTGGCGGCCTGGGCCGTGGAGCCGAAGGCCACCGTCAGCGGGAGGGCCAGCGCCGTCAGGGCGAGCGTCGCGCCCGCCCGGCGTCCGGTGCCGGACCTTCGTATCCGCCGCAGGTTCAGTTGTCTTTTCATGCCCCGTAGGACCGTTTGCCCGACCGGTCGGTTGCAGGCGTAACCGACCCGAAATATCTGATAGATCGTGGCATGACCAGGCGGCGCGAGCTCGCCCCGGCAGCCGGACGGCCGTCCGGCCCGGTCCACCGGGGCGACGGCCGTGCTCACAGCACCACTACGGCCTCCTGGCGGGCGTAGCTGAACCCGTCATCGTCGAAGTAGAAGATCGCGACCTTGACCTTGTCTCCCTCCTACCTCCAAGGGGGCCGGCGGCCGAACACACCCTCCGCCCTCACTCCTCGCCCTCATCCGGTCACTTAATGTGCTCATGTCGGCGGGTGGGCGCGGCACCCCCGCGCGCGGCCGGCCGCCTCTCCGGGCTCCGCCGGGAGCCCACCTCCGGAAGGGATGACGCATGATCTCCGATGCCCTGCGTGCCGAGTACGAGCACCGCTTCTCCACGTACGACACCGATGGCGACGGCTACCTGACCGCGCAGGACTTCACCGAGCGGGCACGCGTGCTGGCGGAAGCGGTGGGCGAACCGGCGGATTCCGCCAAGGCGCAAGCCCTCCGGGCGGGGATGCGCAACACCTTCGACGAGCTCGCCGCCCTGGCGAACGTGGACGGTACGGGGCGCCTGGACCGGGAGCAGTTCGTCGCGGCGTTCGCCCGGGCCGGCACGTCGGGGATGCTCGGCAAGGTCGTGGGGCCGTCGGTCGCCGCGACCGTCGCCCTGGCCGATGCCGACGGGGACGGCGTGGTCAGCCTGGCGGACTTCACGGCCGTGCACCGAGCGGCCGGGTACTCGGCCGCCCAGGCCAAGGCGGCCTTCACTGCGCTGGACGATGACGGCGACGGGCGGGTGCTGGTCGCCGCGTGGCAGGCGCCCTGAGCGAGCGGCGGCCGCCCGTGACCGGCGCCGCCCGGCAGGCGCGGCCGGCCGCCACTCGCGACCGGCCGCCACTCATGTACGGAAGGCCAGCGCGAGCTGCGCCAACAGCTCAGGCCGCTCGCCCGGGCGGGGCGCAGCCCCACGTAGCCGTCGGGCCGGATGAGAAAGGCTTCGCCGCCGTGCGCCGTACATCTGCCGGAATTCGTCACGGCTGTCCTGGACGACGGACAGCAGCAGGCCGTCCGTCCGGAGCCCCGGGGCGACGGTCACCCGGACGGTCAGCTGTCCGTGCGCCCTGCTCCGTGCCGCCTCCGCCAACGCGTCGTACGACGTCGGCTGGTCCTCGTCGTCCGCGTACAGCAGCAAGGTGTGGTCGTCGCCGCGCAGCAGCTCGAACAGCCGGCACGGGTAGGCGGCGAGGTCGAGGCGGAGGCCGCCGCAGTCCGGTGCACGATCACCCGGAACCGGCCCCTGCGCAGGCCGGTGGTCGGTCCCGACGATCGGGCTGCCCCGATACCCGACGAGGAGCTGGGCCTCGCACCGGATGAGGGCCGACGGGTCGTCCGGATCCGCTTGCAGGGTTGTTCAGCAATCTGCAGGAATCCAAAGATCCACATGAGCCCTGCAGGCCCACTGCCGCACATAACTGCAGGTCAGTGCCGCAATCCACCGCACCGGGCGTCATGGAAACAGCCCACTCTGCGGCAGGATCGTTCCATCATTTCTGGCTTCATCGCCATGGCCACCCTCCTTGCCGCGGGTACGACGTGTGGACCGGACCCGCGGCAGGGGCGATTCACGTCGCCGTACCCGTCTGCAATGCGCCGTTGCACCAAGGCAGAACGGGCCGTTGCACCGCCAAGGGCCCGTGCGCGGTGCATGCGGACCTGCGCGGCGCGTGCATCGAGTGCGCCGGTTGCGCTCGGCGGACACCCCCCGGGCCGGGCAGGTGATCACCGACCGCGGGGGTGTGCTGCGCCCGCGGTCAGACGGATGCGCCCCTGCCCGTCTGAACAGGTGCGCACGGCCCAAGCACGGCCGCGCCCCGGCGGCAAGGGTGCAGGCCGGGCCGCGGCGGCGCTACCGCGCGCTCTGCCGAGGCGAACTCGGGGCGTGGTTGTCTCTTCCCCGTCAAATTCATGGCGCCGCACGGAAATCGTGGTTCGAGCACCATTCGAACGCGTACACCGCATACGCGCCTGGATTCCTGAATGACCGCCAGGCAACTGCGCGGCGAGCGACGGGAGTAAGGGCATGGAATTTCCGCAGGCAGCAAAAGCGCCTGCCCGGAGTGAATTCCGGGGCTATGGTGTCCGGGGCATCACGGCAGCAGCGGTCCTGCTCGCGGCCGGCGCGCTCAACCTGGCGTCCGGGCAGCCCGCCGAGGCCCGCTCCGGCGGGGCCTGGGACCGGCTGGCCGGGTGCGAGAGCGGAGGCAACTGGCGTATCGACACGGGCAACGGGTTCTCCGGAGGGCTGCAGCTCGCCCACTCCACCTGGCACTCCTTCGGCGGCGGCGCCTACGCGACACGGGCGGCGCGGGCGACCCGGTCCCAGCAGATCCGGGTGGCCGAGAGGGTGCTGGCCCGTCAGGGCTGGGGCGCCTGGCCGGCCTGCTCGGCCTCGCTGGGACTCAACTCGGGTACCGCACACCGCACTCCGCGGAGCGCCCCGGCGCGCCCCGCACCGCAGCGACAGGCAGACCCGTCGGCCCGGGCGCGGGCCCGCCATACCCATCCCCAGCCCCGCCAACCGCAGTCCCGCCATACCCAGTCCCATGAGAAGCGATACAAAGTCGGACGCCACCGGAGTACCGGCGGCTCGGTCGTCGTCAACTCCGGCGACACGCTGAGCGGTATCGCGTACGCGCACGGCCTGGGATGGCGGGAATTCTACCGGCTGAACCGGCAGGTGATCGGGGCGAATCCGCACCTGATTTTCCCCGGTACACGGCTCGCCGTACCACACTCCGGCGCCCACTGAGCGAGTAACGGAATACCCGGAATTCCCCTGGCCCGCGGCCGGGGGAATTCCGCCAATTCCCCGCTCCTTCACGCCACGGTGGCTCGTCGCGGGGGACGGGCCATCGTGGGATGTGACGGTGGCGGTGACGATGGCGGGCCATCGTAGGATGTGACGGGGGCGGTGACGATGGCGGGCCATCGTGGGACGTGACGGTGACGGTGACAGGCCACCGCAGGACGTGACGGTGACGGTGACAGGCCACCGCAGGACCTGACGACGGGGCCGGCCTGGCCCTCGTCCGTACGTGCAGGCCCTCGGGTGGTGCGGGCAGATCGGTCAGCCCGCGGTCGCGTACACGCGGTTGGCGAACTCCGCGATCTCCGCATCGCTGAGGTTCTTGGCGAGATTCGCCTCGGTGATCATCCCCACCAGTTGGTGGCCGCCCTTGACGTCGATCACCGGGAGGCGCTTGATGTGGTGCTCCTCCATGGTCCGCAGGACCTCGGAGGCGTCCGCATCCGCGTCGATCCAGTGCAGCTTGCCGCCCATGGAACCGGCCTGCACCGTCGCCGGTTCGACGCCTTCGGCACAACAGGTGACGACGATGTCGCGATCGGTGATCATGCCCATGAGCCTGTTGTTGTCACCGCAGATGGGCAGGCAGCCGACGTTCAGGTCCCGCATCATCTTCGCCGCGTCCATCAACGATTCATGTGCACCCACACAGCGCGCTCCGCCGGACATGATGTCGCGGGCTCGCAGCTTGCTGGCCATGATTCCTCCTGTCTCAGGAGTGTTGCTTGCCTCGCTTCGATCACATCACGGATGGCCCCACGACGCTCCCCGGGGACGGGACCCCGGCCGCCGCCGCGCGGCCGGTCCACACGTTCGGGGTGACAACTACCCGCGCACGCAAGCGTCGTCATGGCACGACCGCGGGACCGGGTGTCACCCCCGGGCGTAGTGTCAGCCTCTGTGACGATGTCGAATCCTTTCTTCGAGCCGAGTGATCTGCCCTACGCCCTGCCGCCTTTCGCGCGGATCCGGAACGATCACTTTCTCCCCGCCTTTGCCCGCGGCATAGCCGATCAGCTGGACGAGATCGCGGTCATCGGTGCCTGCGCCGAGCCGGCAACCTTCGAGAACACCGTGGAGGCGCTGGAGCGCAGCGGCGCGCTGCTGGGCCGGGTGTGCAGGGTGTTCTTCAACAAGGCGGCAACGGATACCGACGAGGAGATCCAGGCGCTAGAGGTCGAGATCGCTCCCCGGCTGGCCGCCCATGACGATGCGCTGCTGCTCGACTCCGCGCTGTTCGCCCGGCTGGACGCGCTCTTCGCGCGGCGCGAGCAGTCCGGCTGGAACACCGAGCAGTTGCGGCTGCTGGAGCGCCACCACACCGACCGGGTCCGGGCCGGCGCCCGCCTCGCCCCGGAGCAGCAGCAGCGCCTGCGCGCGCTGAATGCCGAGATCGCCGCCCGGTGCACCGAGTTCGGGCAGAACCTCCGGGCGGCCACCGCGGACGCCGCGCTCGTACTGGACCGTGCCGAGGAGCTGGCAGGCCTGCCGGCGGACCAGATCGCGGCCGCCGCCGCGAACGCCCGGGCACTGGGGCACGAGGGCAAGTATGTGCTCAGCCTGAAGAACTTCTCCCAGCAGACCGAGCTCGCCGCGCTGGACGACCCTGCCCTGCGCGAGCGGCTGCTGGCCGCGTCCCTCGGTCGCGGTACCGACACCAACGGCCCGGTCGCCGTCGCGCTGGCCACCTTGCGCGCCGAGCGCGCCGCCCTGCTCGGCTACCCCAGCCATGCCGCCTGGGAGGTCGCCGACCGGACCGCCGGCACCACGGACGCCGTCGAGGAACTGCTCGGCCGGCTGGTCGCCCCCGCCACCGCCAATGCCGAGCGGGAGGGCGCGGCCCTGGCCGAGGCGGCCGGCGTGGCCACGATCCGCGCGGCGGACTGGCAGTACTTCTCCGAGCGGGTGCGCAGGGAGCGGTTCGCGCTCGACGCGTCGGTGCTGCGGCCCTATCTGGAGCTGGAGACCGTGCTGCACGACGGTGTCTTCCATGCCGCCGAGCTGGTCTACGGGATCACCTTCACCCCGCGCCCCGACCTGGTGTCGTACCACCCGGATGCCCGCATCTACGAGGTCCACGACGCCGACGGCAGCCCGCTCGGGCTGTACATCGGCGATTTCCACGCCCGTGAGTCGAAGCGGGGCGGCGCCTGGATGGACGCCCTCGTCCCGCAGTCCCGGCTGCTCGGCCACAAGCCGGTCGTGGTCAACAACCTGAATGTCGCCAGGCCCCCGGCGGGCGAGCCGGTGCTGCTGACCTGGAGCGAGGTCAACACGCTGTTCCACGAGTTCGGACATGCGCTGCACGGGCTGTTCTCCGATGTGCGCTACCCGCTGCTGTCCGGCACCCAGGTGCCTCGTGACTTCGTCGAGTTCCCCTCCCAGGTCAACGAGGTGTGGGCGGACTGGCCGGAGATCCTGTCCCACTACGCCCGGCACCACGTCACCGGCGAGCCGATGCCGGCCGAACTGCCGGCCCGGCTGCGCGAGGCGGAGAACTTCGGTGCGGGGTTCCGGATGGTGGAGCACCAGGCCGCCGCGGTGCTGGACTGGGCCTGGCACTCCCTTGCCGCCGGTGAGGCACCGGCCGCCGACGGGGCCGAGGCGTTCGAGGCGGCCGCGCTGGAGCGCTACGGGCTCTCGGTGTCCGCGATCCCGCCGCGCTATCGCACCGGCTACTTCGCCCACATCTTCAGCGGCGGCTACGCGGCCGGTTACTACGGCTACCGCTGGGCGGAAGTGCTGGACGCCGATACCGTGCGCTGGTTCCGCGAGAACGGGAAGACGATCCGCGAGAGCGGTGAGATCTTCCGCCGCGAACTCCTCGGCAAGGGCGGCAGCGTCGACCCGCTCGGCGCGTTCCGTGCGGTCGTCGGCCGGGACCCGGACCTCGCGCCGCTGCTGGCGCGCCACGGGCTGGAGGGCTGATCCCGGCAGGCCGGGCGGGCGCCGGGGCCCGGTGATGCCGGGCCGGCGGTTGCCGTGTGGGGGCAGGAGCCGCCGCCGGGCCGGCGCCCGGGCCTCAGCCGGCGGCCAAGGCGACGAACCGGTGCTGCCGCTCCCCGTGGAGACGGCCCGGCGGGAGCTTGCGGCCGAACGCGACCAGCAGCAGGTCCTGGGCGGCGCCGGACAGCGGCGTACCGGTGCCGAAGGACCAGTCGAGGTCGTCGGCGCGGAGCTCGACACCGCTGAGGTCGGCTCCGAAGAACCTGGCGGACCTGGCGGTGACCTTCTCCAGCAGGAGGCGCACCCGGTCTTCCGGAACGCGCCGGCCGAGGCCGAGGGCGACCGTGATGTCCAGCCCGTGGACCACATCGTGCCCCAGCGCCGACGCGAGGCCGCCGACCGGCGGCTTCCAGGGATGATGAGCATTGTCCCGGAGGAAGCCGGCGAGCTCACCCGTTGAGGCGGCGGCCGCGTCTCTGCGGGCACAGCGGTCGGTCATCCGGTGGAGATTGCCGCCCGCTCTGACGAGTTCGGCGGCCGTCTTGGCGAATGAGTGGCGGAACCCCATCGACATATGGGCCGCGACCTCGCGTACCCGCCACCCCGCGCACAGTGTCGGCGCCGCCCACTGCTCGGCCGTCAGGCCGTCCAACAGGTCCGCCAGTTCCCGGCGTTCGGCCGCGATCGCCGCTTTGATGCTCATCCGGCTGCTCCTCCCCCGTGAGGGTTCCTCTCCCGAACTGCCTCCGGTCTCCATGATGTTGTGGGCTTCGCCATTAGTCCAAGAGCTAGCTCTTCCCCTCTCTAGAATCGGCAGTTATGGAGCTTCGGCAGCTGCAGTACTTCGTCACGGTGGTGGAGGAGGCGAACTTCACCCGTGCGGCCGCCCGGCTGCATCTGACGCAGCCCGGGGTGAGCGCCCAGATCCGGCAGCTCGAAAGGGAGTTGGGGCAGCCGCTCCTGGACCGCTCCGGCCGTTCGGTGACCACCACGGAGGCGGGCCGGGCCGTCCTCACCCATGCGCGGGCGGCGCTCGCCGCCGTCGAGGAGATACGGCAGACCGTGGACGAGTTCAGCGGGCTGCTCCGCGGTCGCGTCCGGGTCGGTCTGGTCTCCGGCGCCGGCACCCGCAGTTTCGATCTTGCGTCGCTGCTGGCCGATTTCCACGATGCGCATCCGCAGGTGGAGATCTCCCTCGCCGAGGACACATCGGAGCGGATGCTCGCGGCGCTGCTCGGCGGTGCCCTCGACGTCGCCCTGATCGGGCTGGCGGACGAGCGGCCACCCGCGGGCATCTCCTGCCAGGTCGTGGTCGACTCCCCCCTGGTCGCCGCCGTCGCGCCGGGCGACCCGCTCCTGGCGGCGCACCCCGGCCGGACGAGCGTGCCGCTGGCCGCGCTCCGCGAGCGCCCGTTGATCGCCCTGCCGCGCGGTACCGGTGTGCGCGGGGTGCTCGAACGCGCCTGTGCACAGGCCGGATTCCGGCCCCGTATCGCCTTCGAGGCGTCCGTGCTGCAGATGCTGGCGCGGCTGGCGGCCAGCGGCCTCGGCGTGGCCGTCGTCCCGGCGCTGCCGGCGGACGCGGCGTCAGCCGCCGGGCTGCGGACGATGGAGATCACCGGGCCGCGGCTGCGTGGCCGGGTCGCCCTGGCCTGGCGGACCGAGGGGCCCGCCGGCCCGGCGGCCAGGACCCTGCTGGGCCGGCTGCGTACCGCCCTTCCCGAACCGGGAGGCCACGGGGAGCCACCGGCCGGACCGCAGACCGGGGACGCCCGGCCCGGGCCGGCCGGCGGTGCGGATCACCAGGCCGCGGGCGCGTAGTCCTTCAGGAAGCAGCCGAACAGATCCTCGCCCGACTCACCGCGGACGATCGGGTCGTACACCCGGGCCGCTCCGTCGACCAGGTCGAGGGGAGCGTGGAAGCCCTCTTCGGCCAGGCGCATCTTGTCGGGGTGCGGGCGCTCATCGGTGATCCAGCCGGTGTCCACGGCCGTCATGAGGATGCCGTCGGTCTCCAGCATCTCCCGGGCACTGGTGCGGGTGAGCATGTTCAGCGCCGCCTTGGCCATATTGGTGTGCGGATGGCCGGCGCCCTTGTAGCCGCGGCTGAACTGGCCTTCCATCGCCGAGACGTTCACCACGTACTTACGGCGTGCGGGGGCCGCCGCCATCGCCGGGCGCAGCTTGCTCACCAGCAGGAAGGGCGCGGTCATATTGCACAGCTGGACTTCCAGCAGCTCGATGGGGTCGACCTCGTCCACCTTCTGTATCCAGGTGTTGGTCGGATGCAGATCCGGTACGAGGCCGCCGGCGTCGATCGCGGTGCCCGCCTCGATGCGGGCGGGGGTGGCGGAGCCGGTGGTCAGGGCGAGGGCGGTGAGGTCTTCGGCGGTCAGCGCACCGGGGGTGGCGGACGCGGCGGTGAGGGCGGCGGGCGTGCCGCTGCCGAAGTGGCCGAGGACGACGGAGGCGGGCAGCTCCCCGGCGGGCAGCGGGGCGGACTCGGCGGCGATCAGCTGTCCGTACGCCTCGGAAGAGCGGCGGACGGTCTGGGCGGCGTTGTTGATCAGAATGTCGAGGGGGCCCTCGGCGCTCACCGTGTCGGCGAGCGCGACGACCTGGGCCGGGTCACGGAGATCGATTCCGACGATCTTCAGCCGGTGCAGCCACTCCGCACTGTCCGGCATCGCCTTGAAGCGGCGGATGGCGTCGCTCGGGAAGCGGGTGGTGACGGTGGTGTGGGCGCCGTCCCGCAGCAGGCGGAGGGCGATATACATGCCGATCTTGGCCCGGCCGCCGGTGAGCAGGGCGCGCCGGCCGGTGAGGTCGGTGCGGGCGTCGCGGCGGGAGCGGTTCTCCTTGGCGCACGGCGGGCAGAGCTGGTGGTAGAAGGCGTCGACCTCGACGTAGCGCGACTTGCAGGTGTAGCAGGACCTGGGGCGCTGCAGGACGCCGGCGATCTGGGTGGTCACGGAGCTGGCGAGGGCCAGTCCCTGGGTCTCGTCGTCGATCCGGTCGGGCGCACCGGTGGCCGTGGCCGCGGTCACCGCCCGGTCGTTGGCGGTCTTGGCCGCCCGGCGTTCCTGCCGGCGGCGCTGCTTGACCTTGCGGTAGATCCCGGCGGTGGCGCGCCGTATCGCGACGGCGTCCGGGTGGTCGACGGGCAGCGCGTCGAGCTCCTCCAGCACGCTCAGGCAGACCGCCATCCGCTCCGAGTCGATACCCGTGCCATCGGCCCGGCCTGTTTCGGTCACCGTCATCGCCGCTGCCGCTTTCCTGGGATCGTTTGTTCTATTCACGCTTCGGCGGAACTTTACGTAGCGGGAGGCTGCGGCGCCAAACCCGGTGGGGGCGCTCGCACTGATGAGCGACCCCACCGGGGGGCGGCAGCGGCCGGTGAGCGCGGCGCCGGGGCACGCGGCGGCCGGTAAAACGCCCCCCGCCGCTCCGGGCCGGTCACGGTCAAGGGGCCCGGCGCTCCCCGCACCGGGCCCCTCACTCACATCGATTCACCGACATCGACTCACCGGCATCGATTCACCGACGTCGACCGACGCCCGTCAGCTCGCCGGGTCGTGGTTCAGCTCGATGTCGAACGCGCTGTTCCCGTCGGCCCCCAGGTGCAGCGGGGCGGCGACCGGCGGATAGCCGGCGGCGATCAGGGTGTACTCACCGCTGTCGAGGTCGGTGAAGACGTACTCACCGTCCTGACCGCTGGTGGCGGTGGCCACCACGTTGCCCGCCGGGTCCAGCAGGGTCACCCGGGCGTCGTCCACCGGGCCGCCGCGCACCGTACGGACGGTGCCGCGGACCTGGGCGCCGAGCGTGAGCCGCACCTCGTACCAGTTGCGGTTGCCCGAGGTGACCTCCACCTGGAGGGCGGACGGGCGGTGGTGCTCGGCGCTGACGGCCAGGGTGTAGCTGCCCGGGGTCAGCTCACCGAACGCGAAGCCGCCGTCCTGTCCGGCCACGCCCGAGGCCACGACCTCGCCGCGTACGTCGGTGGCCACGACGAGCGCGCCGGGCACCGGGTCGTCGCCCTTTTCCTCGCGGACCTCGCCCGAGAGCCCGGCCGCGCCGCTGAGGGTCAGGTCGAACGAGACGGGCTCGCCGCCCACCACCACGGTCACGGCCTGCGGGCTGCGGGCCCCGGCGGAGCCGATCAGCACATAGGTGCCGGCGCCCGTCGTGGGCAGGGCGTACCCGCCGTCGGCCGCGGTCGACGTCCGGCCGAGCTGCCGGCCGCCGACGCTGATCAGGGTGACCGCGGCCTGCGCCACCGGCCTGCCGTCGCCGTCCCGCACCATTCCCCGGATCACCGGGCCGCTCGTGCCGTCTTCGCGGTCCACCGAGCCCGAGGGCGCCGCGGCGAGGACCGGTACGGCGTCGGCGACCGGGTCATCGGACGGCCCGTGCGGGTCCGCATCACCGGTGCCGCCGGCCGCATCCTCGGCACCGTTCGCCGTGCCGTCGAGGGCACCTCCCGCGCCCTTGGCGGATTCCTCGGCCTCGGCCTGCGCACGTGCCTGCAGACCGGAGATCTGCCGCAGCGGCATCTCCTTGATGAACCACATCAGCACGAAGGCCAGGGCGACGACGACCGCGCCCATCAGGAACACGGTGTGCATCGAGTCGGCGAAGCCGCGCTTGAACGGCTCGGCCAGCCGCGGATCGAGGTGCTGGATGAACGACGAATCGCTGAGCACACCCGAGGAGTTACCGTTGCCGGGGTGCTTGAGCATGTCCAGCACGGGCTTGTTGGCGGGGTCGCGCAGCACCGCGGGGTCGTGCAGTGCGGCCTGGAAGCGCTCGGTGGACGCGGCGGTCCTGAAGGCCGAGGAGATCTTGTCGCCGACCGTGCTGAACAGCACCGACAGGAAGATCGCGGTACCCGCCGTGGCACCCATCTGACGGAAGAACGTGGACGAGGCGGTCGCCACGCCCATGTCCCGCGGCGGCACCGCGTTCTGCACGGCCAGCACCAGGGTCTGCATACAGCCGCCCAGGCCCAGGCCGAAGACCAGCATGTACACCATGGTCTCCCACAGCGGGGTGTCCCACTGGACCCGGAAGTGGAAGAGCAGCATCGCCGCGACCATCAGCGCGGTGCCGATGATCGGGAAGATCTTGTAGCGGCCGGTCTTCGAGGTGATCTGGCCCGAGGCGATGGAGGCGATGAACATGCCCGCCATCAGCGGCAGCATTTCCAGGCCCGACTTGGTGGGGCTGGCACCCTTCACGATCTGGAGGTACTGCGGGATCATCAGCATCCCGCCGAACATGCCCATACCGATCAGCACGGACAGCAGACTGGTCTTGCTGAAGGTGCCGTTGCGGAACAGCCGCATCGGGATCAGCGCATCGTCGCCGATCCACCGCTCGACGAAGATCCAGGCAATGATGCCGACGACCCCGATGGCGTAACAGGCGATCGACCGGGACGAGTCCCAGCCCCACTCCCGGCCCTGCTCCGCCACCAGCAGCAGCGGTACGACGCCGACGGAGATGGTGAGCGCTCCCCACCAGTCGATGCGGTGATCGCGCCGGGTGTGCGGGATGTTGAGCACCTTCGCGACCACGAACAGCGCGATGATGCCGATCGGCACGTTGACCAGGAAGACCCAGCGCCAGCCGGTGATGCCCAGCAGCTGGTCCTGTCCGGCGAGCGCCCCGCCGATCAGCGGGCCGGCCACGCTGGAGGTGGCGAAGGTGCCCAGCATGTAGCCCTGGTACCGGGCGCGTTCCCGGGGCGGGACGATGTCACCGATGATCGCCAGCGCCAGCGACATCAGACCGCCGGCGCCCAGGCCCTGCACCGCCCGGAAGGCGGCGAGTTCGGTCATCGAGGTGGAGAACGTGCACAGCACCGAGCCCGCGACGAAGATGGTGATCGCGGCCAGGTAGAACGGCTTGCGGCCGTACAGGTCGGACAGCTTGCCGTACAGCGGGGTGGCGATCGTCGAGGTGATCAGGTAGGCGGTGGTCGCCCAGGCCTGCTCGCTGAGGCCGTGCAGATCGTCGGCGATGGTCCGGATCGAGGTGCTGACGATGGTCTGGTCGAGCGCGGCCAGGAACATCCCCAGCATCAAGCCGCTGAGGATGGTGAGGATCTGGCGGTGGCTCAGGATCCCGGGTTCGGGTATCGCCTCGGCTCCCGCGGCGGGCGGGGAGGTGGCTGTGCTCATGTACGTATGTCTCCCTGCTCCACGGCCGTGCCCTGGTCTCCCCCGGGGCCCGGCCGTGTGTGTTGTCGTCCTGCCATGTCTTCGTTGAGACGGCCCAGCAGCCGGATCAGGTCGGCCCGGTCCTGGGGCGACCACGGTTCGAGCAGCGCGGCCAGTTCGGCATCGCGCTGACGGCGGTAGTGCGCGAATGCGGCGCGCCCCGCGTCGGTCGCCGCCAGCAAGGACCCGCGGCGGTCCTCCGGGTCGGGGCGACGGGTCACCAGTCCCCGCTCGACCAGCGAGCGCACCTGGCGGCTGACGGTCGACAGGTCGAGGAACGCGTCGGCGGCCAGATCGGTCGCCCGCTGGTCCCCGCCGACGACCAGCCTGGCCAGCAGCACCCGGTCGGCGGCGCCTCCGTCGGTCTTGGCGCGCTGTTTCCACGCGGCGATCAGCCGCGAGAAGCGGACGATCTCCGTTCCCAGGCCGGCGGCCGCCTCGTCCAGCCCCGACGAGGCGGTGACCTGCACAGCAGCCCGGTCGCAGGCGTGGACCGTGCCCTTACTCATCGTCGTGATCCTTCGCGGTGAAGTGGTCGATCCGCTGAATACATTGCTTGTATCCAGCAAGCATAGCGGCTGGAACCGAGTGCTTCGCACCGCCCAATACCGGGCCGTGGGCAAGGAGGTGGGCGGCATGGGAGAGGGGGTGGGGGTGAGAAGGTACGTCCGGCGGACCGGCAGACCGGACAGTTCGCCGCCCCCTCGACCGGCCGGGAGACCGCTGTGCACCTTTCCCCTGACCTACTCGCGCTGCTCCGCCGGCCGAGCACCTGCTTTCTGGCCACCTCGATGCCCGACGGCTCCCCGCAGGTGACCCAGACCTGGGTCGACACCGATGGCACCCATGTGCTGATCAACAGCGTCCGGAGTCATGTGAAGACCCGGAACATCGGCCGCGACCCCCGCGTGGCGGTCGCCGTCTGCGACCCGGACCACCCCGCGCGCTACTTCCAGGTGCGCGGCCGGGTGGTCGAGACCACGACCGAGGGCGCGGTCGAGCACATCGAACAGCTCGCCCGGAAGTACCTCGGCACGCCCTACCCCTGGTACGGCGGCCGCGACGAGGAGCGGGTGCTCTTCGTCATCGCGCCGGAGAGCATCAGCGGCACCGGTTAGGGAGCCGACGGGTCATACCCGGGCCGCGGCATCGCAGCGAAGCGCCGGGGGCTACGGTTCCCGGCGCCGGGCCCCGCTCAGTCCGCGGCGCCGGGCCCGCCTCCGCTCAGCCGACGCACCACCGCATCCGGGTCGGCGAGCAGCCCTGTCCGCCCGTCGGTCGCCGGACGGCCCCGCGGAACGCGGCCACCACGGCGGCCGCATCCGCCGGCGCGCAGCCGTCACGACCGGACAGCTCGCGGGGTGGGGTGCCGGAGCAGGGCGGACGGCAGCTCGGTGGACTCGGCGAGCAGGAGGGCGTCGTAGAGGTCCTTGCCCTCGGGATGCAGGTCACTCACCAGCCAGAGCACCTTCCAGGCGAGCGAGAGCGCGCGGGCCGCCGCACGGACCACCACCGGTGCGGTGCCCTGCGGTTAGCGGATCTCGGCGGGCTCCGGGGGCACGGGCAGGCGCTCGGTGGAGACGACGCCGAGCTGCACACTCCCCGGCGGGCACCCCGCCGGCTTCGGCCCGCGGGCATCGCTGCGCCGCTGCTCGTCCTCATCCCGAGATGATCAGACACCATCCGGCGGCAGCGCTCCGGCGCACCCCGCGGGACCGCTTCAGGTGATCGCTGCGGTACGCGAATCCTCGGTGAGGTCCATCTTCGGCGGGGGCCTGCGGAAGCCCTTCGTGAGGAAGGCGAGGTAGGCGATACCCACCACCAGCCAGGCCAGACCCAGGAGTTGGGCCTTGGTGTCGAGATGGACCAGTAGCCAGATGTCGACCGCGGCGCCGATCACCGGGGCCACCACATAGGACAGGACGCGGGGGCGGTCGCCGGCCCGGCGGCGGCGGAGGTAGGTGGCGAGGACGCTGAGGTTGACGAAGGTGAAGGCGGTGAAGGCGCCGAAGTTGATGAAGGACGTGGAGGTGGTCACGTTCATGCGCAGGGCGATGAGGCCGACTGCGCCGGTGAGCAGGATGTTGAAGACGGGGGTGCGCAGCCGGGGGTGGATCCGCCCGAACGTCTTGCGCGGGAGGACCGCATCGCGGCCCATGGCGAGCAGCAGCCGGGAGGTGCTGGCCTGGGCGGAGACGCCGGAGGCGAACTGCGCGACGACCAGCCCGGCGAGGAAGACGGACGCGAAGACGTCCCCGCCGATGACCCGGGCGATCTCGAAGGCCGCGGAGTCGGCATCGGCGAAAACGCTGCCCGGGTGGACGAGTTGGGTCGCGTAGGCCACCGCGACGAAGATCCCGCCGCCGATGAGCGCGACGAGGAGAATGGCGCGGGGCATGGTCCGCTTCGGCTCGATGGTCTCCTCGGTGAGGGTGGTGACCGCGTCGAAACCGAGAAAGGAGTAGGCCGCGATGGCGGCGCCTGCCGAGATGCCGGCCAGGGTGGTGGCGTGGTTGGCGAAGGGTGTGGCGTCGGCGAGCGCGCCCGCACCGCCGAGCTGGACCACGTGCCGCAGGGACAGCAGCACGAAGAATGCGATCACCAGGAACTGGAAGAGCATCAGCAGGTCGTTGACGCGCTCCGCGGTTTTGATGCCCCGGACGTTCAGCGCCGTGGTCAGCACGATGAAGCCGAGGATCCACACCCAGAACGGGACGCCGGGGAACTGGGCCTGGAGGTAGGCGCCGCCGATGAGCCAGATGACCATGGGCAGGAAGAAGTAGTCCAGGAGTGTCGCCCAGCCGACGAGGAAGCCGGCGCGTCCGTCGATGGCTTCCCTGACGTAGGTGTACGCCGAGCCTGCGACCGGGTGGGCGGCCGCCATCTTCCCGTAGCTGTGCGCGGTGAACAGCATGGCGCACAGGGCGAGGAGGTACGCCGTGGGGACGGCGCCCCCGGTGGTGTCGGCCACGACGCCGAAGGTCCCCAGGACGATCAGCGGGGTCATGTACGCGAGTCCGAACAGGACGACGGACTTGAGGGTGAGGGTGCGGGCGAGCGTGTGCTCGGAGGGGTCCATGGGTGGCTCCGGGGGATGTGCCGTGGTGCGGTGAGGGGCGGGTCGGCGGCTCAGCCGCCCGTGCCGGGAGGAAATGGGGCGGGTCCGGCGGGCCGCCAGCGGCGTGGGTCGATCCGCCCGTCGTAGAGCGGGAGTTCCAGCGGAGCGTCGCTGTCGGTGAACTGGTCCCACATGCGGTTGAGACCGGCCGTGCCGAACTCGCGTACCCGGCTGACGTCGTCGAGGTCCAGCACATCGGTGAGGACGGCGGGGCCCTGGTCGGGCGCCTCGGTGCGGACCCGGCCTTCGGGGTCGACGACGAGACTGCGGCCGGTGCCGGTGGGGCCGGCGGTGTTGACGCTGAGCACGAACACCTGGTTCACGATGGCGTTGGCGCGGGCGAGCACCCATTCCTGCGCGCGGTCGGCGGTGGTGGTCATGACGGGGTTGACGATCACCTCCGCGCCCATCCAGGCGAGGTGGCGGGCCACTTCGGGGAACCAGGCGTCGTAGCAGATCGAGAAGCCGACCCGGCCGGTGCCCGGCAGGTCGAGGACGACGAAGCGGTCCCCCGGGACATAGGGCTCGTGCGGCCGCCACGGGAAGATCTTGCGGTAGGAGGCGGCCGGCCGGCCCTCGGGCGAGAACGCCAGCGCTGTGTTGAACAGCTCACCGGCCGGCCCCCGTTCGCAGACGCTGCCGGGTACCAGCCAGATGCCGAGGTCACCGGCGAGCTCGGCGAGCTGCCGCGCACGGGGGCCGTCCAGTGGTTCGGCCGCCGCCCGTAGTTGGTCCTCGGACGCGTCGGCGGAGCCGGTCACCCCGCACAGATGCAGCTCGGGGTACACCACGAGCCGGGTCTGCGGGAAGCGGGCGATCAGCTCCCCGACCTCCTCGGCGAAGCCGGACAAGGGTGCCGTGGCCGGGCGGGGCGGCGCCTGGACGAGGGCTACGGGCAGGGGTCGGGACATGGGCCTCACCTGCGTTCTTAGGGGCCGGACGGGGGCTTCGGGGGGTGTCGCACGACGGGCCGCCGGGCGGGCGGCGCGACCCGGATGAAATTAGAGCAAGATGAGCTCTTATTCAAGAGATCTCATCATGAGATATTTGTTAGGGTGAGCCATGCCCGGACACCTTCCCGACGCCATGGAGCCCGGGGGCGCGGAGCCCGAGGCCGTGCGGAGCCTGAATGCCCCGCCGCTGGGCGGCATTCAGCGACTCTCCGCCCTGGACACGGTGCGCGCCCGTATCGCCCTCGCCGTCGAGCTCGGCCTGCTGGCCCCCGGTGAGCGCCTTCCGCCGACCGACGAGATCGCCGCCGCGCTGGGCGTCGGGGACATCACCGTCCGCCGCGCGCTCGCCTCGCTGCACGCCGACGGTGTGCTGGAGCGCCGGCGCGGCCGGACCGGCGGCACCCTGGTCGCCGAGCGGCCCGCGAAGGGGACCGTCACCGAGGCCGGGGCCTACCGCGCGGCAGCGGCCGAGGTCCACCGGCTGATCGACCACCGGCTCGTCCTCGAATGCGGGGTCGCCCATCTGGCCGCGCTGCACGCCGACGAAGCCGCCCTCGATGCTCTCGACCGGCTGGTCGGCGCGATGGACGAGGCCGGCGGCTGGACCGAGTTCCGCGGCCACGACGAGCGCTTCCACCTGGCGGTGGCGGAGGCCACCGGCATCGCCTTCGCCGCCGCACCGTACGGCGCGGTGCTGCGGGACCTCTACCGCTACTACCTGCCGTATCCGCTGGACATCCTCCGGCGGTCCAACTGCGAACACCGCGCCCTGCTCGACGCCCTGCGGCGCGGTGACCCGGTGGGCGCCGCCGAGGTCGCCCGGCAGCATGTCGGCCAGTTGCACCGGACGATGTTCGTAGGCCTGATGGACGACGCCGGGGCGGAGGCCGGCGGGACGAAGGCCGGCGGGGCGTCCGCCGGCTGAGCGGGGTCCGACGCCGGGTACGGCATGGCAACCTGGCCGGCGTACCGGCACCGCAGGACAGACGGAAGGGCATGACGATGAGTTCGGACCACGGCACCCCCCGGCGGGCAGCGCTCGCGACCTGGCCGACCCCGCTGGAGCCGGCGCCGCGGCTGGCCCGCGCGCTCGGCCTCGGGACGGACGACCTCTGGATCAAGCGCGACGACCTCACCGGTCTCGGTGGCGGCGGGAACAAGGTCCGCAAACTGGAGTGGATCTGCGGTGCGGCGCTCGCCGAGGGCGCCACGACCCTGGTGACGACCGGCGCCGCCCAGAGCAACCACGCCCGGCTGACCGCGGCCGCCGGTGCGCGGCTCGGGCTCGATGTGGTCCTGGTGCTGGCCGGTGCGGCCGGCTCCTCGGCCTCCGGGAACCTCGTCCTCGACGGCCTCTTCGGGGCCACCGTCGTCTGGGCCGGGGAGGTGGGCGGCAGCAGGCTCGCGGCCGCGGCGGAGGAGGTGGCGCAGCGGCTCCGGGAGCGGGGAGCCGTCCCGGCGCTGATTCCGCTGGGCGGATCCAGTCCGCTGGGCGCGTACGGCTATGCCGAGTGCGGGCGCGAACTCCTGGCCCAGGCACCCGACCTGGACACCGTCGTCGTCGCCCTGGGGTCCGGGGGCACGATGGCCGGACTGGTGGACACCCTCGGTCCCGGCAAGGTGCTGGGCGTCGACTGCGGCGCGGTGCGCGACCCGGCGGGCACCGTCACCGGCCTGGCCACCGCGCTGTCCGGCACCGTCCACGCGCCGGAGAACCTGCGTCTGCGGCGGGACCAAGTCGGCGCCGGGTACAGCACGTTGACCGAGGAGTCGATGGACGCCCTGACGCTGGCGGGCCGTACGGAGGGCATCGCGCTCGACCCGGTCTACACCGGGCGGGCGCTGGCCGGACTGCGGGCGGCGGTGCGGGACGGAAGTGTGGCGCCCGGGCGGCGCACCGTCCTGCTGCACTCCGGCGGACTGCCCGGTCTGTTCGGCCACGGCGATGCCGTCACCCGGTGCCAGGAAGCGCTCACGGTCCTTCCCGTCCACGGGTGACCGCGGCGGGCTGCCCGAGGTGAAGGTCAGATTGCGGGAAAGGCGCCGGGCACGCCGAGCGTCCCCGCGACCGCCCGCCAGATGGCCGCCTGAGCGGCGGGGAGGTCGATCCTGGGGTCGCCCAGCATCAGCCGGATACCGAAACCGTCGCTCAGGGCGAGCAGCAGCGTGCTGGTCGCGTCCACGTCGCAGTCGGTGAATTCGCCCGACGCGATGCCCCGCCGGATGGCCTGGCCGATCCACGAGTGCAGCTGGTCGTACAGGTCGACGGCCAGCTGCTGGGCGGTCTCGTCGCGCAGGGCCCGCACCCACAGTTCCTGCCACAGCCGCCAGTCCTGCCGCAGCTCGGGGTCCGTGGGCAGCATGGTGTGCAGAATGCGGGCCAGGACCACCGAGGCGGGCACCGTGTCGGCGTCCCGGTCGAGTTCGGTGCCGGTCTGTGCGAAGGAGTGGGTCATCGCCTCGGCGAAAAGCCGCTCGCGGTTCTCGAAGTGGTAGTGGAGCAGGGCGGTGGACACCCCGGCGTGTTCCGCGACCATCCGCATACGGATCTTCTCGAAGCCGACCTCGGCGATCACTTCGCACGCGGCGGACAGGATCCGTTCCCGCGTTTCGAGAGTGCGTTCAGCCTTGGCCACGTGAGTGCTCCCCGGATCGGTGTCGGTGTCCTCGGCGGGCCCGGCCGGCCCGTCCCGTCCATCTTCCCGCATCACCGCTTTCGGCTGGCCTTCGCAGGGTGTGCTCATCGGTAGTGGTGGAAGCCGCGGCCCGACTTGCGGCCGAGGAGGCCCGCGTCGACCATCCGGGCCAGCAGCGGCGGGGGCGCGTAGCGCGGTTCGCGGAACTCCTCGTACAGCGACTCGGCGATCGACCGTGTGGTGTCCAGGCCGATCAGGGCGAGCGGGCCCAGCGGGTGGGCGCAGCCCAGCCGCATGCCGCGGTCGACGTCGTCCGCCGAGGCGGCGCCGGACTCGACCATCCGTACCGCGTCCAGCAGGTAGGGGACGAGCAGGGCGTTGACGATGAACCCGGCGCGGTCCGCGGCGCGCACGACGTCCTTGCCCAGGACGTCGGCGGCGAAGGTGTGGGTCCTGCGGGTGGTGTCGTCGCCGGTCAGCAGGGAGGGCACCAGCTCGACGAGCGGCAGCACCGGGACGGGGTTGAAGAAGTGCAGGCCGATGACCTGCTGGGGGCGCGCGGTGGCGGCGGCCAGGCGGATGACCGGAAGGGACGAGGTGTTGGTGGCCAGGATCGCGTCCGGGCGCCGGACCACCTCGTCGAGCCGGGTGAAGACGGCCGGCTTCGCGGTCTCGTCCTCGGCGACGGCTTCGACGACCAGATCGCGGTCTGCCAGCGCGGCGAAGTCGGTGGTGACCGTGATCCGGGCGAGCGCGGAGTCCCGGTCCCGGGCGGAGAGTTTGCCGGCCGCCGTGGCACGTTCCAGGGAGCCGGTGATCCGGCGGAGCCCGGCCTCCGCGGCGGACGGGCCGGTCTCGACGACTCGCACCTCCCGGCCCGCGCGGGCGCACACCTCGGCGATGCCGGAGCCCATCAGGCCGCAGCCCACGACCCCGATTCTTTCTACTGCGCTCTCGGACATCGCTCCTCCTCGGCGGGTGTTGGGGCAGGTCTCGCGGGGCCCGCCCGGCGGGTGCACGGCGCCGGGCGGGGTACCCGACCGGATCAGGAAGCGGTGGGCAGCTGCAGGACGCCCGTGCCGCGCTTGACCAGTTCGCCGGCGATGATCAGGCGCTGGATCTCGGAGGTGCCCTCCCAGATCCGGTCCACCCGCAGCTCCCGGTACAGGCGCTCCACCGGGTACGAGCGGTCGTAGCCACGGCCGCCGAAGATCTGCACACAGCGGTCGATGACCCGGCCCGCCGCCTCACTCGCCGCGAGCTTGGCGATCGCCGCCTTGGCGTGCAGGGTCTTGCGGTCGACGGTGCCCTCGTCCACCTCCCAGGCGGCCTGGTGCGCGTAGGCACGGTTGACCGCGATATCGACCGCGCAGTCCGCCAGCATCCCCTGCACCAACTGGAAATCGGCGATCGGCGACCCGAACTGCTTGCGCTCCACCGCCCAGTCCCTGGCCAGCCGCAGCGCCCGTTCGGCGGCCCCCGTCGTACGGGCCGCGATCATCAGCCGTTCCTCGGTGAACCAGGACCGGGTGATGTCATAGCCCTTGCCCACGCCCCCGAGCACGGCGTCCTCGGGGACGTGCACCTCGCTGAAGGTGAACTCGGGGTGCTCGTAGACGAAGGTGTGCATGAAGCGCGGCACCCGGGTCATCTCGATGCCGGGGGTGTCCTTGTCGACGAGGAAGAGCGTCGGTTCCCGGTCCGGGCCCGCCGCGGCAAGGACGATCATGAAGTCGGCGTGGTCGCCGACGGTCACGAACCACTTCTCGCCGTTCAGCGTCCAGCCGTCGGCGGTCCGCGTCGCGGTGGTCGCCAGGTTCTGCGGGTCGGAGCCGGCCCCGGGCTCGGTCACCGCGTAGCAGTCGCGGCGCTCGCCGCGGATGACCGGTTCGAGGTAGCGCTCACGCTGTGCGGGGGTGCAGAAACGCAGGGCGTTGGCGGGGCGCCAGACGGTGTCCCACAAGGCGCCGGTGAGCTGCCCCAACTCCTCCTGGACAATGGCCTGTTCCAGGATGGTCAGCCCGGCGCCGCCCCACTCCCGGGGCATGTTGACGGCCTGCAGACCGGAGGCGAGGACGGCATCGCGGATGGCGGCGTGGTCCTGCGCCGTCAGACCGTTGTTCTCCTCGCAGTCGGTTTCATACGCGGTGAGGGTGTCGGTGAGCTCGCGCGCGGTGCGCTTGAGGTCCGCCTGGCGGGTGGTGAGACGGAAGTCCATGTCAGTCCTCGAAGTCGTGAGGGGGCCGGGGGTGCGGGTGGCGGGCGGCGGGCGGCGGGCGGCGGTCAGGGCAGGGGAAGGTCGAGGGCGCGGGTGCCGCGCTTGATGAGCTCGTTGGCGATGATCAGGCGCTGGATCTCGGAGGTGCCCTCCCAGATCCGGTCCACCCGCAGCTCCCGGTACAGGCGCTCCACCGGGTAGGAACGGTCGTAGCCACGGCCGCCGAAGATCTGCACACAGCGGTCGATGACCCGGCCCGCCGCCTCACTCGCCGCGAGCTTGGCCGTCGAGGCCTTGGCGTGCAGCGTCTTGGGGTCGGCGCCCGGCTGGTCGGCCTCCCAGGCGACCTGGTGGGTGTAGGCCCGGTTGACCGCGATATCGACCGCGCAGTCCGCCAGCATCCCCTGCACCAACTGGAAATCGGCGATCGGGGACCCGAACTGCTTGCGCTCCACCGCCCAGTCGCGGGCCAGTTGCAGGGCCCGCTCGGCGGCGCCCGTCGTACGGGCCGCGATCATCAGCCGTTCGTCGGTGAACCACTCCTTGGTGAGTTCGTAGCCGTTGCCGACGCCGCCGAGCACGTCGTCGTCGGGGACGAAGACATCGGTGAAGGTGAATTCGGGGTGCCCGTTGACCGCGGAGTGCATGAAGCGCGGCACCCGGGTCATCCGTACGCCCGGCGCCTGCTTGTCGACGAAGAAGAGGGTGGCCGCCCGCTCCGGGCCGGCGTCCGCCTGCACCAGCAGGAAGTCCGCGATGTCGCCGCAGGTCACGAACCACTTCTCGCCGTTGAGCAGCCAGCCGCCCTCGCTACGGGTGGCGGTGCTGGTGCCCGAGGAGGGGTCCGAGCCCGCGCCGGGTTCGGTCACCGCGAAGGCGTCGAAGCGCTCGCCCCGGATGACGGGGAGGAGGTACTTCTCCCGCTGGGCCTCGGTGCCGTACGCCAGCACGTTGGCCGGCCGCCAGGGGACGTCCCACAGGCAGTTGGTGACCTTGCCGAATTCCTCCTCGACGATGACCTGGTCGAGCAGCGAGAGTCCCGGGCCGCCCCACTTCTCGGGCATGTTGATGGCATAGACGCCGGCGTCGATCGCGGCCCGGGTCAGCTCGCGGACGGTTTCGGCGGGCAGCGGTCCCCCGGCCTCCTCGGCCTGCTGCTCGTACGGGAACAGCAGCTCGGTGTAGGCGGCGGCACGGGCCTTGAGATCGGCCTGTCGGGCGGTGTAGCGGAAGTCCATGGTTCCTCCGGGACGGCGGGCGGGGACGGGGCGGGGCGGGCGTCAGGCCAGTACGGCGCGGGCATCGAGGGCGAGGGCGCCGTCCGGGCGGACGAGCAGCGGATTGACCTCGATCTCCGCGATCTCGGGGTGGGCGGCGGCGAGCGTGGTGACGCGCTCGATCACGGCTGCCGCGGCTGCCAGGTCGACCGCGGGCCGGCCGCGGACCCCCTGGAGGAGCGCGGCGGTCCGCAGCCCGGTCAGCAGTGGTGCGGCGCGGTCCGCAGGGACGGGCGCCAGGGCGAAGGCGACATCGTGCAGTGCCTCGGTGAGCACCCCGCCCAGGCCGACCATGGCGACCGGGCCGAACCGGGGGTCGCGGTGCACCCCCACGATCAGCTCGACGCCGCCGGTCAGGTCGGCCATCGCCTCGACGGAGTAGGAGGCGGCGCCGAGCCTGGCGTGCATCTCCCGGAAGGCGGTGACGAGTGCGGACCGGTCCGGCAGGCCCAGGGCGACACCGCCGGCGTCGGACTTGTGCAGGAGGTGAAGGGCCTTGAGGACGTAGGGCCCCTCGAACGCGTCCGCGGCAGCCAGCAGTTGGGCTTCGTCGGTGATCTCACGGGCCTCGGGGAAGGGCACTCCGGCGGCGCTCAGCAGGGCGCGTACGCCGTGGTAGCCGGGGTCGTCCAGCGGCGGTGCGGCCGGGGGCAGCGGGCGGACGCCGGGCGGGCCGGCGGCCTCGGGGGCCGGGGTCATGGCCGCCAGCGCGCGGGCCGCGTCCTCGGTGGCGGCGAACACCGGTATGCCCGCCTCGACCAGCGTCCGGCAACTGGGGGCGTCCGGGAACATCGACTGCACCACCAAAGGCTTGGCGGCGCTCGTCGCATGGACGGCCATCTGCTGTGCGGTCTCCAGCTCGCCCGCCGCGAGCGCGCTGCCGCCGCCCGCTGTGCCGCTCTCGGCCGCCGGGCCGCCCAGGCCGCCGGTCGCTGCCGAGTAGCCGCCGAAGTACCCGGTCAGCAGGACGGAGTCGACCTCGTCCAGGGCGAGCAGGGCGGCGACGGTGTCGCCGTAGGAGTGCGGGTTCTGCTCCCCCATCCCGGCCAGGTCGACGGGGTTGCCCACCGCGGATTGTTCCCACAGCAGTGTCCTGAGCCGTTGCTGTGCGGCGGATCCGAATTCGGGGACGGCCAGCCCGGCGGTTTCGGTGGCGTCGGCGGCGATGGCGCCGTGGCCGCCGCCGTCGGTGCAGACCGCGGTGCGGGGTCCGGTGGCACGCCGCCCCCCGTGCAGCGCGGCGAGGACGACCGTCATCTCATGGGGGGTGGCGACCAGTTCGACGCCCGCGTCCCGGCAGGCGGCGGCCACGACATCGGCGGAGGTGGTCAGGGCACCGGTGTGGGACTGCGCGCTGCGTGCGGAGGCGGCGCCCCGGCCTGCGGTGAGCAGGACCACCGGTTTGCCCGCGGCGGCGGCCGCCTCGGCGAAGGCCCGGCCGTCGCCGAAGTCTTCCGCGTAGACGGCGATGGCCCGGGTGGCGTCGTGCCGGGCGGCGTCCTCGATCAGGTCGACGAGGGTGACATCGGCCTGGTTGCCCAGCGAGACGAAGCGGGAGAATCCCAAGCCGTGCGGGGCGCAGCGGAGTTGGAGTTCGAGGGCGAGGTTGCCGCTCTGGCTCAGCAGGGCGGTCCCGCCGGGCGCGAAACGGTCCGAGGCGAGGTAGAGCTCGGTGGTGTTGTCGGCGATGCCGAGGCAGTTGGGGCCGACGAGGACGGCGCCGGCGGCGCGTACCCGGTCGGCGATCGCCTGCTGGCGGGCCAGCCCGACGGCGCCGGTCTCGGCGAAGCCGGCGGTGATGCCGACGAGGGCGCGGGCACCGCAGGCGAGCGCGTCGTCGACGGCGGCCTCGAAACCGGGGCCCGGCACGGAGATCACCACGAGATCGACGGGTTCGCCGATCCCGGCGAGCGAGGTGGCCGCGGTGCGCCCGAGGACCGTGCCGCCGCGGCGGTTGACGAGGTGGACGGGGCGGCGGTCGGGTGCCCGCAGCGCCTGGGCGGCGACCGCATGGCCGTACTTCGCCGGGTCGTCACTGGCACCGACCACCGCGACCGACTTCGGGTCGAACAGGGCCGACAGATCACGTCCCATGGTCACCTCTCCAGCCGGAGCGCCAAGTTGGGGCAGGCTTCGGCGGCGGCGCGGGCGGCGTCCTCGGAGGTGCCGGGGGCGGGGTCGGCGGTGACCGCGGCGTAGCCGAATTCGTCGAGGTCGATGAGGTCCGGTGCGGGTTCCTGGCACAGGCCGTAGCCCTGGCAGCGGGTGGCGTCGAGACGGAGTTTCACGGCGGTCGTCCTTTCAGCGGGGGGAGACGGCGGAGCGGGGGCGTGGCACCGTACGGCGGGCGACGTACGGGACGGGGACGGTGAGCCGGCCGGCGTCGGCGGGCACGGCGCAGCCCGGGCACGGGGCGTCGAGGTGGGCGCGGACCAGGTCGGGGAAGGCGCGCAGGAGGCTGCCGGCCGTGCCCGCCGCGGCGTCGAGCAGACCGCAGGCGCCGCGGCCGGGCAGCGAGGTGGACCAGCGCCGCAGCCGGGTGAGGAGTCCCGCGTCGGCCGTGCCGTTCGTCAGCGCACCGACGGCGTCGCGCACGGAGCCGGTGCCCGCGACGCAGATGCCGCACTGCCGGGCGCTCTCGGCGGCGAGATGGGCGACGGCGGCGAAGGCGAGGGAGACCGGGCACTCGTCGGGGGCGAGGAAGCGGATCGCCCCGCAGCCCAGTGCCGTGCCCGCGGCCGTGAGGGTGTCGGGGTCCAGCGCGAGGTCGAGCCGGCCGGGACCGAGCAGCCCGCCGAAGAGGCCGCCCATGAGGACGCCGGCCGGCTCGGGGGTGCCCTGGGCCCGCGCCAGGGTCCGCAGCGTGCAGCTGTAGGGCACCTCGACGAGCAGGGGCGCGGCGCCGGCGCCCGCGAGTGTGACCAGGGTGGCGCGGGCCGTGTGGCGCCGGCGGTCCGGCTGTGCGGCGATGAGCGCGATCTTGGCCAGGGTCTCGACGTTGGCGACGAGGGTGGGTGCGCCGCCGACGCCCTGCTGGTAGGGGCGGGGCGGTTTGGCGGTGGGGAGGGCGGGGCCGCCGTTGATCCGGCGGACCACGGCGCTCTCCTCCCCCGCGACATAGGTGTGCGGGCTGTCGACGACGTCGCACGGCAGCTGGGGTGCCCGTTCGGCGAGCGCACGGCGGATCCGTTCGCCCGCCGCCGTGTCGGAGACGTAGACATAGCCGCGTTCCGCGCCGGTGATCTCCGCGGCCCGCGCCAGACCGTCCAGGACCAGATGCGGGCGGGCCCGCAGCAGCCAGCGGTCCTTGACGGAGCCGGGCTCGCCTTCCTCACCGTTGGCCACCACGACGGGGCGGGGCCCGGCGTCGCGGACGGCGCGGAGTTTCGCCGCGGTGGGGTAGCCGGCGCCGCCGCGTCCGCGCAGGCCGTCGAGCCGGTCGAGGAGTTCCGCCGCGCCGATCGCCCTGCGGTAGCCGCCGGCGGCCAGGTACGCCCTGGCGTCCTCGGTCACGCCGGGCATCGCGCCGAGCACGGAGGGGGTCCCCTGCGGTAGGAGCGATTCGGTCCCGGTCATCCTCGGTCTCCGTCCGGTGGGGTGGTGCGCAGGGTGCGCACCGCGCGTTCCAGGGCACTGCGGTCCGCGGCCGTCCGGTCGTACCCCGGCCCGGGGAGGCCGACCAGCATGCGGTGGTGGTCGAGCACGACCTCGGCCGCACGGAGTGCGGCCCGGCGGTCGCCGGGGCGGGTACGGCCGGCGACCGCGGTCACCAGGTCGGTCACCTCGGCGAGGTAGCGGAGCCAGCCGTGCTGGGTGCCGTGCAGGATCAGGCGCTCGACGCGGCGTCGTTCGGCCGCGGTCGCGGCCGCGGTCGCTTCCGCAAGGACGTCCGGCGTCCGCCGCGCGGCGCCACGCAGGGCCGCGACGGTGGCGGGCAGCTCCCGCTCGGGTTCGGGGGTGAGCCCGAGCCAGATCAGGTTCCGACGACCGCTCATGCGTGCCTCCGGGGAGAGGGGTGGGGGGCCGGCACGGGCCGGGGCGGCGGGGTGGGGGCGGAGCCGGGCGACCCGGTGCCGGGGTGATGTGCCGGTGACGTGCCGTTACGGGGTTTCGGCCTGCGTGATCGGGGCGTGGCGCGCCCGCTCGCTGCCCGGGATCCGTGCGGCGGAGCGCCGGAGCGGCGATGCCACTAAGCTAACTAACCAATTAGTCAGGACACAAGTCTTGATTTCGTTGAAACCCGCCAGCAATCTGACTGACCAATTAGTCAGCACGGATCCGGGGCGCCGGTGCGCCGGTTCAGGGACCTTTCACCGCGCCCTGCCGCCTCGGCACCCAGCGCCCAGTGCGGCATGGAGGAGCGACCCGATGCACCCCGAAGCCACCACGGCACCGACCCCCCAGGATGTCCCCGGCCGGGCGCTGTCCGGCCGTTACTACACCGACCCGGCCACGGCCGCCGCCGAGACGCGGCACATCTTCGCCAAGTCCTGGCAGCTCGTGTGCCACGAGTCCGATCTCCCCGGCCCCGGCGCACGGCTCGCCGCCACCGTCGCCGACCGCGAGGTCCTGGTCGTCCGCACCGAGGACGGCACCCTGACCGGGCACCTCAATGTGTGCCGGCACCGCGGCACCCGCCTGGTCTCCGCCCCCGAGGCGTCCGGCAAGGCCATCCGCTGCCCGTATCACGGCTGGACCTACAAGCTCGACGGACGGCTGGTCGGCGCGCCCGAAGCACGGCAGATCCCCTGCCTGGACAAGCCCGCCCTCGGCCTCTTCCCGGTCCGGGTCGAGTCGTTCCTGGGGTTCGTCTTCGCCAACCTCGATCCGGACGCCGTTCCGCTGGCGGAGCAGTGCGCCGGGCTGGCGAAGGCCGTCGGCCACTACGCGGGGGCCGATCTGGTGCCCGTCGGACGCAGCCGCATCCACGACCTGGCCGGCGCGGAGGTACAGCAGGCCAACTGGAAGGTCGCGGTCGACAACTACCTGGAGGGCTACCACGTCCCGGTCGCCCACCCCGGGCTGATGCGCCTGCTCGACTACCAGGGCTACACCAGCGAGACCGCCGAGTCCTATGTCCTCTTCGCCTCACCGCTGCGCGACAAGCCGTCGTCGAACTGGGCCGAGCGGCTCTACCAGCGCCTCGCCTCCCCCATGCCGGGGCTGACCGAGGCCGACCGGCGGATCTGGCGGTACGCGGTGATCTACCCCAACACGCTCATCGACTTCTACCCCGACCATGTGCTTGCCTGGACCGCCATACCGACGGCGGTCGACAGGGTGGCCGTCCCCGGCGCTTTCTACACGCGCCGCGGGACGAGCGCGCGGACCCGGCTCGCGCGCCGGCTCAACATCCACATCGGCTGGATCACCAATGACGAAGACGCCGAATTGGTGTCCCGGGTGCAAAAAGGCCTCGGCACCCCGGGCTTCGAGCCGGGCCCCCTGTCCCGCCGCGAGGCCGCGGTCGGCTGGTTCGCCGACCGGGTACGCACCGACCTCGGTGGCGCGATGCGCTGACCCCCACCGGTGAGACAGCGCCATGAGCCGTCCCCTCGGCGCGCGACGCCCCGCGCCACGGCTGACAGGTCCCGCACGGAGGACAGGGCTTCCGTGCATCCGTGACCGCTCCCTGAAGCAGCGCACATCCCCTACGGAGAGGACCCCATGTCCCCCGAGGAACCTCCATCTCCGTCCCGGCGCGCGTTCCTGCGCTCGGGCGCCGCCGCGGCTCTCGGCCTCGGCCTGGCCGGATGCGGCTTTCTGCCGGAGGACCGCAACGCCTTCGGCGATCCGGACCGGCCGATCGACGTGAAGGCGGACGGCGACCTGGTCTATTTCAACTGGGCGGACTTCGTCGCCCCGGCCGTCTTCGACGGATTCGAGAAGGAGTACGGCGTCAAGGTCATCCAGTCGAACTTCGACTCGATGGAGGGCATGGCCGCCAAGCTCAACGCCGGGAACCGCTACGACATCATCTTTCCCACCGCGAAATGGGCGCAGCGGCTGGCCGAGGGCCGGCGGCTGCGCCGTATCGACCACTCCCGGCTGCGCCATGCCGACGCGGTGTTCGGCCGGTACCGCTACTTCGCCGACCCCTGGTACGACCGCCGCTCCGCGCATACCGTCCCGTTCACCATGTACAAGACGGGCATCGGCTGGCGGAAGGACCGGATAGGCGACGACCTGACCGGCTCCTGGGGCGACCTGTGGAACGCCCGGGCCAAGGGAAAGGTCTTCGTCCTCGACGACCGCGACGAGGTGCTGGGCATGGCCGCCCTCAAACTCGGCCTGGACGTCGACACCGCCGACGACCGCGACCTCGCCCGGATCACCGCCACGCTGCAGAGCCTGCGCCCCCGGCTGCGCGGCTTCTCCAGCGACAGCTACAACAACCTGCTCAACGGCAACGCGGCGATGACCCAGGCCTGGAGCGGTGACATGGCCGCGATGCTCGGACAGGCCAAGGACCCGTCCGTGCTCGGCTTCGAAGTGGCGCGGGAGGGCGCGCCGATCAACTCGGACTGCTACGCGATTCCCGCCAACGCCCGCCACCCCGGTACGGCGATGCTCTTCATCGACTACATGCTCAGACCCGAGAACGTGCGGAAGAACATCCGGTACATCGGCTACCCCATGCCGGTCGGCGGCAGCGAGGACGTCTACGCCTCGATCGTGAAGCCGTTCCCGCAGTGCCTGGTCGCCCCCGACGACCTCAAGGCCGATCTCTTCTTCCGCAATGCGTCGTCGAAGGGCGAGCAGGCCCGCGATACCGCCTGGACCCACGTGAAAGCCGGCTGACATGGCACAACGCACCCCCTCCGGAGCACTCCGGGACCGGCGCGGGCGCTCCGCGTCCGGCACCCGGCTGTGGACCTGGCTGATGCTCCCCGGCACCCTGTGGATGACCGGGTTCCTCATCGCCTCCCTGATCCTCGTGGCCACCCTGGCCCTGGGCACCACCGACCCCCTCGGCAACCCGCGGTTCGGGTTCAACTTCGACAACATCGCGGCCATGGCCGACCCGGCCTACCGCATCGTGCTGCTGCGCTCGCTGGGCTTCGCCCTGATCGCCTGCGCCGTCTGCCTGGTCGTGGCCTATCCGGTCGCCTACACCATCGCCCTGCACGGCGGGCGGTTCAAGAATCTGCTGATCGCCGCGATCGTCGTCCCGTTCTTCGCCAACTACCTGGTGCGGATGTACGGCTGGTCGGTGGTGCTGTCCGACGGCGGGCCCGTGCTGAAGGCGCTGCGCGCGGTCGGACTCGCCGACGCGCACACCAAGATCCTGCAGAGCGGGGTCGGGGTCATCGCCGGACTCGTCTACGGCTTCATCGTCTTCATGATCATCCCGCTGTACGCGGCGCTGGAGCGGATGGACCTCTCGCTGATCGAGGCGGGACGCGATCTGTACGGAGGGCCGTTGCGGACCTTCTTCTTCGTCACCCTCCCGGCGACCCGCCAGGGCGCGGCCGCGGGCGCCGTCCTGGTCTTCCTGCCCGCCATGGGCGACTTCGTGAGCGCCCAGCTGATGGGAGGGCCGGACCAGATCATGATCGGCAACCTGATCCAGGACAAGTTCTTCCAGGGCCAGAACTGGCCGCTCGGCTCCGCCCTCACCATGCTGATGATGGCGGTGCTCTTCATCGGGATGCTCGGCTATCTGCGGCGCACCCGCAAGGACGAGGCGGAGGCCGCCCGATGACGCTCCGCCCCCCGCACCGCCGGCACCGCCGCGGCACCGACCGCAGGCCCCGGCTAGCCCTCACCGTCACCACCCTCTTCTTCCTGCTGCTCTACCTCCCCATCGGCGTGGTGGTCCTCTTCTCCTTCAACGGGCAGAAGTCCCTCACCGTCTTCAAGGGCTTCAGCCTCCGCTGGTACTCCGCCTTCTTCCACGACAACGTGCTGATCGAATCGCTCGGCATGAGCCTGCGGGTCTGCCTGGTGGCCATGGCGGGCTCGGTGGTCCTGGGCGTGGCGCTGGCCCTGGGGCTGGTGCGCTGCCGTACCCGGCTCGGCTCGCTGGCCGGCCTGATCATGCTGGTCCCGCTGATCACCCCGGAGATCGTCACCGGGGTCGCCGCGATGCTGCTCTTCAAGGGCATGGACATCACGCTCTCCTCCGGCACCGTGATGCTCGCCGAGATCACCTTCTCCATCTCCTATGTGACGGTGATCCTGCGTTCGCGGATCGCCGCCCTCAACCCGGAGGTGGAGGAGGCCGCGATGGACCTGGGCGCCACCCGGTGGCAGGCGCTCCGCCTGGTCACCCTGCCCGCGCTGCTGCCCAGCATCCTGGCCTCCGCCGTCCTCGTCTTCGCCCTGGTCTTCGACGACTTCGTACTGGCCTACTTCACCACCGGCGTGGACCCGCAGCCGCTGTCCGTCCGCATCTACTCGGCGATCCGGTTCGGCGTACAGCCCACCATCAACGCGGTCGGCACGCTGATGCTCGTCGGCTCCATCGGCCTCATCGGGCTCGCCCTGGCCATCCCGCGTCTGTTCGGCCGCCGCGGTGGCCTCGATCTGCTCTCCGGGAAGTGACACCCATGACCTCCTCCCACGCCCCCTCCCCCGGTGCGGCCCCGGCCGGCGAGGCGCCCGCCGTCCGGCTCGACCACATCAGCAAGAACTACGGCGGCTCCTACGCGGTGCAGGACCTCTCCCTGGACATCGCGCCCGGCGAGTTCTTCTCCCTGCTGGGCCCGTCCGGCTGCGGCAAGACCACCTCGCTGCGGATGATCGGCGGCTTCACCGACCCCACCGCGGGCACCATTCTGCTCAGCGGCGAGGACGTGACCGCGCTCCCGCCGGACAAGCGCAACGTCAATACGGTCTTCCAGAGTTACGCCCTCTTCGACCACCTCTCGGTGGCCGACAACGTGGCCTTCGGCCTCAAGCGCAAGGGCGTCGGCCGGGCCGAGATCCGCGAGCGGGTCGGCGCCATGCTCGAACGGGTGCAGCTCGGCGGTCTGGGCGACCGCAAGCCCGGTACGCTCTCCGGCGGCCAGCGCCAGCGGGTCGCCCTGGCCCGCGCCCTGGTCAACCGGCCCCAGGTACTGCTGCTCGACGAGCCGCTGGCCGCGCTCGACCTCAAGCTCCGGCGGCGGATGCAGGTCGAACTCAAGCAGATCCAGCGCGAGGTCGGCATCACCTTCGTCTTCGTCACCCACGATCAGGACGAGGCGCTGACCATGTCGGACCGGGTGGCGGTGATGAACGAGGGCCACGTGGAGCAGTGCGGCACGCCGGAGGACGTCTACGAACGCCCCGCGAGCCGCTTCGTGGCGTCCTTCATGGGGACCTCCAACCTGGTCCCCGGCACCTACCGGGGCGGGCGGGTCGTCCTCGACTGCGGCCCGGCTCTCCCGGTCGGCGACCGGAGCGGCGTGGCCGACGGCAGCAGCGTCAGCCTGTCGGTCCGGCCGGAGAAGATCTGGCTCTCCGACTTCGAACCGGGCATGGCGCTGGTGCAGGGCGTGGTCCGGGAGACCGTCTACTCCGGCCCCACCACCACCTATCTGATCGAACTCGCCCCCGGCGTCACGGTGTCCGTACTGGAGCAGAACACCGACCGCTCGCGCATGGAGGACCGCTGGAGCGGCGGCGAGAGCGTGGAGATCGGCTGGCGGCCGGAGCACTGCCTGGTCCTGGAGTAGGGCCGTGCCCTCCGGATCAGCGCGGGCCCGCTCCGGCCGGTGCGCCGGCCGGGCCCCGGTGCGCCCGCACCGGCAGCCGTTCACCGACAGCAAAGGAAGCCCTCCCCATGAACCACGATGTCATCGTGCTCGGTGCCGGCCTCGCCGGGCTCGCCGCGGCGCGTGACCTCAGCGCGGCCGGCGCCGACGTCCTCGTCCTCGAAGCCCGCGACCGGGTCGGCGGACGCGTCGAGCAGGCCGTGCTGCCCGACGGCCGGCTGGTCCAGCTCGGCGGAGAGGTGGTCGGCCGGGCCCATACCGCCTACCTCACGCTGGCCGCGGAGCTCGGCCTGACCCTCATTCCCAGCTATGTCGCCGAACCCGGCAAGATGGCGCGGGCCACCCCCGAAGGGGTCTCGGCCGGTGATCCGCCGCACTGGTTCGGTCCCGGTGACGAGGCCTGCCACCGTAAGGTCACCGACGCCTTCGTCGCGCTGGCCCGGACCGTCGACCCCGGGGACCCGTGGGCTCATCCGCACGCGGCGGCCCTCGACCGCCTGCCGGTCGGCGCCTGGCTGCGCGGCGAAGGCGCGAGCCCCGCCGTCGTCCGGCTCTGGGAGATCGGCCAACTCGCCCTGGCCGGGGGTTCCTACGAGCGCATCTCGCTGCTCGCCGCGCTGCGCAAGCACGCCGCGGTCCCCGGTGACGACCCCTACGCCTACGAGGACTGGGAGGGCCTGCGGGTGGCCGAGGGCTCGGCGACGGTGGCGCTGCGCATGGCCGCGGAACTCGGCCGCCGCATCCGGCTCGAAGCGCCCGTCGAGGAAGTGGCGGTGCGGCCGGGAGGCTGCCGGGTGCGGCTGGCCTGCGGGGAGACCCTGACGGCGGATGCCGTGGTCAGCGCCCTGCCGGTCGGTCCGCTCCGCTCGGTCGCCGTCACCGGCGTCTCCGGGGCCCGGCTCGCCTCGCTGCACCGCCAGCGGCACGCCGTCGCGGCCAAGTTCGCCGCGGCCTACGACAAGCCCTTCTGGCGCAGCCGGGGCCTCAACGGTCTCTCCGAAGGTGAAGGCGTGCTCGGCAGCACCTGGCCGCAGAGCGAGGGCATCCTCTCCGCGCTGATTCCGCCCGAGCGCTACGGCGTCCTGCTGGGCATGCCCGCCTCGGTCCGTGACCACGAACTCCTCTCGGACGTGGCGCGCCTCTACGGTGCCGAGGCCTTCCAGCCGTTCACGTCATATCTGCGGCTGTGGGGCACCGACCCCTGGACCCAGGGGTACGTCACGCAGTGGAATCCCGGCGATGTGATGGCGGTCGGCCCGCTGCACGGCACACACGAACCGCCCTTCTACGTCTGCGGGTCCGACCAGTGGGTCGCCGGCTATATGGAGGGCGCGGTGCGCACCGGCCGCGACGCGGCACGGGAGGTGCTGCGTCATGGCTGAGGCCCCCATGCCCGCCCCGCTCCGCAATCACCTCGCGGGGACGGACCGCCCGGCGGCCTCCGGCGCGACGATGGACCTGGTCAACCCCGCCACCGGCGAGGTGCACGGCAGCGCGCCACGCTCCGGCCCGTCCGACACGGATGCGGCCTGCACCGCCGCACAGACCGCCCTCGCCCGCTGGTCGACGACCACTCCCGGCGAGCGGCAGCGGGCGCTGCTGCGGATCGCCGAGGCGATCGAGGAGCACGCCGACGCCCTGGTGGCCGCCGAGGTCGGGGACACCGGCAAGCCGCCGGAGCAGTTCCGGACCGAGGAACTGCCCGCGGTCATCGACACCTTCCGCTACTTCGCGGGGGCGGCGCGCAATCTGCCGGGGGCGGCCGCCGCCGAGTACACCGAGGGCCGCACCTCGGTACTGCGTCGCGAACGGGTCGGTGTCTGCGTGCAGATCACCCCCTGGAACTACCCGCTGATGATGGCCGCGTGGAAGGTCGCCCCGGCGCTCGCGGCGGGCAACACCACGGTCCTCAAGCCCGCCGACACCACCCCGTCCTCCACCGTGCTGCTCGCCCGCATCGCCGCGGAGCATCTGCCGCCCGGCGTGCTCAATGTGGTCTGCGGGGACCGCGACACCGGGCGGTCGCTGACCGCGCACCCGGTGCCCCGGCTCGTCGCCGTCACCGGCAGTGTCCGGGCCGGGCGGGAGATCGCCGCCACCGCCGCGGCGGACCTCAAACGGGTGCACCTGGAACTGGGCGGCAATGCGCCGGTGCTCGTCCACGAGGACGTGGACGCCGGGGCCGCCGCGGCCGAACTCGCGGCCGTGGCGTACTACAACGCCGGCCAGGACTGCACCGCCCCCACCCGGTTCCTGGTCCACCACCGCCGCTACGACGCCTTGGTGACCGCGTTCGCGGCGGCGGCGCGCACCCTGCGGACCGGGCCGCCCGGCGATCCGGCCGCCGACTACGGACCGCTCAACAGTCAGGCTCAACTCTCCTCCGTGCAGGGGTTGTTGAGCCGCCTGCCGGACCATGCCGAGGTGGTGGCGGGAGGCACGGCACCGGGCGGGGCGGGCTGGTTCCACGCCCCCACGGTCGTTGCCGGGGTACGCCAGGACGATGAGATCGTGCAGGAGGAGATCTTCGGTCCGGTCGTGACGGTGCAGCCCTTCACCGACGAGGCCGAGGCCCTCCGGCTGGCGAACGGGGTCCGCTTCGGTCTGGCGGCGAGCGTGTGGACCGCCGATCACGCGCGTGCCATGCGGGCCACCCGCGCCCTGCACACCGGGATCGTCTGGGTGAACACCCATGGGACGACGGTGTCGGAGATGCCGCACGGCGGGGTCAAGCACTCCGGCTACGGCAGCGATCTGTCCCTCGCGGGCCTGTTGGACTACACCCAGGTCAAGCACGTCATGCTGTGAGGCTCATACGGGGAACGTCATGCCGTGGGCCTCATGCCGTGAGATTCATGCGCTGAGCTGCACGCGGTGAGGTTCATGCGCTGAGGTTCACGCGATGAGACTCGTGTGGTGCGGCGGGGGGCTACCGGGGGCGCGGGTGGCTCCGGTAGCCCCGCCACCGCACGGCGCTCAGGTATCCGCCGGTCCCGGCGCCGTACCGGCGTCGCGGGCGGCGGCCGGTGTCGTCTCCTGAGCGCCTGTCAGGTCTTGGGCCAGGGCGACGCGGGAGAGCAGCACCGCGCCCCACAGGACCAGCCCGATGCCCAGCGCCTCGGGCAGCAGCCACCAGCCGGTCCGTACCCGTTCGTCGTACAGGGTGACGCCCAGCGACAGGCTCACCAGCGCGTCGCCGAGGGTGAGGACCGGCTGGGAGGCGGTCAGCGGGCCCGACTGCATGGCGTTTTCCAGGAGGAAGATGGCCAGTACGCCGGTGGCGGCGAAGCCGTAGGTCTGCCAGGTGCTGAAGAACGCGGCGGGGCCGCCGGTCTGCCAGGCATGGGTGGCGTCCTTCAGCATGGCCGCGGTGAGGGCGTACCCGACCGCTGTCGCCCCGGCGAAGCAGGCGGCCCGTACGCCGCCTGCCCCGCGGCGGAGCGCGGCACCGACCGCCGTGGCGATCACCGCGGCGCAGACCACCAGGGCGGGCACCCAGCGGTCGAACGGGGCGTGGGTGGTGCCGATGGTGGGCGCAGCGGCGGCGAGGGCGGATCCGAGCCCGACGACGAGCAGCCCCACACCGATCCAGCCGGTGCGGGGGATCCGTCCGCCCAGCAGGGCCCGTCCGATGAGCAGGGCGAGGGGCAGTTCGAGGACGAAGAGGGGCTGCACCACCGACAGCGCGCCCTGCGACAGCGCCAGCGCCTGGAAGCAGGCCGCGGCGACGACCGCGAGCATCCCGCCGAGCCAGACCGCACGGTGCAGCAGGTCGACGAGCAGGCCGAGGCGCAGTCCGGTGGACAACGGGACCGTACGGGCGGCGCGCCGCTGCAGGACCGTGGCCAGCGCATTGCTGGCTGCCGCGAGGACTGCGAACACCACGGCCGGCCACGTGGTCACGGCCCACCTCCTCGTCGGCCGCCCGGGCACCCGGCAGGGCCGCGCCGCGGTGGTCGGGCGGCGGCGGGCGGCGCTGTACTGGGCCTCGACGCTATCCGGCAGCCGGCCGGGACCGCCCGGCGACACGGGCGCCGGGGGACCGCATTCGCTGGGCCGGACGGATGTTTCCCGGGTACCGGGCGGCTGTTCCCGGGTGCCCGGCGGCCACGTCCCGAGTGACTGACGGCCGCGTCCCGGCCGGCGGCCCCGGCGACCTGGCGGTGCTGCTGCGCGACGAGGATCTTCTCGTACGGGCCGCGGCGCTCGCGGCGCCGGCCACCACCGGCTGCCCACCGCCGTACGACGCCGCGGCGGAGTGACACACGTTCGGCCCTCCCGGGCACGTCCGTGGCCGAAGGCTGCGGGATACAGCTACGGGGTACAGGGACCGGTCGGGCGAGCCGCGGGCCTCGCCCGACCACCGGAGCCCGCTGTATAAATCTCCCCGAAACAGGCATATTCCTGCTACCCGACATGGATGGCTGGTCAGGAATCCCTATGCCCCCTTTCTCTCCGCGATGGCCCCGATACGTCCAGTTCGCTCCCAGCGTTCTGGTCGCCGGAGGGCTCGTCTGGGACGCGTTCTCGCCGGCGGACTACTGGGGCGACCCGATGCTGACGGCCGCCAGCGTCACGGCCGGTGCGCTGCTCTCCCTGCGGCACACCCTGGCGATCGGCGTCGCCATCGTCGTGGGCGTCTTCGCACTGACGGTGAAGGACGGCACCGCCGACAACCTCGAAGGCCATCTGGAGCTCGTCAACACCCTCTTCGCCGCGCTCATGGGCGTCGGGGTCAACCGGGTGATCGCCCGTTACGGACGCCATCTGGACGTCGTCCGTTCGGTGGCGGAGGCGGCCCAGCGTGCCGTGCTGCCCGCCCCACCCGAACGTATCGGCCGGCTGGCCATCGCCGCCCGCTACCAGGCCGCGCAGAGCGAGGCCAGGATCGGCGGCGACGCCTACGCCGTCCAGCGCACCCCGTTCGGCGTACGGCTGATGATCGCCGATGTGCGGGGCAAGGGGCTCGGGGCGGTGAGCGCCGTGTCGGTGCTGCTGGGCGCGTTCCGCGAGGCCGCCGAGCAGGAGCTGGACCTGCGGGCGCTGGCCGACCGGATGGAGCACGCACTGCTGAGGGAGAGCGAGCACACCTCGGAGGAGAACCGGCTCGAAGGCTTCATCACGGCCCTGATCTGCGAAGTTCTCCCGGGGGCCGCGGGGCTGCGGCTGCTGAACTGCGGCCACCCCGCGCCCTACCTCTGCCACGACGACGAGGTGCGCGCACTGGAGGTCGACGATCCGGGCCTTCCGCTGGGGATGGGTGCCCTGGGCGCGGGACGGACCGGGCCCACCGACTGGCCGTTCCCGGCGGGCAGCACACTCCTGCTGATCACCGACGGGGTGACGGAGGCCAGGGACCACACCGGAACGTTCTACGACCCCGCGACACAGCTGGCGGACCAGGGCCCGTTCCGAGGGCCCCGGGAATTGATCGACCGCTTGGCGGCGGATGTCGAGCGCTGGACCGGCGGACCGCGCGACGACGATATGGCGGTCCTCGCGATCACCCGGCAGGTGCCGGGCCGCGAAAGGCCCGCCCCGCAGGGAAGCAGCGCCGAACGCTGAGGAGCGGCCGCCTGTCCGCCGTCGATTCGACTGTTCGCGGACGCGACCCGCGTAAGGAAACCCCGCATCGCCGACGCCCGGCCCGTCAGCCCGGGCAGCGCACCCTTGCGATGGCGGACCACACGGCAAAGCCCGCCATCCAGGGGGAGTTCGGCGACCGCTCCGTCCCCGCGCCCTCGCCCGGCCCCCAGGCCCGCCTTGATTCTTTCCGTGGCTCTTTCCGAAATTCCTCGTGTGCTGCCGAAAATCCGTTGAGTGGGATGAGAAGATCAGTCAGAGCATCAGCATCCGCACCGAGCGATCCGTCGCTCCCGCGCAGATCGGAGTTGATGTGTCCGACAACAGATCAACCCTGCTGAGTCAGCGCGCCGCCGTCATCTTCCTGCTTGGCGCCCTCACCGCTATCGGCGCCGGTGTGCTCACCTTCTTCAACGGCGGCACCCCGGCTTCCGCCACTCTCGTCGGCGGCGCTGCCTTCGGGGCCGCCGTCACCTTCTTCCATACGGTCATCGACTGAGATTCCGCCGCGACATCGGCACTCCCCGGCCCGGCTGCTCACCGGGAGCCCGGACGCTCATGGCCGACAACGAGCACGGCGATTCCCAAGTCCTCCAGCCGGCACCGCACTTGGACCAAGTGATCGGTGCCGGAGGGATGCAGGACGAGGGCCCTTGTCGCGCACGAGAGCGCATAGAGCGCCAAAGAGCGCATGCAAGCGTCCGAAGCACGTAGAGCACGTAGAGCACGTGGAGCACCCCGGTGTGGGCGACGATCGGGCGGCGGCCCGGCCCCGGGCCGGGCGTCTCCCGCACGGTTGCTCCGGGAGGTCGCGCACCGGCCGGTGCACATCGCCGGCGCGTCGCCGCTCACGGCGTGCGAGGACGGGACGGCCTGCCCCCATGGGCCGGGCACGGACGGTGACCGATGCGGGCCCGGAGCAGCCACCGACCTCACCCAGGAAAACCGGCCGCCACGGGCCGAAATGCCGCCGCTTCGGCCCGGCGGTGCCCCGAGCGCCGGCGTGGACGACCCGCCGGACGCGAGGGTCCGCCGGGGCCCACGCGTCTCTTGTGGAATCTGGGCCGCCGCATGCGGTGCGCTCCCGCACCTCAAGTGCCAAACTTGAGTCACCGCGCCCGGCCGCCGGCCGGGGCCCTTGCCGCCGAGGGGAACACCATGACCTGGGCATCTTGGACCACTGTCGGGATCCACGCCCTACCCGGCGCGGTTTGCACCGCGGAGATCGGCGTGATCAACGGCGACCTGACCATCCACACGACCTGGTCGGACGACCTGGCCCATGTGGCTGTGCAGTACACCGGAGCCACCGACTGGTACACCATGGCCGGCAGCCCCGTCCCGTGCCATTCCGAAGAAGCCAGCCGCGCCTTCCACCAGGCCGTCGTCGAAGCCGCCCGTGGTGGAGAACGAGCCGAGGCCTCCCTGGAGGAGCTCTTCCACCGGTAGCCCACCGCGGCCCGAACGGTCTGCGCGACCCGAACGATCAGCGCCGCCTACACAGGCCGGCCCGGCCCCCACACCTCAGCGCGGCCCCTCCGGCCGGCGCTACCCCATCGGTGAGCGCGGGAGCACTCTGATCACCGGCCTCCGCGCGGCGTCCGACAGGCGATGCCGCATGGCCCCGGGCACGGCCGCGACCGCCGCCAGGTCGCCCGCCTGACCGACCGGCGGCCTTCAGCTCGCCGTCCCGCGCCTCCCCCACGCCTCCCCTCCTCCGCCCTGCCCTCAGGCACCACCCCGCCGCGCATCGACGCGCCTTCGGTGAAGGCCGGGCCAGGCCGGACCGGGCCGGACCCGAGCCGAGCCGAGCCGAGCCGAGCCGAGCCGAGCCGAGCGAACGATGCCGAATCACCGGCAGTTCACAGTTCGGCGCAACTCCCGAGCAACCAAGTGGCGCCACTCCATGTCTCTCCCCATAGAGCACTGCTGGTCATCTTCTGACCATCTCAAGCTCGCTAATTGTGAAATCTCGATCAGAAATCTCGCATTCTGATCATTTCGCTTTACATGCCCATGCCAGACATACCAGGGTTTGCGCGGGGCCCCACGGCCCCCGTGGTGCACAACAGCACCGCGCGTACGGGCGGTTGGCCAGCCGACCGCCCCCGCAGCGCTAAGGACCCACAGCAGTGCGTAGACCCCACATACGCGGGCGCCGCCTGGCCATCGCCGTCGCCGTGACGACGGCCGCCACTCTCACCGCGGGGGCGGCGGGCAGCGCCTTCGCCGGCCCCGCGGCTTCGCCGGCCGCTTCCCCCTCCGCCTCAACTCCCGCTCCCCAGAAGGCCGTGGAGGCGGCCCGTGCCGCCGCGTACGCACACGCCTCGGCCACCGGAGTCGGCAAGAAGGACACCCTCAAGGTCACGGACACACTCATCGATCCGGACGGCCGCCAGCATGTCCGCTTCGTCCGCACCCACCGTGGGATGCCGGTGCTCGGTGGCGACCTCGTCATCCACCTGACCGCCAAGTCCGCTTACGAGAGCGTGACCCGGGCCTACCGCCACCAGGTCGATGTGCCCGACGCGAACCCGAAGCTGTCGGCCGGTCAGGCCAGGACGAAGGCCGCCGCCGTGGCGAAGGGCCGCGCCGACGAGCCCGAACTGGTCGTGGACGCCCGCAAGAACCGGACCACGCTGGCCTACCGGGTACAGGTCGCCGACAGCCGCATCTCCGAGGCCGGCGGCACCCGCACGCTCGTCCTCGACGCGGCCTCCGGGGCGGTGCTCAGCAACACCCCGGTCGACGACTCCTTCCTGTCGCCCGCCGTCCAGGCCAAGTTGCGCGCCCGGGGCGAACGGCTCAGCCCCTCGACCGGCCTGGGCTCCACCGCCCCGGCCGCCCCGGCCGCCACGGAAAAGGCGGCCGGGAGCGCCGGCTTCCCCTCCGCGGCCACCGGCTCCGGTGCCTCCCTCTTCGTCGGCAAGGTGCCGCTGTCCACCACCCGGACCGCGCAGAAGTCCTTCACCCTCAAGGACTCCACCCGCGGGAACACCGAGACCCGGGACGCCGGTGACAAGGAGGCGAAGAAGTTCACCGACGGCAAGGCGTTCACCAGCACCACCAACCGCTGGGGCAACGGCACCACGAGCGACCGGACGACCGCCGCCGTCGACGCCCAGTACGGCATCACCAGCACCCTGGACTTCTACAAGAAGACCTTCGGCCGCAACGGCATCAAGAACGACGGCCGCGGTGCCCACGCCCTGGTCCACTTCGGCAAGAAGGTGGGCAACGCGTACTGGTCCCGGGACTGCGGCTGCATGCTCTACGGGGACGGCGACGGCAAGACGTTCACCAAGCCCATGGTCGTGCTGGACGTCACCGGCCATGAGCTCACCCATGGTGTCGTCGAGGCAACGGCCGATCTGCAGCCCACCCGCACCGACGAGGAGGGGAACGAGTTCGGCGAGCCCGGTGCCCTCAACGAGTCGTTGTCGGACATCTTCGGCAGCGCGGTCGAGTTCTCGGCCAACAACCCGAAGAACCCGCCGAACTACCTGCTGGGCGAGAAGCTCGGCCTCGGCCAGAAGTTCCTGCGCCGTCTGGACAAGCCGTCCCTCGACAAGCTCGAAGGCGCGGTCGACTACTGGTCGAAGGCGTCCTACGACGGAGAGGTGCACGGCCATTCCGGCGTCTCCTCGCACGCCTATTACCTCCTCGCCGAGGGCAGCGGCAAGAAGACGATCGGTGGTGTCCACTACGACTCCGCCACCTACAAGGGCTCGAAGGTGACCGGCATCGGCCGGAAGAAGGCGACGGCGATCTACTATCGGGCGCTCACCCGGTACATGGTCTCCACGACCGACTTCCATGACGCCCGGGCCGCGACGCTGCACGCGGCCAAGGACCTGTACGGCGCCGGGAGCACCGAGTACAAGACGGTGGACAAGGCCTGGGCCGCCGTCAATGTCACGGCGTCCAACGCGCCCACCGCCCAGCACTGACCGCCCCGGCCACGCACAGTGTGGTGGGGCCCCGCGCGGGGGGGCCCCCCCCCGGGGCCCCCCCCGCCCCCCCCCCGGGGGGGCGGGGGGGGGGGGGCCCCCGGGGGGGGGCCGCGG